>NZ_CP110341.1:2400000-2735419 GCF_026013965.1 Brevibacterium sp. JSBI002
CTGGATGGGCACGGTCGACCCGAACAAGGAGAAGGCGCAGCTGACGAAGAAGATGTCGCTGGCCCGCGCCTGGTCGCCCTATCTCATCGTCGTCGCTCTGCTTCTCATCACGCGCAATGTGCCCGCGATCAAGGAGTTCCTCACCGGTCCAGCCGTGATCAAGATCGATAACATCTTCGGCACCCCGATCAGTCAGAACATGGATCTGCTGTGGTCGCCGGGGGCCATCTTCGTCCTCGCATGCGGGCTGACGTACTTCATCCACCGGATGACGAGGAAGCAGGTGGCAGGCTCGTGGCAGATCGCCGGTTCGCAGATCGCCGGCGCGGCCGTTGCCCTGCTGTGTTCCCTGCCGCTGGTGCGCGTGTTCATCAACTCCGGTGCCGACTACAACGGGGCGGGCCTGGATTCGATGCCGGTCACTCTCGCCGAGGCGGCCGCCAGCTCAGTCGGCGACGCCTGGCCGCTGTTCGCCCCGTTCGCCGGTGCGCTGGGTGCATTCGTGGCAGGGTCGAACACCGTCTCGAACGTCATGTTCTCGCAGTTCCAGTTCTCCACCGGCACCGCGATCGGCGCGGCCAGCCCCGAGACCGTGGTCGCGGCTCAGGCGGTCGGTGGCGCCGCTGGAAATATGGTGGCCGTCCACAACGTCGTGGCCGCCTCGGCGACGGTGGGGCTCATCGGTCGGGAAGGCGAGCTCATCCGGCGGACGGCGATCCCGATGCTCGTCTATTCGCTGACTGCGGGCGCTCTGGCGTTCATCGGACTCAACGGGCTGGGCTTCAACGCGGGCACCGTCGTCCTCACCGCGATCATCATCGGCCTCGCCGTGGTCGTGGTGATGATCCGCCGCTCCCCGGGCAAGCCCCTGCCGGGGCTCGAGGAAGGTGTTGGAGGCGGCGCGACCAGCGCGGCCGTTGTGGACGGAGTCAGCGGCGGAGCGGCTGGCGGAGGCTCTGACATCGACGACGAGCAGGAGCCCACCGCCCGCTCCTGAGCGCTGCGCTCAGCAGTTGCTTCCTGCGGGTGGATCCTCCGCGATTTCCATCGGGATTTCGAGGCGGATCTGCCCCAGGCGACACCGCCCGGAGCGGACTGCCGCCGGAGTCATCGCCTTCTGATCCAGGCATCGGGTTCAAACGCGATGCGCCGATCAAAAGGCGATTCACCCAGAACGCGACAACGCCCGCAGGACCTTCAGGCACCTGCGGGCGTTCGCGGTTTCGTCGGTGCAGCAGACCGACAGCCGAGCCGACCGCCGACGGAGCCGCTCGAAGACTGGGTCTCAGACGATGACGACCATGGGGACGATCATCGGCTTGCGGCGCAGCTTCGAGGACACCCAGCGGCCGACGGTGCGGCGCACCACCTGCTGCAGCTGGTACTGATCAGTGGTGCCGTCACGCAGGGCATCCTCGACGGCCTTCTGGACCTTCGGGACGATCGAGTCGAAGACGTCATCGGACTCGGCCACACCGCGGGCGTGGATCTCGGGTCCGGCGATGAGCGACTTCGTCTGCGAGTTCACGGCCATGAAGATCGTCACGAAGCCCTCACCGGACAGGACCAAGCGATCCTTGAGGTCCGCCTCGGTGATCTCACCGACCGAGGAACCGTCGACGAAGACGTAGTTGCAGTCGACGGCGCCGACGACCTCGGCATGACCGTCCTTGAGGTCGACGACCCAGCCGTCATCGGCCAGCACGATATTGTTCGGGTCGACTCCGGTCGCCTCGGCGTGACGGGCGTTGGCCAGCAGGTGGCGCCACTCGCCGTGGACGGGCATGACGCCGCGGGGCTTGACGATGTTGTAGCAGTAGAGCAGCTCGCCGCCGGAGGCGTGGCCGGACACGTGGATCTTCGCATCGGCCTTCGAGATCACGCGGGCGCCGAGTTTCATGAGGCCGTTGATGACCTTGAACACGGAGTTCTCATTGCCCGGGATGAGCGAGGAGGCGAGGATGACTGTGTCGCCGTCGCCCACGTCGACGCGGTGGCTGCGGTTGGCCATGCGGGACAGGGCGGCCATCGGCTCACCCTGGGAGCCGGTGCACATGAGGACGATCTGATCCTCGGGGAAGTCGTCGACCTTCTTGATGTCGATGAGCGTTCCGGCAGGCACGTTGAGGTATCCGAGGTCTTCGGCGATCTTCATATTGCGCACCATGGACCGGCCGACGAGGGCCACCTTGCGACCATGCGCCGTGGCGGCGTTGAGCACCTGCTGCACACGGTGGACGTGGGAGGAGAACGAGGCGACGATGATGCGGCGTTCGGCGGTGCCGAAGAGGTTCTCGAGCACGGGGCCGATGTCCTTCTCCAGCGCAGTGAAGCCTGGGACCTCTGCGTTCGTCGAGTCCGTCATGAACAGGTCGACGCCCTCTTCGCCGAGGCGGGCGAAGGCGCGGAGGTCGGTGATGCGGCCGTCGAGCGGCAGCTGATCCATCTTGAAGTCACCGGTGTGCAGGATGTTGCCGGCGCCGGTGCGGATGAACACGGCCAATGCGTCGGGGATCGAGTGGTTGACGGCGACGAATTCGAGGTCGAAGGGACCGAGCTGGTCGACGTCGTCTTCCTTCACCACACGGGTGATGGGCTTGATGCGGTGCTCTTTGAGCTTGGCTTCGATGAGCGCGATGGTCAGCTGCGATCCGAGGATGGGGATGTCGCCCTTGCGACGCAGCAGGTAGGGAACGGCACCGATGTGGTCTTCGTGGCCGTGGGTCAGCACGAGGCCGATGATGTCATCGAGGCGGTCGTCGAGGTACGAGAAATCGGGGAGGATGAGGTCGACGCCGGGCTGGTCCTCTTCGGGGAAGAGCACACCGCAGTCGACGATGAGGAGTTTGCCGTGGTATTCGAAGACGGTCATATTGCGGCCGACTTCGCCGAGTCCGCCGAGCGCGACGATGCGGACGGCTTCTCTGTCCATCTTCGGCGGGAGGGACAGTTCTTGGGTCAATGCATTATTCACTGAGGTAACCACTCCTGGTCAATTGGGCGGCGACGAACGCCATCTGCTCCTCATCAGCTGGGAGCAGCGGCATACGCACGTCGCGGTTGTCGAGTATTCCTTGGGCCTGCAGAGCGGCCTTCGCCGAGATCACTCCCGGCATGTGGTTCATGAGCGCATCCACCACGTCCGCGGTGTCGCGGGAAAGGGTGCGTGCGGTGTTGAGGTCGTTGTTCGCCACTGCGGAGACCATGGCGGCGAACCGGTCCGAGCAGACATGTCCGGCCACGGACACGAGTCCGAGCGCGCCGAGCGACAGCAGCGGCAGGTTGAGGGCGTCCTCGCCGGAGTAGTACACGAGCGAGGAGTTGTTCATCACGAACGAGGAGGCGAAGAGGTCGCCCTTGGCGTCCTTGACCGCGAGGATGTTCGGGTGGTCCGAGAGTCGCAGCAGGGTGTCCGTGATGATCGGGGCACCGGCACGGCCGGGAATGTCATAGAGCATGACCGGCAGGTCGGTGGAGTCGGCGGCCGCGCGCATATGGGCTTCGATCGCCGGTTGGGTCGGCTTCGAATAGTACGGGGTGACGAGTAGGATCCCGTCGGCTCCGGCATCGGCCGAGCGGCGGGAGAGGTCGATGGTGTGTGCGGTGACGTTGTTGCCGGTGCCGGCGACGATCTTCGCCCGCTTGCCGATGACACCGCGGACGACGCGGATGAGTTCGACCTTCTCGTCGTCGGTCGTCGTCGGAGATTCGCCGGTGGTGCCGGAGACGACGAGCATGTCGTTGCCGAGCTCGACGAGGTGGTTCGCCACCTTCTCCACGGACGCATAGTCGATGCTGCCGTCGCGCTTGAATGGAGTCACCATTGCAGTGCCGACGGAACCGAACGCGTCAATGGCAGTCGCTGCTGCCTGGTCACCGAGAATCGCCATAGAACCAGGATAGCGCCCACGTCCTCTCATGAGTGCAGTGGTCCACCCGCGTTGCGGGTGTCGTTCGCCTCGCCTGCGGTGCCCGTGCGGTCACGTTGAGAGACGGATCACACCTGCAGCCGCTCGATCGTCTACTCTTGAGCCCTGCCCGCCACATCGATGAGGTCGAGGAGATCGCGTCGAAGCGCGGGGGTGAGCCGCCGTCGCCGACGCAGGGTGTGACGAATGAGCTGCTCAAGCAGGTCGGTCAGTTTCGAGATCGGGAGGGTCGGCTGCTCATCTGTGCGACGAACTTCGTCCGTGCCCTCGATGCGGCGTTCCTGCGGCACGGGCGCTTCGACTACGTCATTCCCATCGGGTTGCCCGATGCCACCGCCAGGGAGGCGATCTGGTCGCGCTACATTCCCGAGCACACGATCGCCGGTGTCGATCTCGACGTGCTCGTCAATGCCAGTGACGGTCTGACCCCGGCCGATATCGAATATGCTGCCCGGCGTGCTTCGCAGGAAGCGCTGGCCTCGTAGCTGCGACAGCAGCACGTCGATATCGCCTCCCGGTCTGATGTGCTTTCGACCGATGACTATCTCGAGGCACTACGGGCGACGCGGGCGACGGTGTCCGAGGCGACTGCCCGGGAGTTCGGCGAAGACGTGGAGACGATCGCGCGGCTGTGAGACGGCCGCGCCCACCCGTCGCGCGGGCGCGGTGCCCCCTACCCTTCGAGCAGGCGGTCCGCGGTCTCGATGAGGATCCGCGTCATCGTGGACGGATCGGGACCGTGACCGGCGACGGTGGCCAGGTCGAAACCGTCGATGATGGCGACGAACGTGTCGACCACCTCGGCGGCGGAGAGCTGGAAGAGCCCGAATTCGTGCCTCTTCAGCCCATCGTCGACGATCGTCCGGAACAGCTTCCGCCATCCGTCGAACACGGCATCGACACAGTTCTGCAGGCCTCCGTCCGTGCGAGCGGCGGTGACGAGTTCGAGCCAGATCCGCGACCGCTGCTCGTGCATTCCCACCCCATGGACAGCCGCGAACGCATCGTGCAGGCGATAGCGAGACATTCGACCGCGCGGATCATCGCCCGGCTTCGCCATCTCCTCGAGGTGCAGCAGCACCGTCGCGGTGTGGAAGGAGAACGCCTGGGCGAGCAGGTCGTTCCGGGACTCGAAGTAGTACTGCACGGTGCCGATGGACATGCCGACTGCTTTCGCCACGTCCCCGAGCCGGACCGCGGCGGGACCTTTGGCGACGATGGCGTCGAGGGTCGCCTGGATGATCGCGAACTTCTTCGCCTCGGCCTGCTCGGGCGGCTGAGCCGGACGGGGGCTCATGCCGTGACCGATTCTCGTCGTTCGGCCAGGGCGGTGGCCGCGGTCAGTCCTTCGTACACGGCTTCCTCGACCGTGCGCGGGGCCAGGGCGTCGCCGATCACCGTCACCGAGGCGGTCCCGAAGTCGAGGTCGACCGGCACCGATCGCGGTGCACCGGAGACGATCGTCGCGGCGACGCCGTCGACCTCGTGGACGACCTCGCAGAGGGTGGACTGCAGGTAACCGGTGTCGGCATCGACGCCGACGAGGCGAGCGTCGTTAACGAATTGCACCCGACCGGTCCGCAGCGCTTGGGACACGAGCAGGGTGCGCGTGTACTGCTGGATCGCGGCACCGGCGAAGTTCGCCGCCGTCGCCAAGCTCACGTGCCGCCCGGCCTCGGCCAGCCGCAGGGCGATGCCGAGTCCGATCCAGTCGCCCTTCCAGTCCGTGACGAGCACGCGTCCGGGCGGAAGATCCGGGGGCTCTCGCAGATAGTCGCGAGCCCCGATGACGAGCGCATCGTCGGCGATCTCGAGGGCAGGCATGCGCTGTTCGGCTCCCGTGGCGATGATGAGGTGGTCGGGGGCCACCTCGGTGATGAGGTCCTGGGTGGCCGGTACGGAGGTGCGGATGTCGACGCCGGCGCGGGCCGCCTCGGCGGTGAGGTTCGTCGCCGCTCCCCCGAATTCGGACCGATACGGCAGTTCCTGAGCCAGGAGAACCGCCCCGCCGAGGTGGGGCTCCCTTTCGCACAGGACGACGTCATCGCCCTGTTCGGCGGCGACCGCGGCGGCCTTGAGTCCGGCCGGTCCCCCGCCGATGACGAGGATCTTGCGTCGTGTGCGCACCGTCGGTCGGGGAAGGAAGGTGAGTTCCCGGCCGGATTCGGGGTATTGGATGCACGAGATCGGCACACCCTGTTGGAAGTGGCCGATGCAGGCTTGGTTGCAGCCGATGCAGGCGCGGATCTCATCGACCTTGTCGGATTTGGACTTGTTCGCGATTTCGGGGTCGCAGATCATCGCGCGGGTCATGATCGCCATATCGGTGCGGCCCTCGGCGATCGCGGCTTCGGCTTCGTGGGGTTGGTTGATGCGGCCGGCGACCATGACGGTCTTGTCGGTGATCTTCTTGACCTGCTCGGACAGGTCCGCGGCATAGCCGGGGTCGATCTGCATCGAGGGCACGATGTGGACGGCGCCCTGCAGAGTGGAGGAATCGCCGGCGGTGATCGAGAAGTAGTCGAGGCAGTCGACGCCGTCGGTGGTCAGGGAATCGAGGTGTTCGATGAGGTCGAGGATCTCGGTGGCGACGAGGCCGTCCTCGGTCTTCTCCTCACCGGAGATCCGCACGCCCACCACGACATCAGGGCCGACTGACTGACGGACGGTCTGGGCCACCTCGGTGAGGAACCGGCGACGGTTCTCCGGGCTGCCGCCGTAGTCGTCGGCGCGGGTGTTGACGGAGGGGTTGAAGAATTGGATGGGCAGGTAACCGTGGCTGGCGACGATCTCGACGCCGTCGATTCCGGAGTCGGCGATGCGTTTCGCGGCATGTCCGTAGCCGGCGATGATGTCTCTGACCTCAGCGGTGGTCAGAGACTCGGGGACGACTTTGAAGCGTTCCTGCGGTTCGTCGCTCGGGGCCTTGGCCCGTGCTGCCATGCCGCGCTCGCCGTCCATGACTTCTCGGCCGGGGTGGAAGAGCTGGGCGAAGATCGTTGCTCCGTGGCGGTGGACCGCCTCGGCGACGTTCTGGTAGCCGGGGACGGAGGATTCGTCGGTGGCCATGAGGACGTGGCTGGTGTAGCGGGCGGTTTCGTGGACACCGGAGACCTGGAGGACGATGAGTCCGGCTCCGCCTTTCGCGCGGGCCTCATGGTAGGCGACGAGGTCGTCGCCGATGTGGCCGTGATCGTCGAGGACGGTGTCATGGCCGGAGGACACGATGCGATTGCGGATCGCCGTGGAGCCGATGGTGATGGGTTCGAAGAGGTGTGGGAACAGCTGAGACATGATCGTCCTTGATCAGTTCGTCGGGTGGGGCTGGGCGGCCGCCCTCGATGGGGCTGCCTCAGTTATTCATATCACCGTATGACGAACGGCGGCAAGGGTGGGCTCACGAAGTGCCGACCGCCGATGGGGTCGGCTCGATTGCTGTCGGACTGAACCGTCAGTCATAGCTCGCTGCCGGAGACTGCGAAGGTGTCGCAGCTGCTCAGGCCCTCGTTGTATCCGGTGGTGAACCATTTCTGGCGCTGCTTGCTCGAGCCGTGGGTGAACGATTCCGGATTGACGAAGCCGGACTCCTCTTGGATGTGGTCGTCGCCGACGACGAAGGCCGCATTGAGGGCGTCGTCGAGCTGTTCTTTGGAGGGTTCTTCGAGATACGGAGTGCCGTTGTCGTCGGTGAGAGTGGTGACCTTGCCCAGCCAGGCACCGGCGTAGCAGTCGGCCTGGAGTTCGGTGCGCACGCCGTTGCTCTCCGGACCCGTGCCGTTGTTCGGGTGCTCGCTCATCACGCCCGTGATGTTCTGGATGTGGTGGCCCCATTCGTGGCCGACGATATAGAGCTGGGCGAGCTCATCGGCCGAGGCACCGTACTGCTGACGCAGAATGTCGAAGAAGCTCGGGTCGATGTAGACGCCCTGATCGGCCGGGCAGTAGAAGGGTCCGACCTGGTTCGATGCGGTCCCGCAGCCGGTCGACGTCTGACCGTCGACCAGTGTCATCGCCGGCGGTTCGTAGCCGTCGACCTGCTGTGCCCAGTAGTCATCGAGGACGACCTGTGCTCCGGCCATTCGACAGTCGATGTTCGTGTTCGCATCCTCACCCGTATCGCACTGGGACATGCTCGTCCCGCTCGACTGGTTCTGGCTGCCATCGTCAGGGGTGATGCCGCCCATCAGTCCGGTGACATCAACGCCGAGCAGCGGTCCGATGAGGAAGACGAGCAGGCCGACGATGCCCACGCCGCCACCGCCGACGATCGCGGTGTTGCGACCGCGTTTGCTCGTCCTGTTGCCGCTGATATCGGCGTTCGGGTTGAAGGTCATGGCATAAAGATACCCCGGGAGCGTACGCGGGAGGGCGCGCAGAAGTGAAGTCGTGTGAGAATCGTTCCATGAGCTCTCACCCGGCGAAACCTCACCGAGCGCACGACGCGGACTCCAGGGCCACCTCGGCGAGGGTTGCCCGTCGTCTCAGCCCTGACGGTCGGCTCATCGGACTCGATGTCGCCCGCGGGATCGCGCTCTTGGCGATGATGGTCACGCACATCTTCGCGCTCGGCGACGAGACGGGGATGCCGACCTGGGCGGCGGTCTTCGCCGGGCGCGCCTCGGCTCTGTTCGCGGTCCTCGCCGGCTGTTCCCTCGTCCTCGCGACCCGATCCCGGATGGCGGTGTCGGGGCGGTTGCGCGATGCGGCACCGAGCGTGCTCATCCGGGCGGCGGCCATCGTCCTCATCGGGCTCTGCCTCGGGTCGATCTCCGGACTGCTCGCGGTCATCCTCGTCAACTACGGGATCATGTTCGCCCTCGCCCTGTTCTTCCTGCGGCTGCGCGCGGGAGTACTGTTCGCGATCGCCGGGGTCTGGATGGTCGTCTCCCCCGTCGTGTCGATGTGGGTGCGTTCGACGTTCTTCCTCGAACCGAGCTACCTGCCGATGGGCTTCTTCGACTTCGCGACGCCGGGGACGATGCTCACCGACCTCTTCCTCACCGGCTATTACCCGGTGCTGCAGTGGCTGTCGTACATTCTGCTCGGCATGGCCGTGGCGAAGCTCGACATCGGACGCCACCTACTCGCGCTGTTCACCGCCGGACTCGGGCTCTTCGTCGTCGGACGCGGTGCCTCGTGGATTCTGCTCAATGTCTTCGGCGGTGATGACGCGCTCGTGGAGGTTTCGCAGATGTGGGGCACGGATCTCACGGCGGCACTGTTCACCGGCAGCTACGGGGTCACTCCGGCGACGTCGTGGTGGTGGCTGGCGATCGCGGGACCGCATTCGGGAACGCCGTTCGATCTGCTCTCCACGGGTGGAATCGCGGTGATGACGATCGCTGCCTGCCAGGCCGCTGCAGCGCTCTTGGGTCGCCAGTCATGGGTGCTCGCACCGCTGTCGGCTCCGGGATCGATGCCGTTGAGCGTGTATTCGGCGCACGTCGTGCTGTTGGAGATCACGAGGTCTCAGATCGTCGGCGATCCGTTGGAGGAATCCGCAACTGCTGGCGAGCAGACTCTCGAGTTCGTCATCCACGCACTCACATTCGTGCTGCTGCCTCTGCTGTGGAAGTTGGTTGTCAGCAGCCGCGGCCCGTTGGAAGGCGGGATCGCGGGCATCATCAGGGTGGCGTCGCCGGGACCTAAGCACCCAGCTTCTGACCTTCCCGGAAGAGGCTGATCGATTTGCGCATCGTGGCCCGCGCCCGTTTCCGGTCGCCGCTGGCATCGTAGGCGCACGAGAGCCGGAACCAGGATCGCCAGTCCTCGGGGGCGGCCTCGGCTTCGGCCTGGTACTTCACGAATTCCCTATCGGCGGCCTCGCGGATGATCTTCCCGCCCGGCGTCCTGGGCAGGTCGTCGACGGGCAGTCCGCCTTCCTCGCCGAGGATACGCGCGAGCTTCTCCGTACGGGCGCCGAAGACGAGTTCGACGATGAGCGTCCACGCACCGATGACGGGCAGGACGAACAGGGCGATACCCATGATCTTGGGGATCATCGCGGGTTCGCGGACGAGGATCCACGCCCGCTGTCCCATGAGGACGAAGTAGAAGACGAGGACGACGGAGACGATGATCGCTCCGATCTTGGCCTTCGACATCAGAGGTCGAGCATGTTCTCGAGGCCGTGGATGAGCCCCGTGTAATCAGCGATGGATCGCACGGCGGTGACGATGCCGGGCATGAACGCCGAGGTGGAGTGCGAGTCCGTGCGGATGGTCAGGGCTTCGCCGTCCGAGCCGAAGAGTATCTCCTCGTGGGCGTTCATGCCCTGCTGACGGATGGCGTGGACGTGGATTCCGTCGATGATGGCGCCGCGTGCACCCTGCGGATCAGATTCGGTGGAGTCGGGAACGGCGGGCAGTCCGGCGGCATTGCGGGCGGCGGCGATGCGCTGGGCCGTGTGGTTCGCCGTGCCGGACGGGGCGTCGAGTTTGCGGGTGTGGTGGATCTCGACGACTTCGGCCGAGTCGAAGTAGGGGGCCGCGAGCTCGGCGAAGCGCATGGCCAGGACGGCACCGATCGAGAAGTTCGGGGCGATGAGCACCGCGGTCTTCGGGTGGTTCTTCAGTGTGGCTTCGAGCTGGGCCAGACGGTCGTTGTCCCAGCCGGTGGTACCGACGACGGTGTCGATGCCGTTCTCGACGAGGAAGGTGACATTGTCCTCGGTGGATTTGGGCACGGTGAGTTCGACGGCGACGTCGATGTTCTGCTCGATCAGGGTCTCCAGCGAATCGCTGCTGCCGAGTGCGGCGACGAGTTCGAGTCCTTCGGCATCGTTGATCGCATCGACGGCGTGGGATCCCATCCGACCCTTGGCTCCGATGACGGCTACGCGAATGCTCATATGCTGCTGACTCCTTGTGCGATGATCCCTGCGAGGTGTGCCGGTCGGGCCGAGGCGAGACGACCGAAACGATCTCCGCCAGTCAGTCTAGCGACCCTGAACGGGTCTCTTCACATCCAGTGACCATCCGAACACTCCCAATTACTACCTGACGGCGGCGCAGCAACCTGGCGCGAGGTTGCTGGGCCGCCGTCAGGTAGTTCTGGAGGGGACGATGCGGGGTCAATGAGGTGCGTCGAACGGTATGCGCGGTCCACGGTGCCGCGGGTCTCCACTCAGCCGAGCGCAGACCTCGGTGTCGTAGCGGATGCCGTCGTAGAGAAGCTTCTCTCGTTCGCGGCCTTCGACGATGAAGCCCGCATTCCTGGCGACTGCGGCCGAGGCCGGATTGTTCACTCGGTAGCCAAGTTCGAGCCGGTGGATCCCGAGTTCGTCGTGGAGGAGGTCGACGAGGCTGCGCAGCGCCGCCGATACCAGGCCCTGGCCGCGGGCCTCGGCCACCGACCAATAGGAGATCCACGCGCTCGAGTGCCGGCGTTCGATCCCGGAGGCCATGACATTTCCAAGGATTCGTCGCCCTGAACGATCACCGTCATCAATGATCGCCCGAGCGCAGAGGTCACCGGCTGCCTCGGCGTCGGTGATGGTCTCCAGCCATGTCCGGGCACCACCGATCGTGCGGTCGTCGGGGATGTTGCTGAGCAGTGCGTCATCGGCCCGCTCATACACCTCAGCCAACGCCTCGGCATCACCCGAAGCGCCTGACTGCCAGGGTCGGAGAATTGCGCTCATCCGGCCACCTTATCCGCAGTCGCCGGTCCGCCAGCGCCCGCTCCGTGGTCTCAAACAACCTGACGGCGGCCCAGCAACCTCGCGCGAGGTTGCTGGGCCGCCGTCAGGTAGCAATTAGTGTCAGCCGAGGAGGAGGCCCTTGGTCTGAGCGACTGCGCGGTCGAAGCGTGCGCCGGCGTCTGCCCAGTTGACGATGTTCCACCAAGCCTTGACGTAGTCGGGCTTGACGTTCTGGTAGTCGAGGTAGAAGGCGTGCTCCCACATGTCGAGCTGCAGAACCGGGGTGCCGCCGAGCTGGATGTCGGACTGCTGGTCCTTGAGCTGCTCGATGAAGAGGTTACCGCCGAGCTGATCGTAGACGAGGACAGCCCAGCCGGAGCCCTGGATCGTGGTGGCCGCGGTAGTGAAGTGCTCGCGGAACTTGTCGAACGAACCGAACTGGTCGTCGATGGCTGCGGCGAGTTCACCGACCGGCTTGTCTCCACCGTCCGGGGACATGTTGTTCCAGAAGATCGAGTGGTTGACGTGACCGCCCAGGTTGAACGCGAGGTCGCGCGTCAGCTTCGGCACAGCGGCGAGGTTGCCGGATTCGCGAGCTTCGGCCAGCTGCTCAACGGCGGTGTTGGCGCCCTTGACGTAGGTGGCGTGGTGCTTGTCGTGGTGCAGCTCCATGATGCGAGCCGAGATGTGCGGCTCAAGAGCGGAGTAGTCGTAGGGCAGTTCCGGAAGTGTGTACTGCTCAGCCATGAGATTCCTCCTGATCAGATTTGATGACCACCACATCGGTGGCTTCATTTCGACCCTATCCCAGGGTCTCATCTCGGACAACAAGGGGATCCGTCATCCTATTCCATATGACGCGCGGTGACGGGATCACTTCCCCGCCCGCGATTGCTTAAGACACCTCCGCCCGAGATCGCTCAAGACACCTTCACCCGAGGTTGCGTGAGATGAGCAGCCGCATGATGTCCGAGGTGCCCTCCTCGATCTCCTCGAGCTTGGCATCGCGCATCCACTGCTCGACGGGATGCTCTCGCGAATACCCCCATCCGCCGAGGGTCTGCACGGCCGCCCAGGTGCAGAACATGGCCGTCTCCGAGGCGTTCAGCTTCGCCATCGCCGCCGCGGCCGTCATCCGCTGTCGATCAACGGCATCGCCGGCGTCGAGCATCCGCGCCGCATTGAGCACCTGCAGCCACGCCGCATCGATCCGCGAGGACATGTCCGCCAGCCGAAACGCGACGGCCTGATGATCGATGATCTTCGTCCCGAACTGCGTGCGCTCCCGCGCATAGTCACGCGCATATTCGAAGGCCGCCCGTGCCGTGCCGAGCGCCGCGGCACCGAGCACCACCCGAGAGATGTCGAAGGTGCGCATGAGTCCGTAGAAGCCCTGCCCCTCCTCGCCGAGGCGGCCCGACATGGGCACGAATGCGTCGGAGAAGAAGATCTCCCGACACACGATGGCTCGCTGTCCCATCTTCTTCATCGACGCACCGAACTCCATCCCCTCGGTCTCCCTGGGCAGCAGGAATGCGCTGATTCCGCGAGAGCGCCGGCTCGAGTCGGTCTTGGCGAAGACGACGTAGAAGTTCGCGAGTCCCGCGTTCGAGATCCAGGCTTTCTGCCCGTTGAGCACGTATCCGCCGTCGACGGCATCCGCCCGGGTGATGATCGAAGCCGAGTCCGATCCGGATCCGGGTTCGGTCGTGGCCAGCGCCGTGATCTTCGGGTCTGCTCCAGTCAGCGGGCGCAGCCACTCCTCCTTCTGCTCCGGCGTGCCCAATGCGAGAATCGGGTCGGCGAAGAAGCCGTTCGAACACACGAAGTTCCCGATGCCCGGATCCCCGAAGCACAGCTGTTCCTGGACAAGGCACTGAGTGAAGACATCGGTGAATCCGCCGCCGCCGTATTCCTCGGGAATCATGAAGTCGGTGATCCCGAGCCGTGCTGCCGCCGCAAAGATGTCGACGGGCGATTCGGTATCGGCCTCGTCGACGCGGCGACCGGCCGGGCGGATCGTGTCGTGGGCGAATCCGCGCACGAGGTCGAGGATGTCATGCTGTTCATCGCTCAGCGGCCAAGGTGTGTAGCTCATCAGTTCTCCTTCGAAGTGTCAGTGGAGGTCGGGCGCCTCACTGCGCCCGGCCGACGTCCCTCGTCCCCGGTCAGTCGAGCATGTCCGCTCCGGCCCGGGAATCCTCGGTGATGTGGATGAGCGTCGGGCCGACCGCTGTCTCCGCCTCGCTGAGCGCGGCCAGCAGCGCGTCCGCGCCGTCGACGTGGATTCCGCGTGCCCCCATCGCCTGCGCGAGTGCCGGGAAATCCGGCCCGGTGAGCTTCACCCCTGACGGAGTGTCCCCGCGGTCCTCCATCTCATTGCGGATCTCCCCGTACCCGCCGTTATCGACGACGATGAGGCACATCCGCACGCCCGCCTGCACGGCCGCGGCGAGTTCGGCGATCGTGAACATCGATCCCCCATCGCCTTCCACCGCGACCACTCTGGCCTGCGGAGCAGCGAGTTTCGCACCGATGCCGGCGGGCAGCGCGTAACCGAGCGTGCCCGCCCCGGCCGGGTAGAGGAACCGGTCACCGGATCGAGCTTTCCACCCGGTCTGCACCCCGTAATAGCAGGCCATCGTCGAATCCGCTGCGACGAAGAGCAGTGAGGTGTCCGATTCCGCGAACGCTGTGAGTGCGGCCGACAGATCGGCCCAAGGTCGGCCGTCGGTTTCCATCGCCGAGGCGGCCCTGCTCCTCCAGCCGGCCGTCCAGTTCCGTGCGGCGGCGGTCGCGGACTCCGTCCGCAGCGCTGACACTTGTTCGTTCAGGGCCGCTGTCGCGTTCTTCGCGGCGGCGAGGACCGGATGGGTGACGGTCGCGTTCGTGAGCATCTGCACTTCGTCGATGTCGATGCGCACCACGGTGTCGGGCAGCGGCAGGGGTTCCGGCCAGAAGTCACTGGGTGCCAGTTCCGTACCGATCGCGATGACCGCATCGGCATCGCTTGTGAGTTCGGGAAGCAGCTCGAGGACCCCGACGGCGCCGATGGTGGTCTCGGCGCGGTCATCGACGAGTCCCTTCGCGTTCGAGGACAGGACGATTCCCGCTCCGAGTGACTCGGCCAGAGCGGCGACCTCCGCTCCTGCTCCGTGTGCTCCGGCCCCGGCGATGATGAGCGGGCGCTGGGAGGAGGCGATCGCCTCGGCTGCGGCCTCGATCTCGGGGGCCACGGGAGCCGGCAGCGCCCGGGCCAAGGACGGATGGAGCGTGCCCGGGCCGGCGATTTCGATGAGATCGAGAGGGATCTCGATGGCGGCCGGGCGGGTCCGGCCTGAACGCATCGCCGACAGTGACTGCCCGACTGCCAGCGACACCTCGCCGGGACTCGTGACCCGCATGACCTCGGTCAGTACCGCCGAGAGGGCCGCGGACTGGTTGCGCACTTCGTGCAGGAGTCCGTTCCCGCGGCCGGGGTGGGTCAACGGCATGCCGGGGGTGATGAGGAGGACGGGCACGGAATCGGTGAAGGACTGCAGCAGGGCGGTGAGTGCGTTGAGCGCGGCCGGCCCGGTCGTCGTGACGATGACCTGCACCTCGCCGGTGACGCGGGCGGCTCCATCGGCCATGTAGCCCGCGCCCTGCTCGTGGCGAGGTGAGACGATGTCGATGCCTGCGGCGCTCAGCTGCGCGAATATTTCGAGGTTGTGGGTGCCGGGGATTCCGAAGACGCGGGTGATCCCTTCGGCCTGGAGCGCACGAGCCAGGTGTGCTCCGCCGGTGATGGTCGTCTGGTCCATTCTCATTCCTCGCTGTTCGGTTTCTCTGCTGGCACGTTCTCTGCGGTCGGGTTCTCCGTCGTCACGACGAGTGCGTCGACGGCCAAGGCGCCGTCCGGGGCAACTCGCACCGGGTTGATCTCGATCTCGGCGATGGCGTTGTTCCCGGCCACCATTCTGGATACCGCGACGATGATTTCGGCGAGGGCGTCGATATCCGCGGCGGGTCTGCCCCGCCATCCGGTGAGCAGCCGCGAGCAGCTCAGCCGCGAGATCATGTCCAGCGCTTCGGTGTGGGTGACGGGGGCGAGTTCGAGCCACGTGTCGGCGAAGAGTTCGGTCTCCGTCCCGCCGGCGGCCACGATGACGAGCGGCCCGAAGTTCTCGTCCTGCCGACCGCCGACGAGAATCTCGACGACGTGATCGCGTGTGTCCATCTCCTCGAGGATGTACTCACCCTCGCCGAGGCGACCCACCATGTCCGCGTATGCCGTTTCGACTGCGGGGAGATCGCTCAGTCCCAGGACGATGCCGCCGACCTCGGTCTTGTGGGCAGGCCATCCGGCCTTGAGCGCGAACGGCGGTCTGAGTTCGGACGCCTTGGCCGCCTCGGCGGGTGCACGAGACTCCCCCGGGCCCACGCTGCCCACAGTCACAGCGGCAGGAACGGGAATCCCCGCGCCCTCGATCATTGCTCGAGCGGCCGCATATCCGGTGCCCCACGGGATGACGGGGCCGGTGAGTTCGAGGGATTCGGTGAGCCGACCCGAATGGGCGGCGTAGAAGCCGGCGCGGGCGAGCACGCGCATGGCCGCTTCGATGGAGGTGTAGGCGGGTATGCCGAACTCCCAGAGGCGGGTGACGACGGGCGACGATGCGCTCATCGAGTGGACGATGACGGGCTTCTTCGCCTCGGCGACGAGCTCGCCCAGACGATCGACGACAGCCAGTTCTCGGTCGCGCAGGTCGGGGACGTCCTCGCCGTAGCAGCCGAAGTATCCGGAGACGACGACAGCGTCGATGTCCGTATCGGTCAGCAGCACCTCGGCGAGGTCAGCATAGACATCAAGGTTCTTCTCTCCTGCGCCGTCGAGGTCGATGGGATTAACGATGTGGTCGGCCTCGGGCAGCAGTTCGCTCACGCGTCCGGCACCGCCGGCGCTGAGTTCGCGCACGTCGAGTCCCCAGCTCTCGGCGGTGTCGGCGGCGATCGCTCCCTGTCCACCCGAGTCGGAGAGCACACCGATGCTCCGGTCTTTCGGCAGCCAGGCGGAGGCGAAGAATCCGGCGAGTTCGACGAGTTGTCCGGGGGTGGCCAGGCGGATGGCGCCGGCGGCCCGGCAGGCGGCATCGACGGTGTCCATGGCCGAGGTCATCGATCCGGTGTGGGATCTGGCGAGACGCGCTCCTGCGCTGGATGCTCCTGTAGTCAGGATCATCGTCGGCTTCCCGGCGGCGCGCAGGGCTTTGAGGGCTGAGACGAGGGCGGTTCCGCCGGTGAAGGATTCGAGGTAGAGCGCGACCTGAGCGGTGGCGGGGTCGTCGACAAGGGTGGCGAGCACCTCGGCGGCGCGGACGTCGGATTGTCCGCCGATCGAAGCGAATCGGGAGACGCCGAGTCCGCTGCGGGCCGCGAGTGTCGCGATCTCCGTGCCGAGCTGGCCGCTCTGGGTGACCACGGCGAGACTTCCGGGTATGAAGTTGCCCCAGGCCAGGAGCAGATCGGCGTGTGAGTCGACGATCCCGAGCGAGTTCGGGCCGATGAGGCGGCCGCCGGTCTCACGGATAGTGGCAGCCAGTTGGTCGGCGTCGGGGACGCGGGCGGAGATGATGAGGAAGGCGCGCACTCCGTTCTCGAGTGCTTCGGCGACGACTCCCGCCACGGTGGGGCCGGGCACGGAGATGACGAGCAGCTCGGGCGTCTCCGGCAGGTCTCTCAGGCGAGCGTACGTCGGCTGGCCCTGGATCGAGCCGGCTTTGGCGTTGATGAGGTAGACGCGGCGGCGCTCGGCCCCGCGCAGAGCTCCGGCGGCGAGCCAGAAACCCCATTTGCTGGAATCGTTCGATGCTCCAAGGACGGCGACGCTGCCGGGATCGAAGAACGCGTCCATATCGCTAGCTTTCCGTCACCGAAACGGCAGCGGCAGCACGATCGCCCAAAGCGGCGAGATTCGCATCGACCTTCGCCTGAGCGGCCGCCCGGGGACTGATGCCCTGGTCACGGGCGGCGGTGAGGACCTCGATGGTGAGATCGTGCAGGGTCGAGGTGACGATGGCGCGGCTGTCGTCCCAGCTGCCGTCGACGTCGCCGAAGGTCACCCACCACCACCAGGCGTTCGTCGCCGAGTTCGCGAGGAAGTCCGGGACGACGGTGACTCCGCGAGCCAGCAGCGTCTCTTCGGCTGCGGGCAGGACAGGCATGTTCGCGGCCTCGACGATGAGTGAGGCGGTGACGCGGTCGCAGTTGTCCGGCGTGATCGAGTAGCTCACGGCTGCGGGAACGAGGACGTCGGCGTCGGCAGCGAGCCAGTCGTCGCGATCGCCGACGTGGTCCTCCGGGCGCAGCGCTTCGCGGTCGATTCCGCCGAACTGGTCCCGGGTGGCGAGCAGAGCTTCGACGTCGAGCCCGGCAGGGTTGGACACGAACCCGTCGGCGTCGGCGATGCCGACGATGCGCAGTCCTGCCTCGGCGAGATAGCGGGCGGTGGCACCGCCCATTGAACCGAATCCCTGGAAGACTGCGGTGGAATCGCTGGGGTCACGTCCGGAGTCGTGCAGGGCAGCGATCACCGAGGTGGCCACACCGAGGCCGCCGACGAGTTCGTCCTGGGCGACGCCGTCGACCACGGCGGAGAAGGCCTTAGTCGTGCGGGCCTCGACGGCGGCCGGATCGTCGACGAGCTTGTTGACGGCGGAGAGCCCCGAGCCGAGTTCGCGGCGGGCGAGGATCTCGTCGATGTCGTCCTGGCGAACGCCGAGGTCTTCGCCGAGGGCCCAGTAGGCGTGCATGATCGGGTTGATGTCGACGAGGAAGCGTTCGAGGACATCCTTGGCTCCGGGTGAGCGGGGGTCGAAGTCGATTCCGCCCTTGGCTCCGCCGACGGGCACATAGTGTCGTCCCTCGCGGAGGTGGATGGCTTCCTTGCGGGTCATCCCCTGGGCGAGTCCGCGCACTTCTTCGAGGGTGCAGCCTTTGCGCATGCGCACACCGCCCGAAGCGGTGCCGCGCACAAGGGTGTCGATGACGACATACCCGAGTGCACCGGTGTCCGGATCCTGCCAAGTGATGTCCATGAACATGGGGCTCCCAAAAGATCGGCGTCTCAAGACTCTTACTGAACCGCTATTCAGTAAGACATGTGCCTCCAGTCTGTCCGGGTAAGGGCCACCACGTCAAGGCCGCTAGGATCGAAGCATGCCGACAGCACTCATCACCGGAGCCGGACGAGAGAACAGCATCGCCGCGGGAGTGGCCGCACGACTGTCGTCCGACGGCTGGACCGTGTGCACGAGCGATCTCGATCGCGGAGACTACCCATGCGACCTGTCATCCGCTCACGAAGCGCAGGAGCTGGTCGGTCGGGTGAGCAGGGATCACGGCACGATCGACGGGTTGGTGCTCAGCCACGCTCACGGCGAAGAGTCCGGAATCTTGGACACCACCGTCGACAGCTTCGACCGCCACGTAGCTGTCAACGCTCGCGCGTCGTTGCTCCTCATCGCGGCGTTCGCGAATCAAATCGGCGAGTCGGGAGGCGCGATCGTCGCCTTCACCAGCGATCACGCCACGGGCAATCTGCCCTATGGAGCATCGAAAGGCGCGCTCGATCGCATCGTCATCTCCGCTGCGCGGGAACTCGGACCGAAGGGGATATCGGCGAACGTCGTCAATCCTGGGCCGATCGATACGGGCTGGATGGATCACGAGACGAGAACAGGGCTGGTCCCCTATCAGCCGCTCGGCCGCATGGGCACTCCTCGCGATATCGCCGGAGTCACGGCCTTTCTGCTCTCAGATGAGGGCCGGTGGATCAGCGGCCAGCTGCTGTCTGCCGACGGAGGGTTCTCCGCTCGCTACTGAATTAAGCGCACGGCAGTCGGCCTCAGCCGCATTCGGAGGCAATTGTTGGGTCGATCCACGGTGTTCTGGACGTCCAGACCGCCGTGGATCGACCCAACAATCGCCCTCAGTGAAGTTCGCGGGTAAGGAAGTCGTCGACCCAGGTGTTCAGCACCTCAGTGTCAACGGTCTCAGAGTTGACCATCAGCTGGATCGCTAGGCCGTCCAGGAACGCGAGTATCCGCGTCGCACACGCCTCGGTGCCGCCGTCAGGTGCCGCGGACTCCCCCGCAGCGATGGCCTCGTCCATGAGGCGCACGAGGATCGACTTCCATTCCTGGTCGAGAGCGGCGAAAGTCGACCGCAGAGCATCATCGAAGAGCCCGGCCGACCAGCCATCGATCCAGATCTTCCAGCTGCGGGAGGATCCACTGGGCAGGTACCAGCCGACGACGTCCCGCAGACGCTGGAGTGCGGATCCACTCCCCCCCGCCGAGGCGGCTCCTGTCGTGGCATCTCCACCGCCGTCGTGTGGTTCTTCCGTCGCCGCCGATGCGGTCCCAGCCGCCAGCTCCCGCGCCCGATCGATGTCCTGACGCCCGGCGAAGTCGAACGCCTCGGCGACGAGGGCTTCCTTCGTTTCGAAGTGATAGATGACGAGACTGGCGCTCAGACCCAAACGCGCGGCGACGTCGGAGACGCGCAGCGCACGCAGACCCGTTGCCTCGATCTCCTCGACCGTGGCCGCCAGGATCTCCTCCCGGCGGACCGCTGCGCTCTTCCTCGCCATCTCGCCTGTCTCCTTTCACGTTCCAGCCGGACGGCATCCCGTGCCCGAGGCTCGAAGCCCCGAACGCGGCGACGCACTCAGGGCAGTTCGACCTCGGCGGCCGGTCCGACCAGCGCCAGAGCCTTGGGCCGCGACAGCAGCCGCCCGGCCATCTCGCTGACGTCCTCGGCCGTGACCGAGCGGACGCGTTCGATGAGGTCCATCGGCGATTCGAGCGGCAGCCCGAAGATCTCTGACCGGGCGAGACGATTCATCGCGCGGCAGAGGACTCGAGTCCGAGCACCATCGACCCCGACAGCTGGGACACGATCTCGTCGAGTTCGAACTGGCTCGGTGTCTCCTGTGCCAACCGATCCCATTCGCTCACCGCCAGATCGACGACGGCCTGAGCGTTCTCGGCCGTGCATCCAGCATAGATGCCGAAGGTGCCGGTATCCGTGAACTGACTGGCCACGCAGTTCACGGCATAGGCCAGTCCGCGCTCCTCGCGCACGCTCTGGAACAGCCGCGACGACATTCCGCCGCCGAGCATCGTCAGCATCACCGAGTAGATGAACCGGTCGTCGTCGCCTTCGGGCAGGCCCTCGCAGCCGAGCATGATGCCCAGCTGTTCGATGTCTTTGACGGTGTGCGACTTCCCGGAGTGGAACTCCGGGCGCACCCGTGCGGCCCCACCGAGGTGCGAACCCTTCGCCACCGAGGCGGCGTCCCCGGTCCCCGCGCCCGACCAGACGTCGGCTCGGGATCCGAGCCCCGCCTCGGCGAGGGCATCCTCAACCATCGCGAGGACCTCTTCATGGGTCGCACCGCCTGCGGCAGCGATGACCAGACGAGGCGGAATATACGTCGACTGATAGTGGTCGATGACCGTGTGGTGGCCGAGCACGCGGATCTGATCCTTCGTCGCACCCACGGGCCGAGCCAGCGAATGCGAACCGAAGACCAGGGAATCGAAGTCGTCGAAGAGGACGTCGCCGGGATCATCGGCGGACATGGCGAGCTCTTCGATGATGACACCGCGCTCGCGTTCGAACTCCTCGACGTCGAGCTGGGAGTTCGAGACCATATCGACCAGCAGGCCGGTGATGTTCGGCAGATCCGTCACCAGGCACCTGGAGTAGTAGCAGGTGAGCTCCTTGGCGGTGATCGCATTCGAGTCCCCGCCGGTGCGATCGAAGGCAGCAGCGATGGTCTTCGCATCGCGGCTGCCGGTGCCCTTGAACAGCATGTGCTCGAGGAAATGCGTCGAGCCGGCGGTCTCGGCGGATTCGTCACGGGACCCGGCTGCAACCCAGATCCCGATCGTCTCCGAGGCCAGACCCGGCATGTGTTCGGTGGTCAGCGTCAAACCACCGGGGAGGACAGACCGATCGATTCGGCTGCCCTCCCCGGTGTGCGAACTGCTCAGTATCAGTTGTCTGATCCCTCTTCGTCCGATTTCTCGTCTTCGTCGGTGACCGGAGCCAGCGAGAGCTTGCCGCGGTCATCGATCTTCGTGATCTCGACCTGGACCTTCTGGCCCACACCGACGACGTCTTCGACGTCCTCGACGCGCTTGCCGTCGTTGAGCTTGCGCAGCTCGGAGATGTGCAGCAGGCCGTCCTTGCCCGGGGTCAGGGAGACGAATGCGCCGAAGCTCATCGTCTTGACCACGGTGCCCAGGTAGCGTTCGCCGACCTCGGGAACCTGCGGGTTCGCGATCGCGTTGATCATCGAGCGGGCGGCCTCGGCGGCCGGTCCGTCGGTGGCACCGATGAGGACGGTTCCGTCGTCTTCGATGCTGATGTCCGCGCCGGTGTCCTCCTGGATCTGGTTGATCATCTTGCCCTTGGGCCCGATGACCTCACCGATCTTGTCGACGGGGATGTTCACGGAGATGATCCGCGGAGCCGTCGGAGCCATCTCGGCCGGGGCGTCGATGGCCTCAGCGATGACGTCGAGGATGACCATGCGTGCTTCGCGGGCCTGCTTGAGGGCGGCACCGAGCACCGAGGCGGGAAGGCCGTCGAGCTTGGTGTCGAGCTGGATCGCGGTGATGAAGTCACGCGTACCGGCGACCTTGAAGTCCATATCGCCGAAGGCATCTTCGGCACCGAGGATGTCGGTCAGAGCCGCGTAGGCGGTCTGCTCACCCTGGTCGGTGGAGATGACGTCGGAGACGAGACCCATGGCGATGCCGGCGACAGGCGCCTGCAGCGGCACACCGGCCGAGAGCATGGCCAGCGTCGAGGCGCAGACCGAGCCCATCGAGGTCGAACCGTTCGAACCGAGGGCCTCGGAGACCTCACGGATCGCGTAAGGGAAGTCCTCACGCTTGGGCAGAACAGGCACGAGGGCGCGTTCGGCCAGTGCTCCGTGGCCGATCTCGCGGCGCTTCGGGCTGCCCACGCGGCCGGTCTCACCGACCGAATAGGGCGGGAAGTTGTAGTGGTGCATGTAGCGCTTCGACGTCTCGGGTGAGAGCGAGTCGATGGTCTGCTCGAGCTTGAGCATATTCAGGGTGGTGACACCCAAGATCTGGGTCTCGCCGCGTTCGAAGATCGCCGAACCGTGCACGCGCGGGATGACGTTCGTCTCGGCGGTGAGCGGACGGATGTCTTTGAGCCCACGGCCGTCGATGCGGACCTGCTCGGTGAGGATGCGCTTGCGCACGACCTGCTTGGTCAGGGCGTTGAGAGCGTTCGCGATCTCCTTCTCACGGCCTTCGAAGCGCTCTCCGAGCTTCTCGAAGAGTTCGTCGAGGAGGGCGGCGCCGGCGGCTTCGCGCTCCTGCTTGTCGGCGATCTTGAAGTTCTCGGTCTGCTTCGCCTCGGCGAGTTCCTTCACCGCTTCGAAGACGTCGTCCTCGTAGTCGCGGAAGACGGGGAATTCGACGGTCGGCTTCGCGGCACGATCGGCGAGCTCGGACTGCGCGCGGCAGAGCTCGGCGATGAACGGCTTCGCAGCTTCGAGACCTTCGGACACGACCTCCTCGGTGGGGGCCGCAGCACCGGTCTTGATCTTGTCGATGGCGTTGTCGGTGGCTTCGGCTTCGACCATCATGATGGCGACGTCGTCACCGACAACACGACCGGCGACGACCATGTTGAACACGGCGTCCTCGAGCTGCGAGTGGTTCGGGAAGGCGACCCACTGGCCGTCGATGAGCGCGATGCGCACACCGCCGATGGGGCCGGAGAACGGCAGACCCGAGAGCTGAGTCGACATCGACGCGGCGTTGATGGCCAGAGCGTCGTAGATGTGGTCGGGATTGACCGACATCACGGTGACGACGACCTGAACCTCGTTGCGCAGGCCCTTGACGAACGACGGGCGCAGCGGACGGTCGATGAGGCGGCAGGTCAGGATCGCGTCGGTCGAGGGGCGTCCCTCACGGCGGAAGAACGAGCCGGGGATGCGGCCGGCGGCGTACATGCGCTCTTCGACGTCGACGGTCAGCGGGAAGAAGTCGAAGCCCTCACGGGGGTTCTTTCCGGCCGAGGTGGCCGAGAACAGCATGGTGTCGTCGTCGAGGTAGGCGACGGCGGACCCGGCGGCCTGCTGGGCAAGTCGTCCGGTTTCGAAGCGAATGGTGTGTTTGCCGAAGCTGCCGTTGTCGATATGGGCAACGGCGGATTCAGGGTTGAGTCCCACGTAGTCTCCTAGTTTGTGCCGGTGCGCGGCGGTCATCGCAAGACCTGCAACGCCCGAGGGAGTCCCCTCGGCGCGAAGAGGCAGCGCTCTGCATTGCACAGTGCGAAGCCCCGCGCCCTTCCGGCGGGATATTGGCAGTGGACGATGCATGGATCCACGCCGGTCATCGATCGGGGCCCACGGAACCGGTGCCGGCAACCACTTGCATCTGCAAGCCTGTGTCAGCGCGCGTTCCTCCGGAGGCCACTACCGAAGACCGAAACGTCCATGGCATGTGCGTCCACGCTTGAGTCTACCGCAGAAGCACGAAAGCGCCCCACCGAGAGGTGGGACGCTTCCGAACAGTTCGAGACGGTCCGATCAGACGGCGCTGATCAGCAGACTCGAATCAGCGGCGCAGGCCGAGGCGCTTGATGAGCGAACGGTAACGCTCGATGTCGACCTTCGCGAGGTACTTGAGCATGCGGCGACGCTGGCCGACGAGGAGCAGCAGGCCACGACGCGAGTGGTGGTCGTGCTTGTGATCCTTGAAGTGCTCGGTCAGGTCGATGATCCGGCGGGTCAGCAGTGCAACCTGGACCTCGGGAGAACCGGTGTCGCCCTCATGAGTTGCATATTCCTTGATGATCTCTTGCTTCACAGCGGTATCGAGAGCCATGGAGTTCTCCTTCGTGTCGTTGCGCGGCGCAGGGACCTGAAGTCTCTGCCCTATGGGACCGCGGCCGGTGAAAACGGCAGAGTTCAGCTTATCAGGTGTGCAGGACCTCGCGCACATCGGCGATGTCCTCATGCATCTGCACGATGAGGTCGTCCATCCCGGTGAACGCGACCTGCCCGCGGATGCGGGAGACGAATTCGAGAGTCATCTCACGGTCGTAGACGTCGAATTCGCCGAATTCCTTGTCGAGCACGTACGCCTCGACCCGTCGGACCTGCCCCTGGAAGGTCGGGTTCGTGCCCACGGAGATCGCGGCCGGGTACGCCTGATCCTCACCCGAGAACGTCGCCCAGCCGGCGTAGACGCCGTCGGCGGGGACGAGCCCGTCGGGATTGTCCGAGAGGTTCGCCGTCGGGAATCCCAGGTCGCGTCCGCGGGCATCGCCGTGGACGACGGTGCCGTGGAGTGCGTGGTAGCGCCCGAGCTGGTCGGCCGCCTCGGCGACATCACCAGCAGTAAGCTGCTCCCGGATCCGGGAGGACGAATACCGGCCCCCGCGCCCGACTTCGTCGATCGTTTCGACACGGAACCCGAATCTCTCGCCGAGGCGGCGCAGAGTCTCGATCGTACCCTCGTTGTCCCTGCCGAACCGGACGTCGTCGCCGACGACGACGATCTTCGCTCGCAGGGCTTCGACGAAGTACCGGCGCACGAATTCCTCGGCCGACTGGGCGGCGAAGTCGAGGTCGTAGGGCTGGATGAGGAGGCCGTCGATTCCGGTGGCGGCAATGAGGTCGGCGCGCTGCCGGGTCGAGTTGATCATCACGGTCGGCTCTTCGGGGCGGTGGACCGTGCGCGGGTGGGGATCGAAGGTCATTGCGATCGAGCGCAGGCCCTCTTGCCTGGCCAGGGCGGCCACGGTGGTCAGGACCGTTTCGTGTCCGCGGTGCACGCCGTCGAAGTTGCCGAGGGTGACGACGGTGCCGACAGCGTCGACCTCGACTTCACCGAGTCCGTGATACAGCTCCACCAGACATTCGCTCCTTCCGCGCACCGATTCAGATTATCGCAGAGATCTTCCGCCTCCTAACCCGGACCTCGCCGAGGCGGGAGGACGGTTCAGGCGATGATCGCCCACCCGATGACGCCGAGGAGGGAGGCCAGGGCGATGGAGACGAAGGTGCCGATGATGAACCGCTCCCCCGCGACCGCCGAGGATTTGATCTCTGCGAAGCGTCCGAGTCCTTTGACCGCGATGACCACGGCCATGAGTTCTGGGCGGCCGAGCACGATCGCTCCGGCGATGAGTGCGCGTTCGACGATGCCGATCCACAGTCCGCCGCGCAGGACTTCGACGTCCTCGGCTCCTGTGCGTTCTGGTTTGGACCCCGGGCCGGCATGGGTCAGGCGGAGGAGCAATGGGACGAGCGGCCAGCCGATGAGGGCCGCGATGATGGCGGCGGCGATGGCGACGAGCAGGTCAGTCCACATGTGCGTCTCCTTCCGACAGGGCTCGTTGGAGCCGGTCGAGGTGATGTCGGGCCAGATGCTCGGCTCCGGCGATGATCTCGGCGGGACCGGCCGCCAGCACCCGGGAGACCGCTTGCTGGGAGACGTCGAATTCCGCGGCGATCTCGGCTTGTGTGGCGTCCGGATGGTCGAGTCGATACCCGACGTAGCCGCGGGAGTTACCGCGCAGCTCTGTCAGCGTGCTGATGAGGAGCCGCAGAGCCGCCTCCGCGAGCCCACGATGCTCACTGTCCGCATCGGCGCTGACGACGAGGTGGGCGGGTGCGGATTTGGCCGCTTCGACCGCCTGGCGGGCGGAGTAGAAGGCCTCTCCCCTGCCCTCGGTGGTCGTCTCGGGCAGCGGCCGTTCGACCTCGCCGATTCCGAGGCCGATATGCCAACCGGAGTCGATGCCGATACGGCGTACCGCCTCGGCGACGGCGTCGGGATCGTCGAGGACCCCTTGGACCTCGTCACCGATGGTGCGGGCGAAGGGAACGACCGTGTCGATCGGAGAGAGAGCATCGAGGATCCGGGGCACCGCGTCGGCGTTCGACCGCGAATCCTGCTGGTCGATGGTCAAGACGAACATAGGACAAGTAGACCAGATGATCGCATCGGATACAAGAGTTTCGGTTGTATTTGACAGATACAACTTATTTCATTGATTCGAGCGTGGAAGCTGGCCCCTTCAGGCGAGGTCGATGGCAAAGGCGGTCAGAGACTTCAGACCGCCGTTCCGACGCACTTCGGCCACGGAGACGAGGGCATCGTCGCAGATGACGGCGACCTCTCGGTTCCCTGTGTCGTCGGCACCGGGGTCGGTATGCCAGTCACCAGCAGCAACGGTCTTGCCCTGCATGAGGGCGCGGGCCCGATCGGCATCGACGGTGACGACGGGCAGGAGAGTGCGGGCCGTCTCGGCGAGGGAGATGAGGGTGGGCGCGGGAACGTCGAGGTCCTCGGGCAGGGTCACGGCCTGGTCGATGTGGAAATCGCCGACACGCGTCCTCCGGAGCGCGGTGAGGTGCCCGAAAACGCCGAGATCGGTGCCGATATCGCGGGCCAGGGCGCGCACATAGGTGCCCGACGAGCAGTCGACTTCGACATCGACGTCGATATGCCCGTCCTCGGCGGCGAAGCGGATGTCGATGATCTGGAACTCCGAGACTTCGACGCGGCGGGACTTGAGTTCTACGTTCTCACCGGCACGGACCCGGGCGTAAGAACGCTTGCCGTCGACCTTGATAGCCGAGACGGCACTGGGCACCTGGTCGATGGGGCCGCGCAGCTTGGCCACGGCGGCTTCGATAACCGCAGCGTCGACACGAGCGAGATCGGACGGGTCAGCAAAGCGATCGGGCTCGGAATCGGCGTCATCGGTCGGGGTCGACGACCCCAGGCGGATGGTGGCGAAGTAGGTCTTCGATACCCCGGTGATGTAGGTGAGCAGCTTGGTGCCGCGGCCGAGGCCGAGCACGAGGACGCCCGTGGCCATCGGGTCGAGAGTGCCGGCGTGGCCGACCTTCTTCGTCCCGAACCAGCGGCGGATGCGGGAGACCACGCCATGGGAACTCAGTCCCTGCGGTTTGTCACAGACGAGGACGCCCTGTGGGGAAGTATCGCTCACTGGGTGTGCGATCAGTTGAAGGACGCGTGCACGTGGTCGAAGTGATTGGCGGTCGCGTCTCCGCGGTCCTCCATGCCCTTCCAGCCCTGTCCGGGCATCCAGATGCGCTGCTTCCAGATGACGTACTTGACGTTGAGGGCGCTCTGGTTCTGGATGAGGTACTCGGCGATGCGGTCACCGGTGGATCCGGTGATCATGATATCGACTGCTTCACCGGTGTTGTGGTCCGAACCGGTGCCGGGGCGACGTCCGCCGAAGGTCTTGACCTCGGGGAACTTCGCGCAGACTGCACGGTAGCCGTTGACGGCATTCGGCAGCAGGCCGGACTCGATCGAGGAGGACACGCTGCACGGCGGAGCCGAGGTGTCCGAGGAGGTGCCTTCGCCCTCACCGGACGACTTCTCGTCCGAAGACTTCTCATCGGAGGACGAATCGTCGCTCTTCTCCGAGGAGGCCGAGGATTCGGCGGTCGGCTTGGGCTTCGGCGGAGCCTTGACCTCGAGATCGGTCTTCGAGGTCTTGTTCTTGTACTTCGGGTCGTCCTTGACCTTCTCCAGGTACTCTTCGCCGGCCTTCTTGCGTTCGGCGTCGAGCTCTTTCTGGCTCGGGGTCGAGGCAGCGGTCGACTCCTCGGGGGTCGTCGATGCAGCCTCGGTGGTGACGTTGCCGGATTCGGGTGGCCCCATGACGACGGTCGAACCGACGACGGCGGCGGTCGCGGCTGCTGGAACGGCGATCGCGGCGACGACGGGACGCTGCTTGACGGTCGCCAGCACGGAAGTCGCCGAGGACGGCGCATTCGCTGCGCGTCGGCCGGCGGAGCGCCTGCCGGGAGCCAGGTCCCGGATCAGCTGCTTCGCGAACGACGGCTTCGGTGAGGAGTGCTTACCCAATGCAGAATTCCCTTAACAGAGTCGTAATCATTTCGTTACCGCAAAAAGTCTACGACATCTCGGAAAGATAACAAAACTGTTACGAGAACTTTTTTTCGCGACGTGACGAAGCTCAAATCGGGCAGATAGCCGTCATTCTGCCGCTCTCCCCCGATGACCAGGCGCGATGCACTCTGTTCGGTGGGATGCGACGATCACTCTTCGTCGGCGTCGTCGGCCTTCTTGTACGGGTCGGATTCACCTGCATGCTGCGCGTTCTTGGCCAACCCGGCCACTCGAGCATCGTCGGCGGCAGCCTGAGCGAGCAGTCCGTCGAGACGGGCGGCCGCCTCGGGGACGGCATCGGCGATGAATTCGAGACTCGGTGTCAGACGGATCGTCAGCCCCTTGCCGACCTCGGACCGGATGAAGCCCTTGGCCGATTCGAGAGCATGGCCGGTGCCGACGAGATCCTGGTCGTCGCCGTAGACGGTGTAGAAGATGGTGGCGTGCTGCAGATCGCCGGTCACACGCACATCGGTGACGGTGACGAAGCCGAGGCGGGGATCCTTGAGCTTGCGCTCGATGGTGCTGGCGACGATGACCTTGATCTGGTCGGCGATCTTGCGGGCCCGTGTCGAGTCTGCCATGGTGTGTGTCCTTCTGTTCGGGGCCGGAACAACTCTTCCGGCCCTATGATAGCTGTGCAATCGAACCGGCTCCGGCCGGTCCCCCATTCAGGGGGCCGACCGGAGCCGTCGACTCACGATGTGAGTCCCATCCTCCTCGGCTGCGCTGCTGCGCTGTCGGATCAGCGGGTGCGACTCGCTGTGCGACCGATCAGTCGCGCGGCTTCTCCTGCATCTCGAAGGTCTCGATGATGTCGCCGACGCGCAGGTCGTTGAACTTGCCGAGTCCGATACCGCACTCGTAGCCCTCGCGGACCTCGGTCGCATCGTCCTTGAACCGGCGCAGCGATTCGATGTGGACGTTGTCGCCGATGACGATTCCGTCGCGGGTGACCCGAGCGG
This sequence comes from Brevibacterium sp. JSBI002, assembly GCF_026013965.1. NCBI lineage: Bacteria > Bacillati > Actinomycetota > Actinomycetes > Micrococcales > Brevibacteriaceae > Brevibacterium > Brevibacterium sp. JSBI002. The sequence continues at coordinate 2,429,537 of NZ_CP110341.1, forward strand.
TCGAGTTCCGCTTGATGAGGCCGTCGCGGACGATCGAACCGGCGATGTTGCCGAACTTCGAGGAGCGGAAAACCTCGCGGATCTCCGCGGTACCGGTCTGGACCTCTTCGTACTCGGGCTTGAGCATGCCCTTGAGCGAGGACTCGATGTCGTCGATCGCCTGGTAGATGACCGAGTAGTAGCGGACGTCGACGCCTTCGCGGTCTGCCAGGTCGCGAGCCTTCGCTTCCGGACGGACGTTGAAGCCGAGGACGATCGCGTTGTCGACCGTGGCCAGGTTGATGTCGTTCTCCGTGATCGCACCGACGCCGCGGTGGATGATCCGCAGGTCGACGTCGTCGCCCACATCGATCTTGAGCAGCGAATCCTCGAGCGCTTCGACTGCACCGGAGACGTCACCCTTGAGGATGAGGTTGAGCATGTCGACCTTGCCCTCAGCCAGAGCCTTCGTGAAGTCCTCGAGGCTGATGCGCTTGCGACCGCGGGCCTGAGCGGCGTTGCGCTCGATGGCATCACGCTTCTCAGCGATTTGGCGGGCCGTGCGATCGTCATCGGTGGAGATGAACGAGTCACCGGCACGCGGGACGGACGACAGACCGAGCACCTGCACGGGGCGGGAGGGTCCGGCCTCCTCGACGACGTTTCCGTTCTCGTCGAACATCGCACGCACACGTCCGTAGGCGGTGCCGCAGACGATGGCGTCGCCCTGGCGAAGGGTGCCGGACTCGACGAGCACGGTGGCGACCGCACCGCGGCCCTTGTCGAGCTTGGCTTCGATCGCGATGCCGCGAGCGGACTTGTCGGGGTTCGCCCGCAGGTCCAGGGCCGCATCGGTGGTCAGCAGAACGGATTCGAGCAGCTGGTCGATGCCCTCGCGCTTGAGCGCGGAGATCGGCACGAACATGGTCTCGCCGCCGTATTCTTCGGCCACGAGGTTGTATTCGGTCAGCTGCTGCATGACCTTGGCGGGGTTGGCGCCTTCCTTGTCGATCTTGTTCACGGCCACGACGATCGGCACATCGGCCGCCTGAGCGTGGTTGAGAGCTTCGATCGTCTGCGGCATGACGCCGTCGTCGGCGGCGACCACGAGGATCGCGAGGTCCGTCGACTTCGCACCACGGGCACGCATGGCGGTGAACGCCTCGTGACCAGGGGTATCGAGGAAGGTGATCTTGCGATCTTCTCCCTCGTGCTCGACCTCGGCCTGGTAGGCACCGATGTGCTGGGTGATTCCGCCGGCCTCGCGGGAAGCGACATTGGCCGAGCGGATCGCGTCGAGCAGCTTGGTCTTACCGTGGTCGACGTGACCCATGACGGTGACGACCGGCGGACGTGCCTGCAGGTCCTCGTCGTCCTCTTCTGCGGCTTCGGCATCGAGGTCGATATCGAAGGTCTCCAGCAGCTCACGGTCTTCGTCTTCGGGAGAGACGATCTCGATCTTGTAGCCGAGCTCTTCGCCGAGGACCTCGAAGGTCGCCTCGTCGAGGGACTGGGTGATCGTGGCCATCTCACCGAGGTGGAAGAGCACGGTCACGAGGTTCGTCGGATCGGTATTGATCTTCTCGGCGAAGTCGGCCAGCGAGGAGCCGCGACGCAGACGCAGCGGCGTGTTGCCGTCTCCGCGCGGAACGGTGACGCCACCGACCGAGGGAGCCTGCATCTGCTCGAGCTCTGCGCGCTTCGCCCGCTTCGACTTGCGTCCCTTCTGACGGGGACCGCCGCCGCGGCCGAATGCACCCTGCGTGCTTCCGCGCCCGCGACCTGAACCGCGACCACCGGGACCGCCGCCGGGTCCACGACGAGGACCGCCGGGGGCGCGCCCGGGGCACCGGGTGCGCCGCCGCCTGGGGCGTTTCCGCGTCCGCCGCCGCCGCGACCGCGGCCGGGAGCGGGTTTGTTCAGTGCCGAGTTCTTCAGCATCGACGGGTTCGGGCGTGGTGCGCCCGGGCGAGGTGCCGGACGGGGACCGCCCGAGGATTCCTCACCGGATCCGCGCTGCTTCTGGCCGGGCTTCGGCATTCCCTGCGAAGGCGCGAACGGGTTGTTGCCGGGGCGTCCGCCCTGGCCACCCTGACCGCCTTGGCCACCCTGGCCGCCGGAACGTCCGCCGGGCTTGGATCCGCGACCGGGCTTCGGCATTCCCTGCGAGGACGCGAAGGGGTTGTTACCGGGACGCGCGGCACCGCGACCGCCGGGCTTAGCAGCACCCGGCTTGGGTGCTCCGGGTTTCGGCGCTCCGGGCTTGGGCGCGGCAGCCGGCTTCGGAGCACCGGGCTTCGGCGCCGAGGAGGCAGCCGGCTTGGCTGCGGGCGCCTCGGTCGGTTCGGCTGCCTTCGGGGCAGCCGGGGTCGCCGGCTTGGCGGCAGGCTTCGGTGCGGACTTCGCAGCGGGGGCGGCATCCTCGGTGGGGGCCGATTTCTCCGCACCGGCGGACTTCGCAGCACCCGGCTTGGCAGCCGACTTCGCGGCGGGCTTGGGTGCGGGCTTCGCACCGGGTTTCGGGGCTCCGGGCTTCGCGGCCGGCTTGGCGGATTTCTTCGCGCCGGTGGACTTCTCACCATCAGCGGAAGAGGAATCGGCGAATGCCTCCTTCACGCGGCGCACGACGGGCGCTTCGAGCGTCGAAGAGGCGGAGCGAACGAATTCGCCCATGTCCTGGAGCTTTTCGAGGACGTTCTTACTTGTTGTGCCGAGCTCTTTCGCGAGCTCATGGACACGGGGCTTTGCCACAGTTCTCCTGTCCGGGTTCTTTCCCGGTCAGGAAAGAACCTCATCAATGAAGAGCAGTACTCATTTCACTGCTCTCTCGAATTCCGTTTGGGTGTCATCGTGCGACACTCACAACTTGTCATCCATTCGGCTACCCGATCTCTTTGGGTTCGGTGTCCGGCCTCGGGAGGTCCGAGGCGGTGATCTTCGTTCGAAAGGATCGAGCGAAGGCGGCAGTGGTCAGGGCCTTGTCCAGGCACTTCGCATCAGGATGCACCCACGCACCACGTCCCGGCAGTGTCGCTGACACATCGCGGACGACGGCGGGGTGCTGATCGGGGCGGAACACGAAGCGTGTCAGCTCGTCCCGACCGGCCTTCTGCCTACAGGCGATGCACGTCCTTACGGGTCCATCACCAACATTCACAATGAATGATTCTACAGCACCGGCACCCCCGCTCGCGCCAAGGGGGCCAGTGGTGCGAATCACTGCACGAGGCTATTTGCCCGCGACGATGTCGATCTTCCAGCCGGTGAGCTTGGCTGCCAGGCGGGCGTTCTGCCCTTCCTTGCCGATGGCCAGGGACAGCTGGTCGTTGGGGACTACTGCGCGGGATTCCTGAGCGGCGGCGTCGAGGATCTCGACGCTTTTGGCCTTGGCCGGGGACAGGGCGTGGGCGATGAATTTCGCCGGGTCGTCGGAGTAGTCGACGATGTCGATCTTCTCCTGTCCGAGTTCGTTCATCACCGCGCGCACACGGGAGCCGAGTTCGCCGATGCACGATCCCTTCGCGTTGACTCCCGGCTTCGTGGCGCGCACGGCGAGCTTCGTGCGGTGGCCGGCTTCGCGGGCCAGGGACACGATCTCGACGGTGCCGTCGGCGATCTCCGGAGCCTCATGGGCGAAGAGTCGACGCACGAGGTTCGGGTGGGTACGGGAGACGGTGACCGAGGTGCCCTTCGTGCCCTTGTGCACGTCAGCGATGTAGACGCGCAGGCGGGTGCCGTGGGCGTAGGTTTCGCCGGGGACCTGTTCGTGCGGAGGCAGCACGGCTTCGACGTCTCCGATGTCGACCTGCACCATCTGCGGGTCGCGGCCCTGCTGGATGATGCCCGAGACGATCTCGCCCTCACGGCCCTTGAATGTGCCGAGGAGCGTCTCGTCCTCGACATCACGCAACCGCTGGTGGATGACCTGCCTAGCGGTCTGGGCGGCGATGCGGCCGAAGCCGGTGGGAGTGTCGTCGAACTCGCCGATCGGATTGTCGTCGTTGTCGAATTCAACGGCGAGGATGCGCACCTCGCCGGTGGACTTGTCGAGTTCGGCACGGGCGTCGGGCCAGGCCCCTTCGGTCTTCTGGTAGGCGAGGAAGAGCGCCTGTTCGATGAGTTCGATGAGGGTTTCCAGCGGAATCTCACGCTCTCGTTCGATGACGCGCAGAACATTGAGGTCGATGTCCATGTCTAAGTCCTCTCTCGCTCAACCGAGCATTGAATTGTCTGTGTTCACTTATGCAGGCGCAACAGTCTATCCCAGTCTGCGCCCGCACTCTGTCTGCGAAGGGGCCGCCGCACCGCCGGAGGTACGTGAGGTTCGCCTCAGCGGAACTTCAATTCCACCTGGGCCTTGCGGATCTCGCCGAGGTCGACCGTCTTCGACTCCTTGCGCTGGGGGTCCGTGCCCGTGATCGAACTCTCCCCCACCTCGGCGAGGTCGAGCTTGAAGGTGTCCTTCTTCGTCGTGATCTCCAGCCGACGGCCGATGACACGCCGGAAGTGGCGTGGGGTCTCGAGCTTCCGGGTGGCACCGGGGCTCGTGACCTCGAGCTGGTAGGGCTTGTCCCGGAAGATCTCGACCTCGTCGAGGGCGTCGCCGACGATCTTCGTCGATTCGGCGATCTTCTCCATCGACATCGGATCGGTGCTCGATTCGTCGAGGTCGACGACGACGGTGAGCGTGCGCCGCGGACCGGCCGCCACCGCTTTGACGGTCTCGAGGTGGAATCCCGCATCCTGCAGGGGCGGGGCGAGCAGGCCCTTGATCCGCTCGACGTCTTCGTCCATTTCTCCTCCATATCCTTGTGCGTCCCCTTCGCCGAGGCGGGGCGAGAGGGCCGGCGCACCGTGCACGTGTGCGACCGCCGTGTTCTCACCCACCCTAAGCGACAGCCGCCGTCGAGGTTAAGCCTTCGGCGCGGTTCTGCCCGGTGCGCGTCTCATTCTGCGGTCGGGCGGGCGACGGGCAGGGGACGGTCGAAGGTCCATCGGCGACGGCCGGAGGTCCCTCGGCGATGGCGGGTGCCCCGAGGCGTTGGTGGGTATCCCTCGGCGGTGGCGGGGCATCCGATAGGATTGCCGTATGCGTTTTCCCGTCAGTCGCCGCGGCCTGCTGACTGCCGGCGTCGGCGGGTTGAGTCTGGGCCTGCTCACCGCCTGCGGCCTGCGACTTGATCAGGATCCCGAGATCCCCACTCTTGATGCGACTCAGCAGCTGCGCAATCGTCTGGCCCGTATCTTCGACTCCGCTTCTCCCGGCGCAGGGGATCCCGAATCTGCTGGTGAGAACCTTGCCGACTTCGTTGCGGCGATCGGTCCCGAATGGAATCCGCCGACCGAATTCGCCACCGAGGCGCCTCCGACCGAGAAGGACCGCACCTTCGTCCAGGCCGCCGAGGTGGCTTCCCGCGCCGTCTTCGAGGCCTCAGCGTCCTTGGGTTCGGATCTCATTCCCGTCCTGGCCGATGTGGCCACAGGCCTTGCCCTGGTCGCCGGGATGAAGAAGCCGGAGATCATCACCACCGCCGACGAACTCATCCGCGCCGGCCGTGAGGAACTCGACCAGAGCAGGGACGGCGGCGATGATGCGACGGCGTCACCCAATGCCACCGGCGGAGCCGACGCCGATGCCAAGACGAACGACTCAGGAAGCCAGGTGCCGAAGGGGCAGGCGGAGATGTTCAACGCGATCCTCAATCAGTCGCGGGCAGCCGCCTACGGCTATGAACGGCTGGCCGTGAACTTCGATTCGAAGTCACGCGAACGCAAAGCGGCGCTGGCCAGGCTCGACTCCTTGGGTGCCCTGTCCGGGGAGATGCTCGAACGCCTCGGTGAGGATGCAGCCGATCCGGCCGCCTCGGCGTGGAAGCTCGATCCCTCACCGACGGATGCGGACTCCGCGAAGGAGCTGGCGCTGTCGTTGGAAGACGGCATCGCCTCCGCGCTTCTGCCCTGGTTGGAGGCGGACGCCTCGGCGATTCTCAGGCTCTGGGAATCGGCCCGGTTGCGGATGGCCTTCGCCGATCCGCAGCCGCTGCGTTTCACCTATGACGAACCCGGGCAGGCGGAGGTGCAGGAGTGAAGGTCCCACCGGTCCTCTACCGCGCGACGCGCGAGATCATCGGCGAATATCGCACCGATTCGTGGGTTGCCGCACTCGACTATATGGCCAATGAGCTCCTCGACCGGTGGAAGCTGCGCTTCGACGATGTGCCGGGAGCGCCGTGGGCGGGGTGCGAGTCCTTGGTGATTCCGGTGCTCACTCAGGAGAACTATCAGGGGGTGCTGCGGTTCGCCGCTCCCACCTCGGCGCACACGGCCGCGCATGCGCAGGTGCTGCGGGCGCTGAAGATGTGGAACGGACACGGGGCGGTGCGGGTCATCAGGGATGATCGCAGCTTCCGGGTCACTCTGCAGGAGCGGCTGCGCACGAAGGACAATCTGTCGGTGCTGCCTCTGGCCGATGTGCCACCGGTATGGGGTGCTCTGCAGCGGTCCTTGGAGATTCCGGCGACCTCGGAGTTCCTGCGGGTCCAGGATGTCGTGGCCGGGTGGCTGAACTCGTTCGATGCCGATGCCGCGCTGCTGACCGGGTGGTCGGAGGCGGGTCCGCACGATTCCCTGCTGCTGTCGTTCGCCCGCAACTGGATGCAGACTCTGGCCTCGTCGGATGAGAACTGGCTCATCCATGCCGATCTGCACTACTACAACATCCTTGCCGGCAATCCCGATCCGACGGGCATTTCGACGTGGAAGGCCATCGACCCGCAGCCCTTGGCCGGTCCGACGGCGTACACCTTGGCTCCGGTGCTGTGGAACCGCCTGGCCGAGATCCCCTCGGATCATCCGCAGGCGCAGGCGGCGTGGCTGCGCGGCTTCGCAACGGACTTGGCCCTGTGCGCCGGGGTCGATCCGCAGTACGGGATGGGGGCGACCGTGGCCAGGGAGATCACGAATATGTTCTGGTATCTGCGCGCGGCCTCCGGCGGGTCGAATTCGAGCCTGGCCGATGCCGCCCGTTCCCTGTGGGTGGCCCGCGCGCTATCCGGCGCCGATGTCGCCGGAGTCAACGCCCACGCCCTCAAACCCATCGGCTGACCCCTATTGCTACCTGACGGCGGCCCAGCTACCTCGCGCGAGGTTGCTGGGCCGCCGTCAGGTAGCAATTAGTGGATGAGGGTGGAGATGAAGTCGAAGCCGAGTTTGAGGATCAGCGCGGAGACGACGATGACGAAGACGACGCGGACGAACCCCGAGCCCTTCGCCAGCGCGGTGCGGGCACCGAAGATCCCGCCGGTGACATTGCCGACGGCCATGATCACACCCAGCAGCCAGACGACCTGACCGTCGGGGATGAAGTAGACGAGCGCTCCGAAGTTCGTCGCCCAGTTGATCACCTTCGCCGTGGCCGAGGCGTGCAGGAACGAGAATCCGATGATCGAGACGAAGGCGATGACGAGGAACGATCCCGTCCCCGGCCCGAGCACTCCGTCATAGATGCCGATGACGAGCCCGATCAGCCATGACAGCGCGTGGTGACGTTTAGAGGTTTCCCCGAACCGCAGCGTGGCATCGGCGCCGAGGCTCGGATTGAGCACGGTGAAGATCCCGACCCCGATGAGCGCGAGCAGAATGATCGGGGTGAACGCGTCGCTGGGCACCAAGGTCGCGAGCTTCGCCCCGAGCACGGCACCCAAGAACGCCGAGGCCGCGGCCGGGATCGTCGCCGACCGGTCCGGGGTGATCTTGCGCAGATAGGTGACCGCCGAGGCGGTCGTGCCCGCAATCGACCCGACCTTGTTCGTCGCGACCGCTTGGACGGGGCTCATCCCCGGCACGAGCAGCAGCGCGGGCAGCTGGATCAGTCCGCCCCCGCCGACGACGGCATCGATCCACCCGGCCAGGACTCCCGCGGCGAGCAGCCACAGGACCATCGTCCAGGTGACATCGATGCCTCCGGCGAGGGCTTCGAACACCGAGGCGGCTCAGGCGTTCTGGTCGGCGCTGATCGCCGCGTCGGCTGCGGCTGCTGCCTTCGCATACGCCTCACGCACACGTGCCACAGTGGCAGGGACCACCTCGGCGACGGGCTGGTCGGACTTCCCCCCGGCCAACCGGTCGCGGACCTCGACGACGCCGTCGGCCAGACCGCGGCCGACGACGATGACGGTGGGAATTCCGATGAGCTCGGCATCGGCGAACTTGAATCCGGGCGAGACCTTGTTGCGGTCATCGAGCAGGACGCTGACGCCTTCGGCCTCGAGTGCGGTCGTCATCTTCTCTGCGGCTTGAGCGATCTCCTCGCCCTTGCCGGCGACGATGATGTGCACATCGGCCGGGGCCAGGTGCTGGGGCCACAGGAGTCCGTCCTCGGAATGGTATTCCTCGGCGATGCAGGCCATGACGCGGGTGACGCCGAGGCCGTAGGAGCCCATGGTCACGGTCGTCGCCTTGCCGTTCTGGTCGAGGACCTTGAGGTCGAGGGACTCGGCGTACTTGCGGCCGAGCTTGAAGATCTGACCGATCTCGACACCGCGGGCCAGCTCCAGCGGACCGGAGCCGTCCGGTGCCGGATCGCCGAGGACGACCTGGGCGGCTTCGATGGTTCCGTCGGCGGTGAAGTCGCGTCCGGCGACGAGGTCGAAGACGTGGCGTCCGGGCTCATTGGCTCCAGTGATCCAGCGGGTGCCGTCGACGACGCGAGGATCGAGGAGGTAGCGGATCTTCGAGGGCGATTCGAGGCCGAGAACCGGCGCGTCGAGGGAGTTGCCGGGTCCGATGTAACCCTTGACGAGCTCCGGATGGGCGGCGAGATCCTCAGCCGTCGCGGCTTCGAGGTCGACCTCACCGTCGCCGAGCATTCCGGTGCCGGCGGCCCGGTCGAGATCGACTTCGCGGTCGCCGGGCAGGCCGATGACGATGATCTCGCGGGTGCCGTCGGGGTGGGTGACGGCGCAGACGACGTTCTTCAGCGTGTCCGCGGCCGTCCACTCGCGGTCGTCGCGCGGATGCGAGGCGTTCGCGGCTGCCACGAGGGTCTCGATGGTCGGAGTGTCCGGGGTGTCCTCGACATGCGCGGCAGGCGACTGCGAGTAGGGAATCGCCTCGGGCACGATCGAGGTCACGGCCTCGACGTTCGCGGCATATCCGCCGGGCGACCTCACGAACGTGTCCTCCCCGACCTCGGAAGGGTAGATGAACTCCTCTGTCCCGGAGCCGCCCATGGCACCCGGGGTCGCCTTGACCGGCAGGCACGGCAGCCCGAGGCGAGCGAAGGCACGCAGGTAGGCCACGCGCATGGCCTCGTAGGAGGCGTCGAGTCCGGCATCGTCGATGTCGAAGGAGTAAGCGTCCTTCATGATGAACTCGCGTCCGCGCAGGAGTCCGGCCCGAGGGCGAGCCTCGTCGCGGTATTTGGTCTGGATCTGGTAGATCGACAGCGGCAGGTCTTTGTACGAGGAGTAGAGGTCCTTGACCAGAAGGGTGAAGACCTCCTCATGGGTGGGAGCGAGGATGTAGTCGTTCTCGCGGCGGTCCTTGAGATGGAAGAGATCGGGCCCGAAGGCCTCCCAACGGCCGGACTTCTTGTACGGGTCGGCGGGCAGCAGGCCCGGGAAGTGGACCTCCTGAGAGCCGGCGAGCGCCATCTCTTCGCGCACGATGGCTTCGATCTTGCCGAGCACGGCCAGTCCCAGCGGCAGCCACGTGTAGATTCCCGGTGCTGACCTGCGGATGTATCCGGCACGGTGGAGCAGTTTGTGGCTGGCCACCTCGGCGCCGACCGGGTCTTCCTTCTGGGTTCGCACGAACAGGGACGACATGCGCAGGGCCATGGGTAAATCTCCTCAACTTGTCAAGACTCAGATCGAACACTATCGCACGCGGGCGAGCCGGAGGGAATCGGAGCGGGCGCGGATTCGTCACCTGCGGGAAGAGAATTAGACTGGTGGCTGCAGCACCGAAGCCCGGCATCGGTCGGGGCCGTCCGGTCCCCGCCCGGTCCCCGCTGAAATGACGAGTCCGAACGATACGAAGAGCATGCCTGATCCCAGCCAACTCACGCAGTTCCCGCGGCCCTCGGTCGCGGTCGATACCGCGGTCCTCTGCCCCGTGCCCGGCCGTGGCCTGCATGTTCTCATGACCCATCCCGGAGATGGGGTGTGGCAGCTGCCCGGGTCGATCCTGCGTCCGCAGGAACGCCTCGCCGAGGCGGTCGCCCGCTGTCTGCGCGAAAAAGCTCGGTTGGTCGACCGCGCCCCCGTTCAGCTGCACGTGTTCGACCAACCCGACCGCGATGATCGCGGCTGGGTGATCTCCGTGGCCCATCTCGATGTGCTCTCCGCAGCCGATGTCGGACTCGCCGAGGAGGTCGATCCCACCGAGGCGGCCGTGCCCGATGCTCCGTCACAGGAGACGGAGTCGTCCCCCACCGAGGCGGTCCTCCCCGAGGCGGCCGACTCCGATCCTGCCGAATCGGATTCCGATCACCCGGACTCCCCCGTCCACCGGCGGAAGCTCGTGCCCGTCCACGACGTCGGCGAGCTCAGCGCCGAACATCAGGAGATCGTGCGCGTGGCCGTGCACCGACTGCGGTCGTTCCACGAACGCACTCCGGATCCCTTCGGGCTGTTGGAGAAGGAGTTCTCGCTGCGGCAGCTGCGCGAACTCCACGAGATCATCGCCGGGGAGAGCCTGCAGGCCGATACGTTCCGCCGCACCATGCTGCCGCTGCTCGACCCCACCGGGGAGGCCGTCAGCCAGGGGCGAGGCCGTCCCGCGCAGACGTTCACCCGGCGCTCGGCACTGGCGCTGCGCGCCGACTCCCGGATACCGGACCCCGATGGTGCCGATGCCGGCACGCACTCGTCCGGCACGAATTTCGCGGATGGTCATCGCTGATGACCGAGATCAACCGCGATGCCGGAAAGCACATGCGCGTCGACGTGTGGCTGTGGACGACGCGGATGTTCAAGACTCGCAACCTCGCCACTCAGGCCTGCCGCGGCGGGCATGTGCAGGTCGACGGTCAGCGCGTCAAGGCCGCGCAGAAGGTGAGCATCGGCCAGGAGGTCCGCGTGCGCAAGGCCGGGTCCGAGTTCATCTGGAAGATCACCGGTTTCATCCCCACGAGGATGCAGGCCTCCATCGCCGTCCAGTGCTACGAGGACCTCACTCCCCCACCTGATCCCGCACTGCGCGGATTCGTGCCCCGGCGCGACAAAGGGCTGGGGCGTCCGACGAAGAAGGACCGCCGGGAGATGGAGAAGTTCCTCGGCGATATGGCCAAACCCCAGTCGCGCAACCGCCGCGACTGATCCGCCGGGAGCTCAGTACATGACGGTGGCGAATGTGCCGACCTGTTCGAAGCCGACGCGGGCATACATGCGCAGCGCCGTCTCGTTGTAGTCATTGGCATACAGGCTCACCGTGGAATGGCCCTTGTCACGGGTGCGCTGGACGACCGCGGCCATGCCCGCTGCTCCGAGACCCTGATTGCGCACTGCGGGATGGACCCATACGCCTTGGACCTGGACGATCCGACGGGCGCGGATGCCGATATCGGCCTTGAACAGCACCTGTTCGTCCTGCTCTTCGGCCGGCCACCGCGGCACCGCACCGCCTTGGGGCAGGATGGAGGAGATCCGGGCATAGCAGTTCTTGCCGCGGATGATCCCGCGCACCCTCGCCAGGTACCCGGCGGTGCCGTCCTCGATGGGTGAGAATCCGACCTCTTTGGTGAACATGTCCACACTGGCGGGAAACACCGCACCGAGGTCATCGAGCGTCACTCGGTGCACATGCTCATCGGGGGTGACCAGCGGATCCGAGCTGATGGCCAGAAGAGGCTGCCGTTCACGTACTCCCCGCGGTCGGCCCCAATTGAGTCGTTGCTGCAGGTCGAGGATGACGGACCGGGAGCCGATGAGTGAACAGGACACGCGACCGTCGGCATTGAGTTTCCGGGCAAGGACCTCATTCGTCGCCGGGGTCGCCGCGACCGGGATGATATTGCCGCCCACCCAGTAGGCGGCGACGGGCCGGTCCCCGTCGAAGATTCCGTACAGGGTGCCTGCCGGGGAGCCCAGACGGGCGGTGCCCGTGACTTCGAGCAGGGAGATGAGGTAGACGTTCTCGCAGGGGTTGCGCGCAAGCAGGTCCGTCAGCCAACGGGTGTGCTGATGTTCCAGTCGTGCGATCCTCAGCGCCATGTGCCCCTGAACTCTTTCTCAGCCTTCAGCATGGGCCAATGACTGGACCATGAATCTGTTCGTCCTCACAAGGTATCGCACCTAGCCGACGGTCACTTCAGGCGGCCCCGACTCAGCGCCCGATGGCTGCCCCGCTGCCTCCTCGGCGATGCGGTTGGCCTCGTGGATGAGGGTCTCGACGATCTCGGATTCGGGCACGGTTCGGATGACCTCGCCCTTGACGAAGATCTGGCCCTTGCCGTTGCCGCTGGCCACGCCGAGGTCGGCGTCGCGGGCCTCACCGGGGCCGTTGACGACGCACCCCATGACGGCCACCCGCAGCGGCACCTCCATGCCTTCGAGTCCGGCTGTGACGCGTTCGGCCAGCGTGTACACGTCGACCTGGGCACGCCCACAGGACGGGCAGGAGACGATTTCGAGCTTTCGGGGCCGCAGGTTGAGGGATTCGAGGATCTGGTTGCCGACCTTGACCTCCTCGGCGGGAGGCGCGGACAGGGAGACTCGGATGGTGTCTCCGATCCCCTCGGCCAGCAGGTGTCCGAAGGCGGTGGCGGATTTGATCGTGCCCTGGAAGGCGGGCCCCGCCTCGGTGACGCCGAGATGGAGCGGCCAATCGCCTCGCTCGGCGAGCAGCTCATAGGCGCGGACCATGATCACCGGGTCGTGGTGTTTGACGGAGATCTTGAAGTCATAGAATCCGTGCTCTTCGAACAGGGACGCCTCCCACAGCGCGGATTCGACGAGCGCTTCGGGCGTGGCCGTGCCGTATTTGTCCATCAGCCGTTTGTCCAGGGATCCGGCGTTGACGCCGATGCGGATGGACACGCCCGCCTCGGCGGCGGCCTTCGAGATCTCCTTGACCTGGTCGTCGAACTTGCGGATGTTGCCGGGGTTGACTCGCACTCCCGCACAGCCGGCGTCGATGGCGGCGAAGACATATTTGGGTTGGAAGTGGATGTCGGCGATGACGGGGATCTGGGATTTGCCGGCGATGATCGGCAGGGCCGCCGCGTCGTCGGCGGTGGGACAGGCCACGCGCACGATATCGCAGCCGGCGGCGGTGAGTTCGGCGATCTGCTGCAGGGTCCCGTTGATGTCCGTCGTCTGCGTCGTCGTCATCGACTGCACGCTCACCGGGGAATCGGAACCGACCCTCACCTTTCCGACATTGATCTGCCTCGTCTTCCTCCGCGGAGCGAGCACGGGAGGCGGCGGTGCGGGCATTCCGAGATTGACCGATGTCACGAAGGATCCCTTCAGTCAGGCTGTTGACCAGCCACAATGTCCGGGCCGGCGCCGATGCGGGACCCGGATTGTGCGAACCATCACCATTGTAGGACCTCCCACTGACACAGGACGCTCCGTCCGCAGGGCGTACCCCGAACAGTCCACCGGCTGACGGTAGTGTGAAGGTGACCTGATGTCGGTACGAAGGAGCAGCCCTGTGAGCACACCCGGATTCGTCGAACCCGATGTCGAGGCGATGGCCGCGGCTCTCGAGGCCGAAGCACAGAAGCTCGACGACAAGGGTGCTTCCCTGGCATGGGGAATCTTTCGCCGAGGCGGCCCCGCCCGAACCGTGAATGGCGAGGTTCCGTACCGGATCGCTTCGATGACGAAGTCTTTCACCGCCGCAGCCATCGGGCTCCTCGCCGCCGACGGACTCGATCTCGACGCACCCTTCGGTGCCCCGCTCCCGGAACTGGCCGATACGGCCATCGCCGACCGCACCTGCCGACAGGCATTGACGATGAGCACCGGTTTCACGAAGGACGACCCGTGGGCGGACCGGATGGAGGCGATGACTCCGGCCGAGCTCACCGACTGGTTGCACCGCGGCGCCATCGCCTGCGCGCCCGCCGACACCGGCTATGAGTATTCGAACCTCGGCTATGCGCTTCTCGGCATGGTCGCCGAGGCGGTCACAGGCAGGGCGTTCACCGAACTCGTGTCCACTGAGATCTTCGATCCCCTGAAGCTCACGCGCACCGGTTTCGACCACACGGACTTCCCGGACCTGGCGACCGGGTTCCGCGTCGACCTGGGCGGCCGCCTCCACCCGGCCGAACTCACCGGCCCCGGAGTCTTCTCCCCCATCGGCGGGGTCATCTCCACGGTGAACGACATCGGCACATGGATGGATGCGCATCTCGACGCCCTCGAACGCATGGACACCTATGCTCCCGGGTCCTGGTCGCGGATACTGACCGACAACCAGCAGCCACGACGGACCATGGAAGTCCAGACAAGCGACCACCATGCGGAGACGCTCAGCTACGGGTACGGGCTCGAGACCCGTTTGGACACACGTTTCGGCCGCATCGTCTGCCATTCCGGCGGCTACCCAGGATACGGCTCACATATGCGCTGGTTCCCCGATCTGGGGCTCAGCCTCGTCGTGCTCGGCAATACGACCTATTACCCGGCGCAGCGCGTCGTCCAGGACGCGCTCGACCTCGGTTGGGCGGCGGCCACGGGACGACAGGGCACCCGGCTGGAACGTCGGGCCACCTCGGCGCCGGTGCCCCGTTATCCCGCCGCCCAACCCCAGATCGATGCCGTGATGGCCGCGGCGAACCTCGTCAACGACTTCGACGACACCGTCGCCGAGGCGATCTTCTCCATGAACATGGACCTCGACGAACCCCGCGAAGAGAGGCGGGAGCGCTTCGCCCGGTGGCGGGCGGAGAAGCAGATCGACCGTCCTGTCACCGAGGCGGACCTCGAGATGGTCTCCCCGTTGCGCGGAGTGGTCACAGTGCCGGGCACAGCAGATGAGAACGCCACGATCACGGTCGGCCTCAATCACCTCGGCGAGGTGCAGACGATCACCCTCAGTGCCTGAACGGGTGCGGCTCCCCTGAGCCCGTTTCGCCGGCCCGTGAACCGGCTCGCCCGAGCGACCCGTGAGCCTGCCCGAGCGACCCGGCCTAACCGCCGGAGTTGAAGATCGCGTCGAGGGTGATGGGTTTGACGAGGTCGACGTAGACGAGCAGCGCCGTCATGCACAGCATCAGCCCGATGCACACGTACGTCAGCGGCAGCAGCTTCGCGGTGTCGAAGGGGCCGACCAGTCCGCGGCCGCGCCACCGGTTGATGCGGCGGCGCGCACCTTCGTAGAGACCCACGGCGATGTGTCCGCCGTCGAGGGGCAGCAGCGGGATCATGTTGAACGCGAAGAGGAAGATGTTGAGCGAGCCGAGCATGCCCAGCCCCATCTGCGCCTTGTCGACGACGTCGATCTGATCGGTGGACACGATCTCACCGGCGATGCGGCCCACGCCGACCATGCCGACGAGCCCTTCGGCGTCGCGGTCCTTCGTGCCGACGGCCACCTCGCCGATGTCGACGAGTTTGACCGGCAGGGTGATGATCGCGTGGAAGACTCCGGAGACCTGGTCCCACACGGCGCCGGGGAACTCCGCGAGCGGCAGGGACTGGCGTTCCTGGACGGGTCCGACGCCGAAGAATCCTTGGGTCTCGGTCTGCGGAGTTCCGTCCGGGTTGAGCACGGCCTTGCCTGCATCGTCGACCTTCGGCCGTTCGGTGGCGATGATCGGCACCGTCACCGTTTGGGCCTGACCATCGCGGATGAAGTCGACATCGACGCGTTCGCCGGCATGTTCCTTGATGACCGAGGACAGCTGGTCCCAGTCCCTCGTCTCGACGCCGGCGATCGAGGTGATCTCGTCACCCGGCTTGATCCCAGCCTCCCACGCGGGGGTGAGCTGATCATCGGGACGGCAGGTGTTCTGCTCCGAGGCGGGACGCTGCTGCGCTTCGGAGGCGGGCACCGCACATTCGACGACGGTCTGGACGGTCGTCGTCGGAGTGACCACACCGATGCCCAGCAGCGAGATCCCCATGATGAGGATGCCCAGGACGAGGTTGACGAAGGGACCGGAGAACATGACGACGAGGCGTTTGGGCACGCTGAGTGCATAGAACGTCCGGTGCTCCTCCCCCGGCTCGATCTCCTGGTTCGAGAACTCGCGGGCATCGGCCATCGTGTCCTCGAACAGCCGCCCCTTCCGCTTCTTCCGGTCCCGGCGCAGCGGAGCGGCATCACCGTCGTCCATCCCCTCGCCGAGGCGGCCCGAGGTTTCGCTGCCCGTCGAGTCGAGTGCAGCGCCCGGTTCGCCGAGGCGGCCCGACGTGCCGTCGACCCCGCCGTCGACGCCGGCGGCCGTGCCGCCCTTCTGCGCAGCGGCGGCGGTCTCATGGCGAGCCTTCGTCGCCTCCTCGGGCGGATACATTCCCGGCATCGCGATGAACCCACCGAGGGGGAACGCTTTGATGCCGTACTCGGTCTCACCGCGGCGGAAGGAGAACAGGGTCGGTCCGAAGCCGACCATATAGTGCGTGACTTTGACCCCGAACTTCTTCGCCGGGGTGAGGTGGCCGAGTTCGTGCAGCGCGATCGAGATCGAGATGCCGACCAGGAACAGGATGATCCCGACGATGTAGAGCACAACGGTCATCGGCGGCCTCCGTTCTGTTCGGCGACGTCGGCGCGAGCGAAGTCCCTGGCCCAGGCATCGGCGGCCAGCACCGTCTCCACCGTGTGTTCGGCCGCCGGTTCGTGGGCGGCCAGAGCCCGGGCGAGGCCTTTGTCGATTCCGGTGAAGGCGATGTCTCCGGCGATGAATGCGGCGACGAGTTCCTCATTGGCAGCGTTGAGCACGGCCGGGTAGCTGCGGCCCTTCTTGCCGGCGTCGATGGCCAGACCGAGCGCGGGAAAGGCGAGATGGTTGACCGGTTCGAACGACCAGTGCATGGGCTGGCCCCAATTGTGCGGAACGGCCCCCGAGGTCAGTCGCTTCGTCGTTCCATCGTCCTGTGTGCCCAGCGCATAGGAGATCGGCAGGCGCATATCCGGTGGGGAGATCTGCGCGATCGTCGAGGCATCGGTGAACTCGACCATTGAATGGATCTGCGACTGAGGATGCACGACGACTTCGATGTGGTCGAAGTCGATGTCGAAGAGCAGATGGGCTTCGATGACTTCGAGACCCTTGTTGACCAGGGTCGCCGAGTTGATGGTGATCATCGACCCCATCGACCACGTGGGATGGTTGAGCGCCTGGGCGGGAGTGACCCGGCGCAGGGCATCGCGGGTCATGCCGCGGAAGGGACCGCCCGACGCGGTGATGATGAGCTTGCTGACTTCACCGTGCGTGCCGGCGCGCAGCGCCTGGGCGATGGCGGAGTGCTCACTGTCGACCGGCACCAGGCGGGCCCCGGAGGCACGAGCGGCGTCGAGGACGATGGACCCGCCGATGATGAGGGATTCCTTGTTCGCCAGGGCCACATCCGTGCCGCGTTCGAGGGCGGCCAGGGTCGCGCCGAGACCGGCGGCACCGGTGATCGCGTTGAGGACCATGTCTGCGGCCAAGCTCGCGACCGCCTCGGCGGCGGCGTCCCCGAGATGGATGGCTTCGACAGGATCGGCGGTCCCCCGCTGGGCAGCCAATTCGTTCAGGCGGGCACGCACCTCGGCCTCGCCTCCGGCGGGTGGGGTCGTGAGTCCGATGACGGGGACGTGGAAATCGAGGGCCTGCTCGAGCAGAAGGTCGATCTGGGACCCGGCTGCCAGGCCGATGATCGCGTGCTCGTCCCGGTGTTCGGCAAGGACATCAAGGGCCTGGGTGCCGACCGAACCGGTTGAGCCGACTACAATGAAACCACGTTTACTCACGCCAACCGATGATGCCAAAGTTCTCTGGGAAATGACTCGACACGGACTCGTGTGTCGCCTAGCGGAACCTGGTCATCAGTAGTGCTTCGGGACACCGATCTTCCACCGGGTTCCGGTAAAAGAAGTGAACGAAGACAATCAATGGCGAAAGAGATGGATATGAGCAAGACGCTGAGCCCCGACGACATTCTTGGACTGGATTCGGTCTTCGAACCCGATGACCTCGAATTCGCATCGATCGTGAAGAAATGGCTGGACGAGAACGTCCGGGAGAAGATCGGCGACTATTTCCTCGACGCCACCATCCCCGCCCGAGAACTGGCCGAAGGACTCGGCGAGCTCGGTCTGCTGGGCATGCACCTCGACGGCTACGGCTGCGGCGGGTCGACGGCGACTCAGTACGGACTGGCCTGCCGCGAACTCGAAGCCGTCGACTCCGGTCTGCGCTCCCTCGTCTCAGTGCAGGGTTCGCTGGCGATGTTCGCCATCCACCACTGGGGGTCGGAAGCACAGAAGGAAGAATGGCTGCCGAAGATGGCCGCCGGCAAGGCCATCGGCTGCTTCGGTCTGACCGAACCCGATGTCGGCTCCGACCCGTCGGGGATGAAGACGACCGCGAAGAAGGACGGATCCGACTGGATCCTCAACGGCGCGAAGATGTGGATCACGAACTCCCCGGTCTCCGATGTCATGGTCGTGTGGGCCAAGACCGAAGAGGTCGACGACAAGGGCAAGAACGTCGTCCGCGGCTTCGTCGTCCCCTCGAACACCGAGGGTGTGCAGACCCCGGAGATCCACCGCAAGATCTCGCTGCGTGCGTCGATCACAGGTGAGATCGTCCTCGACAACGTCCGCCTGCCCGAGGATGCGATGCTGCCGAAGGCCAAGGGACTCAAGGGCCCCCTGTCCTGCCTGTCCGAGGCCCGCTACGGCATCGTCTTCGGTGTCACCGGTGCAGCCCGAGACGCGCTGCTCTCCGCACTGGAGTACACCGGCACCCGTGTCCAGTTCGATCGCCCGCTGGCGTCGTTCCAGATCACGCAGCAGAAGCTGGCGAAGGCCTTCGGCCAGTACTCGCAGATCACTCTGCTCGCCGCTCACCTGGGCAAGCTCAAGGACTCCGAGAAGGGTGTCCGTCCCGAGCAGATCAGCCTGGGCAAGATGGTCAACGTCGATACCGCGATGAACGTGTGCCGTGACCTGCGCGCCCTGTTCGGCGGGTCGGGCATCACGAGCGAGTACCCGCCGCTGCGTCACGCGGTCAACCTCGAGACAGTGCTCACCTACGAAGGCACGCACGAGGTGCACCAGCTGACCCTGGGTCGGGCGATGACCGGGATCAACGCCTTCGCGAACTGAAACCAGTGAGCAGGGCACCCGCACTCCTCTGAACACAGTCAACGCCCGCCGATCCTGCTGAGGTTCGGCGGGCGTGCTGTTTCTGCAGTCACCGGCTGGTTCAAAGTGCTGACGCACAGACTTCGCGCCCCGCGCCCGCACTTCGAACCCGTCGGCACGCAGCCGGCCGGCTGAAATCACTCGATTTCAGCCGGCCGTTGTCAGTTTCGACGGCGCAGTTCGAGCACGACCGTCTGGTCACCCTCGCCGAGGTGGCTCCGGGCTTCCAGCCCCTGCTCGGCTGCGAACCCGGCGGCCCCTGCAACCTGACCTCGCCCGAGCTCGATGAGCAGCAAACCATCCGGGGCCAGCCAGTCCAACGACTCCGTGATGAGTCGACGGATAAGGTCGAGTCCGTCGGAGCCGCCGAAGAGTGCGCTGCTCGGTTCGAAGTCGAGGGCCTCATGCGGCAGAAAATCGGCTGCCGTTTCAGGAACGTACGGCGGCACGGCAGCGATCACGGAGACTGAATGCCGCAGCGTGTGGGGCAGTCCGTGCAGGCAGTCGAGGACATGCCCCGACACGGTGGTGCCGGACTCATTTGCCTGTTCGGACCCGCCGGCCTGCGTAGACTCCCCCGCGTGCGCAGAGTCCCCCGATTGGATGCAGCGTTCGACATTCTCCACTGCACACCGCACGGCCTCCGCCTGAGCATCGCCGACGTGGATCTCCACCCCCGGCACCAAGGAGGCCACCACTGAGGCGACCGGGCCGACTCCGCTGAACGCTTCGAGCACAACGGGCCGGTCGGCATCAGAGTTTGAGCATGCGGTGGTCCTGGCCCCATTTCCCTGTGGGTCCAGCATCCGTCGGGTCACCGCGACTGCGTGAGCCGCAAGCAGAGCAGTCCGCTGCCGCGGCACAAACACTCCGGGACGCACGCTCAGTCGCAGACCCGCGACATCAACCCAGCCGACGATCTGCTCGAGGGGTTCACCGGCCACGCGTCGTGCAACGAGCTCATCGAGTTTCGGCACAGAGCCAGCTGCTGACTCCAGCAGGATCGCAGCTTCGTCCTCGGCGAAGACGCAGCCGGCCGCGCGCAGAGCAGCCGCCGTCTGCGAAAAACGTGGATCAGACCCTGGCTCAGGAGGCAGAGAGGACCTCGGTGCGGTACCAGTCGAGGCTCGAAGCCGCCTCAAGATCACCGTCATCGGTGAGCACCAGCGTGCGCTGCGGGTCGAGCGGCACTACTGCAGCGAATTCGACGCGGGAGTCGCGCATCGCCTGGTCGAGGTTCGCGGTCTCGGAGCCGATCGTCACTCCGACGCCTTCGAAGCGCGACCGGGTGACCCGCACGGAGGCACGCCCCGGCTCGACCGGTTCGTCTTCGATGGCGTGGAGAACCACTAAGTCTGAGGCAGAGTCAGACGGAGCTCCTGCTCGCAGATCCACGACGAGCCCGATCCGGGCGGCAGCAAGAACACCGAGCGCCCGCGCCAACGGCGGGACATCCTCGGCGAAGGTGAGCCGGGCACCGGATTCGGGAACCACGCCCATGGCACGGAGCACTCCGGCGAGCTTCGAACTGCGGTCGAGCACCTCGGCGCGGTCGAGCTCGACGGGAACGGACAGGGCCTTGACCAGGCGGGGATCCGTGACTTCCCGGCCGTCGACGAGCGGTTTCTCCGGAGCGGGTCCGGTCAGCACGATATCTTCGGCCTTGCCCATCGCGATAGGGAAATCGAGGAGTTCGTATACCGGGTTGAGTGTGCCGGGATCGGTCGCGGTCGGGACCGCGAAATAGTGGAAATCAGTCAACGGAAGCCATCACTTCGACGACGCGGTCGATGAACGCATCGACCTGGTCCTCGTTGTACGCCTTCTTGCCTTTTGCGGTCTTGAACAGCACACGGCGGACCTGGTCGACGCTCATCGCCACGCCCTGCGTGAAGTACGAGTTGACCTTGTCGCACATATCGTCGACCTGGGTGATGTCATAGCCGATGACTCCGGGAGGCGGATTGTCGAAGCGCTCACCGGGCTCACGGACCAAGCGTCCCCGCAGGGACGCGGCCACACGGGTGAGCTCGGAGACCCAGGCGTCCTGACCGGACTGCGCGATCAGACGGTCACGCGCCTGCTTGGCGAATGCGTCTTCGAGACGGTCGAGTGCGGCGTCGACGACAGCGACGTGGTAGCCCTTGCGGACGAGGTCGAAGCCGACAGTGCGCACCGCCCGGGAGTCGAGGTCGCCGGGCTGCGGCGTGGGCCGTTCGAAGGACTCACGTGCACGCTTGAAGAAGCTGTCGACCTGCTTGGGGTCGTATCCGTTCTTCCAACCGGACATTCGAGGGAAAGTCGTGTCCGCCATGTCTCCTCCAGAAGCGAGTGGCTGTGGTGTTTCCACCATGATAGATGGAAGCCGCAGAAATTGCGTTGCCGCGGTCCGCAGGTGCCGATCCGAACGTCGATCAGTCGGCTGCGGCGAGCTGGCCGCAGGCGCCGTCGATGTCTGAGCCGCGAGTATCGCGGATCGTCGTCGGAATGCCCTGATCGATGAGGCGGCGGACGAATTCGTCGGCGACCTCCGGTTCGGAGGCCGTCCACACCGAACCCGGGGTCGGGTTGAGCGGGATCGGGTTGACGTGGACCCAGCCGCGTCCGCGGGCGTTGAGCTTCTTGGCCAGCAGTTCCGCACGCCACGCGTGGTCGTTCATGTCCTTGATGAGCGCGTATTCGATGCTCACCCGGCGTCCGGTCACCTGGTAGTAGTTGTAAGCTGCGTCGATGGCCTCATCGGCCTTCCACCGCGTATTGACCGGGATCATCTCATCCCGCAGCTCGTCATCGGGCGCGTGCAGGCTGAGGGCGAACGTGACGGGGATGTCCTCGGCGGCGAGCTTGTTGATGCCCGGCACGAGCCCGACCGTGGAGATCGTGATCCGCCTGGCCGACATGCCCAGTCCTTCGGGGCTCGGTCCGACGAACCGGCGCACCGCGTTCATCACTCGCTTGTAGTTGGCCAGGGGTTCGCCCATGCCCATGAAGACGATGTTCGAGACCCGTTCGGGGCCATTCGCCGAGGCGGCCGTGGCCTCCCCGTCGAATCCGGCTTCGCCCGCCGCTTCGTCTTCGTCGGCTTCCGCGCCGAGCGCGGTCTCTCCAGCACCGGGCATATCCGACTTCGGAGCTTCGGCGAGTTCGCCGGCGGCGATGACCTGGTTGGCCCGGACGACCTGTCCGACGATCTCGGCCGTGGACATGTTCCTGGTCAGCCCCTGCTGGCCGGTGGCACAGAACGGGCAGTTCATTCCGCAGCCGCACTGGCTGGACACGCACAGGGTGACCCGGTTGCGGTAGCGCATGAGCACTGACTCGACGAGTGCCCCGTCGAAGAGGCGCCACAGGAACTTGATGGTGTCGCCGTTCTCTGTGCGCAGGCGGCGCACTTCGGTGAGCAGGTGCGGGAAGAACCGTTCCTGGATCTCTGCCCGCTTGTCCTTGGGCAGGTCCGTCATCGCCTCGGTGTCGGTGACATAGTGGCTGAAGTAGTGGGTGGAGATCTGCTTGGCCCGGAAAGCGGGCAGTCCCATCTCCTTGACCGCGTCGATGCGTTCGTCCATCGTCATATCGGCCAGGTGCTGGGGAGGCTGCTTGACCCGTGCGGACTTGAAGTTGAGAAGGGGGCGGCCATCGCGCATCGGGGTCTTCGATGTCGTGCCGTCGGCATGTTCGACGACGGGCCTGGTCTGCCTTCTGCCTGCTTGAGAACTCACACGGCCATTGTCTCATGTTCGCTGCGCGGCTGTCGTGTGTGAGTCGCCACGTCGGGCGGTTGCGAACCGGACAGGGTCAGAGGCGGCTCGGCAAACGGCCTCGCGGGCCGGTCAGAGGTAGCCGGGCAGGACCGAGAAGAGAACGAGCGCGACCGGGGCGGTCGGCAGGATCGAGTCGAGTCGATCCATAACACCGCCGTGGCCGGGCAGCAGGGTGCCCATGTCCTTGAGTTCGAGGTCGCGCTTGATCATCGATTCGCTGAAGTCGCCGAGAGTGGCGAAAGCGGGGATGACGGCACCGATGACCAAACCGGTCCAGAACGGAGCATCGACGACGGTGACGGCGAGGACCGTTGCGACCGCTGCGGCGAAGACAGTGGAGCCGAGGTAGCCTTCCCAGGACTTCTTCGGAGAGATCCTCGGAGCGATGGGGTGCTTGCCCCAGAGCACGCCGAAGACGTAGCCGCCGGTGTCGGAGGCGACGACCGCGGCAAGGAAGATGATGACGTAGAAGTTGCCGTCCGGCTGGGTGAGGATGTAAACGATGAAGCAGGCCATGAGGCCGACGTAGGTGAGAGCGAAGAGGGAGAGCGAGACGTCTTTGACTGCGTTCTTCCGGCGCTCGACCATCGTGAAGAGCATGACTGCCCCTGCACTGGCGGCGAAGGTCACCCAGAGTGCTTCGCGGCCCCCGATGAAAGTCGCCACGACCATACAGGCTGCCGACACCATGGTGGGCACGCGGGAGACGAGGGAGCCGGAACGTGACAGAGCGTTCGCCAACTCCCACATTGCGGCGACGATGCCGACGAGGACGATGAAGAGGAACGAGATCGGCAAGAAGATCAGGGACGCGAGCACCACGCCGCCGATGAGCAGTCCCATGCCGATCGCGGCCGGCAGGTTGCGTCCTGCTCGACCATAGTCCTTCGGTTCAGGTTCGGAATCGGCCGCAGCCGCCTCGCCGGTCGGATTCGACTCCGGGTCGTCAGGCGAATACGGCTTGTCCGAGTTGCGCAGGTCTCGACGCTTGGGGAAAGGGGTCTCGACCCGCGCGGCCTCGTCTGACGGATCCGGCTCCCCGACGGGAGCCGGATCTGTTGCGGGGCTGTCGGACCCTGTCACGGCGATCATCAGACCTCGAGCAGCTCAGCTTCCTTCTGCGCAAGCAGCTTGTCGACGTTTTCGACCTTGCTCTTCGTCAGATCGTCGAGCTCGGAGATGCTGCGAGTGACCTCGTCCTCGCCGGCTTCGCCGTCCTTCTTGATTCGTTCGAGAGTCTCCTTGGCGTGACGGCGGATGTTGCGGATGGAGACCTTGCCGTCTTCGGCCTTGCCCTTGACGATCTTGACGTATTCCTTGCGGCGTTCCTCGGTGAGGTCCGGGAGGACGACGCGGATGACGTTGCCGTCGTTGGCGGGGTTCGCGCCGATGTCGGAGTTGCGCAGAGCGTTCTCGATATCGGTCAGCGTGCCCTTGTCGTAGGGGGTCACGAGGATCGTGCGTGCCTCGGGCGTCTGGAACGAGGCGAGCTGCTGCAGCGGTGTCGGTGCGCCGTAGTAGTCGATCTCGATATCGGCGAACAGTGCGGGGTTGGCACGGCCGGTGCGGATCGACGCGAAGTCCTCCTGCGTGAATTCGACGGCCTTGTCCATCTTCTCTCTGGCTTCGGCCAGTGTCTCTTCAATCACGGTTGCCTCTTTTCCCTCTTCTTAAAGCTTTGGGTTCATTCTATGGGTCATCACTGAAAAATGCCGCACCGAATCATCGCAGGGGTGTTCTCACCTGCGTGGATACCAAGCGGATGACCGCCTCGGTGGAGACGGTCCCCCCCCGCCGTGAGAATCCGCCAGCGTTCAGCGTCGGAGCGCCTCGGTGAGGGTGGGTATCAGTGGACGACCGTGCCGATCTTCTCACCGATGATGGCCTTGCGCAGGTTGCCCTCGCCTTCCATGCCGAAGACGTGCATCGGCAGCTTGTTGTCCATGCACAGGCTGAAGGCGGTCGCGTCGACGACCTTGAGGCCGCGCTGCAGGGCGTCTTGGTAGCTGATCTCGGAGATCTTCTCGGCATTCGGGTCGACTTTGGGGTCGGCGGTGTAGACGCCGTCGACGCCGTTCTTGGCGATGAGGACCTCATCGGCATGCACTTCGAGTGCGCGCTGAGCGGCCACGGTGTCGGTGGAGAAGTACGGAAGTCCGGCGCCGGCGCCGAAGATGACGACGCGGTTCTTCTCCATGTGCCGCATGGCGCGGCGGGGAATATAGGACTCGGCGACCTGCGACATGGGGATCGCGGTCTGCACGCGGGTGTCGACACCCGTCTGTTCGAGGAAGTCCTGCAGTGCCAGGCAGTTCATCACGGTGCCGAGCATGCCCATGTAATCGGCACGGGTGCGGTCCATGCCGCGCTGGGACAGTTCGGCTCCGCGGAAGAAGTTGCCGCCGCCGACGACGATGCTGACCTCGACATCCTCGGTGGTGGGAGCGACCTCGCGGGCGACTGCGGCCACGACGTCGGGATCGACGCCGATCTTGCCGCCGCCGAAGACCTCACCGGAGAGCTTGAGCAGAACGCGGCGCCGATGGGTGCGCACCGCGCGGCTGGCGTAGCTGGATTCGTGAACAGGAGTGCTTGTCATGGAGTCCTTCTTCCGTGCGGGCAGGTCTGTGCCCGGTGGGATCGTCACTGTGATCGGGCGTCTGGGTCAGTTTAGCGAAAAACGGGGCCGGACCGATTGGTCCGACCCCGCTCCTCGGGTGAGTTCTCACTCACTCGGTGAACCTGGGAAGCAGAGATCTGTCTGCTTCGCGGTCAGTGGTGAATCAGGCTCCGACGCGGTAGCGCAGGAAGCCGGTGGCCTTGACGCCGGCAGCCTCGAGCACCTTGGCCACGGACTGCTTGGGATCCTTGGCGAATCCCTGGTCGAGCAGGCAGTTCTCCTTGAAGAAGCCGTT
This sequence comes from Brevibacterium sp. JSBI002, assembly GCF_026013965.1. Taxonomy (NCBI): domain Bacteria; kingdom Bacillati; phylum Actinomycetota; class Actinomycetes; order Micrococcales; family Brevibacteriaceae; genus Brevibacterium; species Brevibacterium sp. JSBI002. The sequence continues at coordinate 2,455,503 of NZ_CP110341.1, forward strand.
GACGCGACCCTCGATGATCTTCGGCAGAGCCTGTTCGGGCTTGCCTTCGTTCTTCGCGGTGTCTTCGGCGATGCGACGCTCGTTCTCGACGAGGTCGGCGGGAACGTCTTCGCGGGAGAAGTACTTCGGAGCCATGGCGGCGATGTGCACGGCGACATCGTGTGCCACGGTCTCGTCGTCACCTTCGAATGCCAGCAGCACGCCGACCTGCGGGGGCAGGTCCTTGTTGGTGCGGTGCAGGTAGGAGGCGATCTTGGAGCCTTCGACACGGCCCACGCGACGCAGTTCGACCTTCTCGCCTAGCGAGGCACCGGATTCGGTGATGAACTGGGAGACGGGCTTGCCGTCGGTCTCAGCGGCGAGGAGTGCCTCGGCCGAATCGGCCTTGTTGGCCACGGCCAGCTCGAGGACCTCTTCGGAGAGCTTGACGAACGGTTCGGACTTCGCAACGAAGTCGGTTTCCGAGTTGAGCTCGATCATGGTGCCGACTCCGCCTTCGACGGAGGTCGCGACCAGACCGTCGGAGGTAGAGCGGCCTTCGCGCTTCGTGGCGCCCTTGAGGCCCTTGATGCGCAGGGCTTCCATGGCCTTCGTCTGGTCGCCGTCGGACTCGTCGAGAGCCTTCTTGACGTCCATCATTCCGGCGCCGGTCTTCTCGCGCAGTGCCTTGATATCAGCGGCAGTGTAGTTTGCCATTCCTTCTCCTCAGGATGGTGGAGTTAAACGAAATCAGGACTCGGTCGACTCGGTGGAGTCGGCAGCTTCAGCGGCCGGAGCGGCTTCGGCGTTCTCGGCGTCGGCCGCAGGAGCAGCCTCAGCGGCCGGAGCGGCTTCTTCAGCCGGGGCAGCAGCCTCGGTGCCGTTCTCTTCGGTCTTGCCTTCGAGGAGCTCGCGCTCCCACTCGGGCATGGGCTCGACGGCGGAGACGTTCTTCTCACCGCTGGCGTCGTCCGAGGAGTGGCGGGCGATGAGGCCCTCGGCCACGGCGTCGGCGACCACGCGGGTCAGCAGCGAGACGGAGCGGATGGCGTCGTCGTTGCCCGGGATCGGGTAGTTGACGTCGTCCGGGTCGCAGTTGGTGTCGAGGATGCCGATGACCGGGATGCCCAGCTTCTTGGCTTCGTCGACCGCGAGGTGTTCCTTCTTGGTGTCGACGATCCAGACGGCCGACGGGGTGCGCTGCATGTCGCGGATGCCGCCGAGGGTCTTCTCGAGCTTGTCCTTCTCGCGACGCAGGATGAGCAGTTCCTTCTTGGTGTGCGAGGAACCTGCAACGTCGTCGAAGTCGATCTCTTCGAGTTCCTTGAGGCGGCGCAGACGCATCGAGATGGTCTGGAAGTTCGTGAGCATACCGCCGAGCCAACGCTGGTTGACGTAGGGCTGACCCACGCGCTGAGCCTGCTCAGCGATGGATTCCTGGGCCTGCTTCTTGGTGCCGACGAAGAGGATCGAGCCGCCGTGGGCCACGGTCTCCTTGACGAATTCGAAGGCGTTGTCGATGTAGCCCAGCGACTTCTGCAGGTCGATGATGTAGATGCCGTTGCGCTCGGTGAAGATGAAGCGCTTCATCTTCGGGTTCCAACGACGGGTCTGGTGTCCAAAGTGAACGCCGCTGTCGAGCAGCTGGCGGATGGTGACGACGGCCATGCCGACGCCCTCCTTTCTGTGCACCCTCAGGGTGCTTTTACGTCACGCGCGCGTCGATCGTTCTCAAGGCGAACCTCTGAGGGTCCGCATCGATTCGATCGACGGGATGCGTCGATGACATTTTCGGTTGATTCCTGGTACCCGGTTCGTCCGCCCCACAGGCACACCTGACGGCTGCCTGCACCATGGGAAGGAGAAGAATTCGGATACGCGTAGTCAGAAGACACGCTTCTGCTGGGCTTAAGTCTATCCCGGTTGGGCAAGTCATTTCCAATCGAGATCGATCCCTCGCCGAGGCGGCCCACCGACCCGCATCGCCGCACCGACTCGTACGTCGACCGGTGTGGATCGATGGGTGCGGTCGAGTGCCGGAGCGCAGGGTCCCGTCGGTCACGAGGAGCTGAATCGCCGTCGATTCGGTGCACTTGCCCATCGATTCCTGTGGACTGCCGTCACACTCGCACGTCGTTGACCTGTGGATAGACGCGGCCCGTCCACAGCACTGATTCTTACGGGTGACTCGGTAGTGCCCCAGGGGGTTGCATGCTCCCATGACTCACTTCGCGCTCGACCGGCTCCGCCAGCTGTTCCGTCTCCGAACGAGACGCTCAAGCCTCGGCTCGCCGCAGTCACTGCTCCTTGCCGTGACCATTGCGGCTGCACTGGTGCTCACGGGCACTCCCCCAACGGCGAGCGCCGCCTCCGGCTCCGCGTCGACACGGACACAGGTCAGCTTTCAGAGGAGCGCACCGACGAACTGGGTCACCCCGGTGCCGGCGATGGAGATCATCGAAGCCTTTGATCCTCCGGACAAGCCGTGGCTCAAGGGGCATCGCGGAATCGACGTGCTCGCAGTCGAAGGCGAACCGCTGCGAGCGCCGACGGAAGGGACGATCCGCTTTGCCGGCACGGTGGCGGGGACTGCGACCGTCAGTATCCTCACCGAGTCCGATCGTGTGCTCACGTTCCAACCGGCCGCGACGTCGTTGAAGAAGGGTGAGGGATTTGCCGCGGGCGAGGAGATCGGCACGGTGGGCAGCGGTGGCCACTGTCAGCGTTCGTGCCTGCATATCGGAGCATGGCCGGCCGCGAGCGATAAGAGGTATGTCGATCCGGGCAAGTTCTTCGGTCAGGAACAGTCTGCGCTGCTGCCTCTGTCACGGAAACCCGCGAAGGAGCCGACAGGCGGCGGAGACTCGGCCACTTCCGGTGCCGGCGCGTGGGGCGGTCACAGCAATGGGCGGATTCCCGCCTCGGCGATGTGTCAGTTGGATTCGGCTCCCGGGCAGATGCTGCGATGCGATGCTCAAGCGGCTTTCGATCGGCTCTCCACGGCGTTTGAGGCTCGGTTCGGCGCCCCGATCTCGGTCACCGATGCCTACCGGGACTACGCCACGCAGGTGATTCTCAAACGGCGAAAGGGGCGGATGGCGGCGACGCCCGGAACGTCGAATCACGGGTGGGCGTTGGCGGTCGACCTCGGGAGCGGGATCAATTCCTTCGGAACAGCGCAGCATCAGTGGATGCGGGCGAATGCGCCGAAGTTCGGGTGGATCCATCCCGGCTGGGCTCGGCAGACGGGGTCGCTGCCCGAGCCCTGGCATTGGGAGTTCCGCAAGTAGGCAGCCGCGGTCAGCTGGACGACGAGCCGAGAGTCTCAGGCCCGCGGGTGCGCTCGGCGGTAGGTGTCCTGCAGCCGCTGCATGGAGACCTGAGTGTAGATCTGCGTGCTGCTCATCGTGGAGTGGCCGAGCAGCTCTTGAATCTGTCGCAGGTCGGCACCGCGGTCGAGCATGTGGGTGGCCGCCGAGTGTCGCAGTCCGTGCGGTCCGATGTCCGGGGCGCTGGGGTCGTCGGAGCCGTAGCGGTGAACGAGTTCGCGCACCTGCCGCGCGCCGATGCGTCCCCCGCGGACGCCGAGGAACAGTGCGTCGCCGCTGCGGGGACCGGCGAGCAGTTCACGGGCGGCCAGCCAGTCCTCAAGGGCTTGGCGAGCTGGAGTGCCGAACGGGACACGACGTTCTTTGTTGCCTTTGCCGAGCACGGTGATCATCGACGCCCGGTGGTCGATATCGCTGCGGTCGAGCCCGGTCAACTCCGAGACGCGCACCGCAGTGGCGTAGAGCATTTCGAGGATCGCGGCATCGCGGATGCGTTTGGCTGCATCGAGGGGATCAGGCTTCCCTTCAGCCGAGGCATCGTCTGTCTCCGTGCAGCTGCGGGCGGACCCATCCGACCGTCGAAGCCCGGTGTCGCGTTGTGCATTGCGGGATCTTTCGGCGGCGGAGATGAGGTCGGCGGCCTGCTGAGGTTTGAGCACCGTGGGTAGGCGGGAGTCCTTCTTCGGAGTCCGCAGACGCGCGGCCGGGTTGTTCGGCAGTCCCAGGTTGCTCACACCGTAGGCGAAGAAGGAGCGCACTGCCGCGATCTTGCGAGCCACCGTCGATTTCGCGGCACCGGCATCGTCGAGGGCGATGAGCCAGGACCGCAGATCGTCGAGTTCGATCGCAGCGATGTCGATCCGTGCGCCGGATGCCGTCGCGAGGTGCCCCTCTCCGCTCCCCTGTCGGAGCTTCGTCGAGTGCACGGCGTGATCGAGGAAGTCGGAGACGTCGGCGACGTAGGCTCGGGCGGTGTGTTCGGAGACGTCACGAGACCTCAGGTGGTCGGCATAGCCGGACACCACCTCGGCGACGGTCGATGATGTGCTCACGTCCCCAGGATACGCGGCGCCGAAGGAGGCCGCCGTTTTCCGTCGGCCATCAGGCGTCAGGTGTCGGCCATCAGGCCTCAGCTGAGGATGAACGGCAGCCGTTCGCCTATGTCGCCGAGGACCGATCTCTGCGCCGCGTCCGGTGGTCGTCGTCCCGTGCCGATGAGCAGTGCTTCGGCATCGGTCAGCTCCGCGGGGATCGTCGCCCCGATAGCGTCCTCGAACATCGTCCGGCTTCGGGCGACGCAGCCTGTCGGCGGAGTCGATGCGTCCGGCAGGTGTGCGATGAGGTCGAAGTGGTGAAGGGTCCATTCGAGGACATACGCGTTGAGGAAGTCTCCGATCGTGAGCACCATGTGCTGAGTCTCCACCCGTCGTTCGGTGTCGGCGAGCCGAGCGGCCCGGTCAGCGGCTGGGCCCACATCGTCGAGGTGGAACTTCAGCAGCTGTGGATCCTCATAGGCGGCGGCCAATCGTGGAATGAGCGCGTCGAGGGGATCATCCCCGGTCGGAGGGGAGTCTGTGACAGTCCAATAGGTTGCTGCGTCGTGGGTCGGTGCGCCCTCGCTCGGTGTCACGAGGGTGAGGAGGACGTCCTGGGCATCGATGATGAGGTGGCACACGAGGTCTCGGACGCGCCATCCGGCACAGCCGGAGGCTCGTTCGAAGTCGCTGCCGGCCAGTTCGGCGACGGTTCTAAGCAGTGCTGTCCAGGCCCGAGAGAAATAGTCGGCGGGAGAGTCTGTGCTCACGTTCTCAGGATACGCGGCCTCCGCGGGACGTCGGCACGGCCGGCCGGCCGGTCGTCGCACGGATCAGGATCGCGGTTTGGCCAGCTTCACCCATCCGGTGTCGCGGCGTGCGGCCAGTCCGGCCAGGTCGAGTGCGGTGAGAGAGTTGAGCGCATCCGCGATCGTCAGCCCTGCCCGGGAAGCGATGGTGCCGACGTCGAGCGGCTTCGACACGGTCAGCGCATTCAGACAGATCTTCTCCCGCTCGTCGAGCCCTTCGCGGGGATCGAGAGACGGCGGGCGTTCTCCACTCCCCACAGCAGCACTGAGCACGGCCGTGTCGAAGAGTGCCGGGGTGTCATCGTCCATGAGCGCGATGACATCGTCGCTGCAGGTGACGAGTTCCGCTTCGTGTTCGCGCAGGAGCTTGTGTGCTCCGGTCGAGGACGCCGAGTACACGGACCCGGGGAAGGCCGCGACCTGGCGGGAGAGTTCGAGGGCATGCCGGGCGGTGTTGAGCGCCCCGCTGCGCCAGCCTGCTTCGACGACGACGCTCACCTGCGACGAGGCGGCGATGAGTCGATTGCGCAGCAGGAACCGGTGACGCATCGGCGTCATTCCGGGTGCAGTCTCGGACACGATGGCACCGGTGGCGAGGATCTGTTCGAACAGGTCGGCGTTCGCCGCCGGGTAGAAGCGGTCGACTCCCCCGGCCATGAATGCCACCGTCGGCGATTCGCGGGCGATGGCGGCACGGTGGGCGGCCGCGTCGATGCCGAACGCACCGCCGGATACGACGGTGATTCCGCGAGCGGCAAGATCCCACGCAAGGTCAGAGGCGCATTTGGTTCCATAGTTGCTGGCTGCTCTGGCCCCGACCACGGCTACGGAACGAGTCAGTGTGGCACCGAGGGAAGCTGCTCCTCTCAGCCATAGGCCCAGCGGTGCTGCAGGGCCGAGGTCGTCGAGCATTCGTGGCCACTCATCGTCATCGGGAATGACCAGTCGGCCGCCGATTCTCGCGATCTTGTCCAGATCGCTCCCGACTGCGTCGGCTTCGCCGGCTCGCACAGCCCACCGGTCGATGGCCGCTGGCAGCTGACTGTGTTCGGCCGCCTCGGTGCCGGTGTCGGCCAGACCTTGGACAGCATCGTGCGCGGTGGTCTCACCGCGACCGACGGCCGTGATGATCGCCAGAGCGGCGACCGGGCCGATTCCGTCGACGAGCTGCTTGAGCAGTCCGTCACCGGGCTCACCGATGCGCAGCAGTGAGGCGATGGCCATGCGTACGTCCTCATGTGTGTTCACGGTCATGACTCCTGTGTCCGCAGGGCGAGCGCCATTCTCATCGTGTCGGGGTCGGGACCCTGCTTTTCCGCCAGGTCGGCCAGAGTGGTTGCCACACGCAGCACCCTGTCATAGCCGCGCATGGTGATCCGTCCGGTGTCGAGTGCCCGGTCCAGGTCCGTCAGGTCTGTCGGTGTGAGTGCGAAGTGTTCGCGCAGCCAGGTTCCGGGCGCTTCGGCATTGAGCCTCCAGTCACAGTCGGCGAAGCGTTCCGACTGTCGCTTCCGTGCGCCTGACACACGGGCGGCCACCGTGGTGCTGGTCTCCTGGTCCCCGCCGAGCCGAATGTCGGCGGGAGAGACGGGGAAGAGCTCGAGCTGCAGGTCGACGCGGTCGAGCAGCGGCCCGGAGAGCCGATTGCGATAGCGGCGTTTGTCCAGAGGGGTGCACCGACAGTCCCCGCCGGCGCCGGCCATCCCGACTCCGCAGGGGCAGGGGTTTGCGGCCATGATGAGCTGGAAGGATGCCGGAAGCACCATCGATCCCCAGGCGCGGTGGATGTGGACGCGACGGGATTCCATCGGCTGCCTCAGGGCTTCGAGCACATCGCGTGAGAATTCGGGTGCCTCATCCATGAACAGAACCCCGCGGTGGGCTCGGCTGAGGACTCCGACCGTTCCGGGGCGGCGTCCGCCGATGAGCGCAGAGGCGGTGCTGCGGTGATGGGGTGCCTCGAACGGCGGGCGGTGATCGAGTCCGTCGCTGCCGTCGAGTTCTCCGCGCAGGGAACGGACGGTGGCGACTTCGACGGCTTCGTCGTCATTGAGCGGCGGCAGGATTCCGGGCAGGCATTGTGCCAGCAAGGTCTTTCCCGCTCCGGGTGTTCCGCGCATGAGCAGGTTGTGGCCACCTGCCGCGGCGACCTCGAGACCGAAGCGCCCTTCGGCCTGTCCTTGGACTTCGCAGAGGTCATGGAGTTCCGGAGTGACCGGGACGGGTCGATCCATCTCGAGGACCGCAGGCAGTGCGGGGACGGCCATCGATCCACCATAGGCATTGACGACCTCGGCCAGCGAGGCGACCGGAAGGACTCTTGCCCGTCCGATCAGCCTCGCCTCGTCGGCATTGCCGATGGGAACGACGAAGCGGTCGAACCCAGCTTGCAGCGCGGTGTGCAGGGACGGGAGCACCCCGGTGACGGGACGGATTCTGCCGTCGAGCCCGATCTCACCACAGTGGATGACGCTGCCGGTGTCGTCGTTGGTGATCAACGAGAGTGCTCTGAGCACGGCGACGGCGATGCCGAGGTCGAATCCGGTGCCGATCTTCGGTACCGTTCCCGGGGTGAGGTTGATGGTCAGGTGTTCTGTGGCGACGGGTTTGCCCAGGTAGGCCAGGGCCGCACGAAGGCGCTTGCGTGATTCGCTCACCGAGGCATCCGGCAGTCCGACGATGTCGATCCCCGGCAGACCGGCGCTCACGCTCGCTTCAATCGACACGATCTTCCCGGTCAGCCCCCACAGGGCCACGGCAGAGGCCCTACCGATGATGTGCGCCGAGGATGGCGGTTCGACTTCGTCGGCCCCGGCTGACTCGACCAGCTCCGGCGGATCGACCGGCTCTGGCGGTTCGACCGGATCGACCGGCGGTTCTTCCCGTCCCAGGGTCTCCTCGCTCACGAGTCGACCTGGATGTTCGGGCAGTGGAAGTACTGCACGCGCGGTTCCATGATGATCCCGAGTGCGTCGATGCGTGTGGCCGGGAAATATTCGTCCTGCCCACTCAGCCAGATCCCTGCCAGCGCGCGGATGCGGGCGAGCTTGGTTCGGGTCACTGCCTCCAGCGGTGATCCCAGCATCGCGGTGCGACGCGTCTTGACTTCGACGAAGACCGCGGTGTCACCGTCGCGGGCGATGATGTCGAGCTCACCGCGAGGGCACCGGAAGTTGCGTTCGAGAACGACGAGTCCAGCGTCTTCGAGGAACGCAGCGGCGAGGGCCTCTCCCCTGCTGCCGAGCGCCTGCTTGCGCAGGCCCTTTACGGTCCGTGTGCTCTTCGACGTTCGTGTCCGACCGGGTGTTCGTATCCGTCCCATGCCGACCAGATGACCATGTCCACCTCGCCTCGGGGAAGGACAGATAGATGGCTTGTGGAAGAGGCCGACTCATCCACAGGAGTTCTACGTTCGAGTCAGTGCCTCGTCCACAGCGATCGGTGCAGGAGTGAGTGCGGCGAGGAGCCGTGACCCGCCCCGGCGCCCCGTCTCAGCCGCGGATCGCCGTCGGCGGTTCGAGATCGGACTTCGCGATCTCCTCGATGTTGACGTCCTTGAACGTCAGGACGTGCACGGTCTTGATGAACCGTGCCGACCTGTAGCTGTCCCACACCCAGGCGTCGCGCAGGGTGAGTTCGAAGTACACGTCGCCGGCGTCGTTGTGAGCCTTGAGGTCGACATGGTTGGCGAGGTAGAACCGGCGCTCGGTCTCGACGACATAGGCGAAGAGACCGACGACGTCCCGGTATTCCTTGTACAGCGCAAGCTCGAGTTGTGCTTCGTAGTCGTCAAGATCATCGGCGCTCATGACAGGCCCTCCTTCGCTCCTGAGTCCGCGGTCAGGCGGAAGCTTCTCCGGTGGTGGATGCTGGGTCCGAGTTCGGTGATGCCCTGCCGGTGCTTCACCGTCCCGTATCCCACGTTCGATTCCCAACCATAGTGCGGATGGGCCTCGGCGAGTGCGATCATCGTCTCGTCGCGTGCCACTTTCGCCACGATGCTCGCCGCCGCGATCGCCGGAACGGAGCCGTCCCCCTTGATCATGGTGCGCACACGCGGCAGTTCGAGGTCGGCACAGTCGCCGAATATCCCCAAGCAATCGAGGGTGAGTGGGGCAGAAAGCCAATCATGTCGACCGTCAAGGAGCACCATCGTCCGGCCCGGGAATTCCCACGCCGAGGCGGCCGTTCCATTGCCATCGACACCTCCCGAACCGTGCCCGTCGGAACGTGCGTCCGCCCATTCGCGCAGCATCGAGATCATGGCGCGACGTCCGGCGAGGTTGAGCGCCATCGTCATCCCCACCTCGTCGAGTTCGGCCGGCGTCGTCGACCCCACTGCCGCGGCAGTCGCCCACAATCGCACACGGTCGGTTGCTTCCTGCCTCGACTGCGCACTCAGCTGCTTGGAATCATGGATGCCGGCGGGCACTTCGGCGGCGGTGAGAATGCGCAGATCGAACAGGGCGACACCGACGCTGACGGGCCCGGCCAGGGCACCACGGCCCACCTCGTCGACGCCGATGACGTAGTCGAATCCCTCGCTCAGCAGTTCCCGTTCGACGCTGAGGTCGGTCAGTCCACGTGCGGCCATCAGTTCCCGCTGAGTCCCTCGGCGGTGTCCGGCACGTCTGCGAAGACCTTGTCGGGTGTCGAGACCCAGCTGAAGTGCTTGAACGGCCAGTTGATGAGGAACACGGTGCCGACGACGTCGTCCTCGGCTACGAACGGGTCGGTGTCCATGTGGTAGCGCGAGTCGGCGGAGTTGCTGCGGTTGTCGCCCATCACCCAGTAATGGCCTTCGGGCACTGTGACTTCGAATTCGACCTCCGAGGGAGCGGTGCCCTCATCGAGATAGGTTTCGTCGATCGGTTCGCCGTTGACCAGCAGGCGTCCTTCGGCATCGCAGCACTTGATCGTGTCGCCGCCGACGCCGATGACCCGTTTGATCAGCTGGTTCCCCGAATCCGCGGGAGCCAAGCCGATGAATTCGAGGACCGGGTTGGGCGTGTATTCGGCGGTCTCAGCGGCCGAGAGCCAATGGTCCGGGTCATCGAAGACGATGATGTCGCCGCGGTCGGCGGGTCCGAAGCGGTGAGCCAGCTGGTTGACGAGCACCCGGTCATCGACCTGCAGGGTCGTCATCATGGATTCGGACGGGATGTAGAAAGAACGGACGACCCACGTCTTCAAGGCCGTCGAGATAAGCAGGGCGACGACGATGATCGCCAGGGTCTCCAGCAGACCGCGCGCAAACCGTTTCGAGGCGGGCGGCGGGGAAGCTTCGGATTCGCTTGTCATTCGTTCGCTTTCACATCGGACCAGGACTGCGGCTGTGGACTGAACCGAGCGTATCAGCACGACTCTCGCCCCACACTCAGCCGCAGTGCAGTTCCGTGTGTGCGCTCAGTCGATCGAGGACCCGTGCCCGATCACGGGGCCGATGATCCGGTCGGTGGGGATGAATCCCCCACCGGGCCGTCCCAGCAGCGACCTGGAGTCGGCGGAGTCGTTGCGGTTGTCGCCCATCACCCACATGGTGCCCTCGGGGACTTCGATGGAGAATTCCACCGCCGAGGCGGGGGTCGGCGCATAGTCTTCGTTCAGAGGCTTGCCGTTGAGCAGCAGACGACCCTCTGCGTCGCAGCATTCGAGGCTGTCACCGCCGACGGCGATGACGCGTTTGACGTAGTAGACGTCCCGAGGTCCGAGTCCGACCCAGGAACCGATCTTCTGCAGAGGAGTGGGCAGCGCATCGTCGACGAACGATCCGCGGCCGTCGAAGACGACGATGTCTCCGCGTTGGAGGTCTCCGCTCAGGCGTCCGGGCGCCACACCGTGATCGAATCATCGACCTTGAGCGTCGGCTCCATCGAGGCACTCGGAATGGTGAAGCGCTGGATGACGAATCCGCGGATCGATCCGCCGAGCACGATGATGACGACGACGATCGCCACGATCGCCTTCCAGAACCGTGCCGAAGACAGAAGACGCGACCCGAAGGTCGCGTCTTCATGTCTGTTCGGCACCGTGTGGTCATCTCCCACAGTGCCGGGCAAATCAGGCCTTTTCGCGGATACGAGCAGCCTTGCCGCGCAGTTCGCGCAGGTAGTACAGCTTCGCACGGCGCACGGCGCCGCGGGTGAGGACCTCGATCTTGTCGACGTTGGGCGAGTGCACCGGGAAGGTACGCTCCACACCGACGCCGAAGCTGATCTTACGGACGGTGAAGGTCTCGCGAACGCCGTCGCCCTGGCGACGGATGACGATTCCCTTGAAGACCTGGATACGCGAGCGCGAACCTTCGATCACCTTGACGTGAACGTTGAGGGTGTCGCCCGGACGGAATTCGGGAACGTCAGACTTCAGCGAGGCTGCATCTACAACATCGAGCTTCTGCATTGTGGTTTCTCCTGTGGCCTCTGCTTCAGGTCGAGGACACGCATATCGGACCGGTGTACCGGTAGCTGGATCGTCTGTCGGGATCTCTCCCCGTCGACCCGTCGAATCGATGCGACGGGCCACCGTGGGCACTCATCCCCCTGAAGCAGGTGAGCGCCAACAAACGCGACGCTCTATTCTGTCACGGTTGAGCGCTCAGACTCAAACCGCTCGAGCGCCGCCAGGTCATCTCTGCTCAGGTCATCGAGCTTCTCGAGCAGATCCGGTCTGACATCCGCGGTGCGTTCGAGACGTCGGTCACGTCGCCACCTGGCGATCGCGGCATGGTTGCCGCTGAGCAGGATCTCGGGCACTTCGCGTCCGCGCCAGTTCGCCGGCTTCGTATAGATCGGGTATTCGAGCAGTCCGTCTTCGTGGCTTTCCTCGGTCAGCGACTCGGGGTTTCCGATGACGCCGGGGATGAGGCGGCTGACCGCTTCGATCATCACCATCGAGGCGACTTCACCGCCGTTGAGGACGTAGTCGCCGATGCTCATGGGCAGCAGGTCGAAGTGCTCCCCGGCCCAATCGATGACGCGCTGGTCGATACCTTCGTAGCGTCCGCAGGCGAAGACGAGGTGGTCGCGGGCGGCGAGATCCTCGGCGATGCGCTGGTCGAATACCTGCCCGGCAGGGCTGGGCACGATGAGCGTCGGCTTGTCTCCGGCTGCAGCACCCGCACTCTGAGCACTTTCCGCACCTTCACCCTTCGCAGCGCTGCCGCGTTCCGCGAGGATGTGCTCGAGAGCCAGCGCCCAGGGTTCGGCTTTCATGACCATTCCCGCTCCCCCACCGTAGGGCGAGTCATCGACCGTGTTGTGCCGGTCGAAGGTGAAGTCCCGCAGGTCGTGGACGCCGAGGCTCAGCTGACCACGGTCGACGGCTTTGCCGATGAGCGAGAGCTGCAGTCCGGTGAGGTATTCGGGGAAGATCGACACGACATCGATCGACATCTGCGGTCCGACCGCCTCGGCGCGGGTGTCGCTGCCATTCATCGGGGACGGTTCGCTCATTCGGCGTCGAAGAGGCCGGCGGGCGGGGTGACGGTGACGCGTCCTGAGGCGATGTCGACGTCGGGCACGATCTCGGTGACGAAGGGGATGAGCACAACGTGTCCGGCGGTGTGCTTCATGTGGAGCAGATCCTGGGCGGTGCCGTTCGTGACGTCGACGATCTCGCCGACGAGGGCGTCGTTCTCGTAGACCTTGAGGCCGATGAGGTCGTCGAGGTACCAGGCGTCGGTTTCGTCTTCGTCCTCATCCGCCTCGGCGAGGATGAGGGTGTTGCGGATCTCCTCGGCGCGGTTGCGGTCGGGGACCTCATCGAAGGCCAGGAGCAGGCGATCGCGGTGCCACCTCGCCGACTTCAGCGTCAGCAGTCCTATATCGGGATCCGTGGCGAAGGTCGCCCCTGGATTGAGCCGGTCCTCGGGTCGGTCGGTGCGCACCTCGACGGTGAACTCGCCCTTGATTCCGTGCGGCTTGCCCAGCCGGGCGATCACCGTGTCCATACTGCTCCTCGAAGTCTGCTGTCGCTGTCTGTTCGGCCGGCCCTGCACTGAGGTGACTGCGCTTCTGCGGTCGTACGACGGGCCGCCGTGTTCTGGCACCAGTGTAGTCGGCGACGGTTAGGTGAATACACGAGAGGGGATGCAGCGCATGTGCGCTGCATCCCCTCTCGAATGTTGGATTTACGCCTCGATGAGGTCCACTCGCACCGACTCACGGCCGGCCAGCGAGTTCATCACGGTGCGCAGGGCCTTGGCGGTCCTGCCTGCACGGCCGATGACCCGGCCGAGGTCTTCGGGGTGAACCCGGACCTCGAGGGTCGTGCCGCGCTGCGAAGAACGCGAACGAACGGAGACGTCGTCGGGATGATCGACGATTCCGCGGACCAGATGTTCGAGCGAATCAGGCAACATCTCAGGCTTCAGCGCTTTCTTCAGCGGCCTCAGGTGCCGCCTCGGCCGGCGCCTCGGCAGCTTCAGCGGACTTGCCGCCCTTCTGCGTGATGGCTTCCTTGATCACCGATTCGGCGTTCGGGGCCACGTAGGCTTCCTTCTCAGGCTGCGGCTTCACGGTGTTGACCGCTTCACCTTCGCCCTTGAACTTCTGCCAGTCGCCGGTGAGCTTGAGCAGAGCCTTGACCTGGTCGCTCGGCTGTGCGCCGACGCCGAGCCAGTACTGCGCGCGCTCGGAATCGATCTCGATGACCGAAGGCTCACGGGTCGGGTGGTAGATGCCGATCTGTTCGATGGCCTTACCGTCACGACGAGTCTTCGAGTCAGCGACGACGACACGGTAGAAGGGTGCACGGATCTTGCCCATGCGGGTCAGACGAATTTTGACTGCCACTTTAGTGGTGTCTCCTTTTGTGTTCTGTGTGCACAGCTGTACCAGAAGAATCGTGGGGTTGATCTGCTGGAAGCCGCGGCTCGGACTATCACTTCGGCGCGGATGAGAGGGCCCGGACCGAGAGCAAAAGTACAAGAGTCAATTGTGCCAGATGGCTCTACTTCTTGCCACCTGGGAAGATTCCGCCGAAGCCCTTGGGCAGGTTCGCCGGATCGAATTCCTCGTCCCCGCCCAGATCGACTCCGCCGAAGGCCGAGCCGACCGGGTCCTGGGTCTTGCCCGCCTTCTTGTCCGCCAGCGCCTGCGCCTCCTGCGCACGTTTGGCCGGGTTGCCCGACTGACCGCCCTTGCGGCCCTTCTTCTTCCCTGCGGGTTTCTTCTTCTTACCACCGGCGGCACCAGGCATTCCGCCCATCCCGGGCATCTGCGGCATACCTCCGCCACCGGGCATTCCGGGCATTCCGCCACCGCGGGTCATCGACCGCATCATCTTCTGCGCTTGGGTGAAGCGCTCCATGAGCTGGTTGACCGCGGTGACCGTGGTGCCGGCGCCCTTGGCGATGCGGGCACGGCGAGAGCCGTTGAGGATCTTCGGGTTGGAGCGCTCCTGGGGTGTCATCGATCTCACAATCGCTTCGACCCGGTCGACCTCACGCTCGTCGAAGTTCGCCAGCTGCTCCTTGTACTGGCTCATGCCGGGCATCATGCCCAGCATCTTCTTCATCGAGCCCATCTTCTTCAGGCCCGCCATCTGCGTGAGGAAGTCGTTGAGGTCGAAGTCCTCGCCGGATTCGACCTTCTTCTTGAGCTTCTCGGTCTCTTTTTCGTCGAAGTTCTTCTCGGCCTGCTCGATGAGCGTCATGATGTCGCCCATGTCGAGGATCCGGTCGGCCATCCGGTCCGGATGGAACTGCTCGAAGTCCTTCATCGATTCGCCCGTGGAGGCGAACATGATCGGCTTTCCGGTCACCTCGGCGACGGACAACGCGGCACCACCGCGGGAGTCACCGTCGAGCTTCGAGAGCACGACACCGGTGAAATCGACGCCGTCGAGGAACGCCTCGGCGGTCTTCACCGCGTCCTGACCGATCATCGCGTCGATCACGAAGAGGACTTCGTCGGGGTTGACCGCGCTGCGGATGTCCGCGGCCTGCTGCATGAGCTCCTCGTCGATGCCGAGGCGACCGGCCGTATCGACGATGACGACGTCGTGGAGTTTGGACTTCGCGACCTCGATCGAGTCGGTGGCGACCTGGATCGGATCGCCGACGCCGTTGCCCGGTTCCGGGGCGTAGACCACGGCACCGGCACGTTCGCCGACGATCTGGAGCTGGTTGACGGCATTGGGGCGCTGCAGGTCGGCCGCGACGAGCATCGGCCGGTGGCCCTCGGACTTCAGCCAGTGCGCGAGCTTTCCGGCCAGGGTGGTCTTACCTGCACCCTGGAGGCCGGCGAGCATGATGACCGTCGGCGGCCGCTTGGCGAAGTTGAGTCGACGGGTCTGACCGCCGAGGATGCCGACGAGTTCGTCGTTGACGATCTTGACGACCTGCTGGCCGGGATTGAGTGCGCCCGAGACCTCCTCGGACAGGGCGCGTTCACGGATCCGGCCGGTGAAGGCACGCACGACAGGCAGAGCGACGTCGGCGTCGAGCAGGGCACGTCTGATCTCACGGATGGTGGCATCGACATCGGCTTCGGACAGCCGGCCCTTCCCGCGCAGATTCTTGAAAGTCGCGGTGAGCCTGTCGGACAGAGAGTTAAACACGTACAAGCCTTCTTCACGATGGTTTGGTCGACTCTCTAGACTAGCAACTCACCCGGGTCCGGCTGAAACCAAGAGTGCTGACAATGCCCCGTGAACTCTCGCCTAGGTGGCGCTGGCCTTCCCGTATTCGTCAATTGCCGAACGCCGAGGCGGCACGAATGCTTCACCTGCAAGCGGAACGGCCGATCGCCTCGGCGGGGTGGTCTGCTTCCACCCTGCCGAGGCGATCAATGAGCACGACGTCGCACTCTCCCCCGTTCACGCGGCCGGCGAGACCCACTGGCCGCCTGGACGGGCGTCTGTTGGGGTCACCGGAACGAGTAGGCCTGCTCGGCGTGTTCGAAGGTGTCGATTCCCTCGAGTTCCTCCCGCGGGTCGATCCGCAGCCCCATCGTCGAGCGCAGGACCAGGGAGATCGCGAGCGTGACGACACCGGCGAAGACGATGGCCACGAGACAGGCGAGCACCTGTGCAACGAGGAGTTCGAGTCCGCCTCCGTAGAAGAGGCCGGCCGGTCCGTCTTCGTTCGGGAAGGCGAAGAACCCGATCATCACGGTGCCGATGATTCCGGCGACGAGGTGGACGGCCACGACATCGAGCGCATCGTCATAGCGCAGACGGTTCTTCGCTTCGACCGCGAAGATCGCACCGGCGCCTGCCGCGATTCCGATGAGGATGGCCGCATAGGGATCGACGTTCGCACACGCCGGGGTGATCGCGACGAGGCCGGCGATAGCTCCCGAGACGCTGCCGATGCTGCTCGGTCGCGAGGCCCGCAGGCGTTCGATCATGATCCAGGTGATCATGCCGGCGGCAGGTGCTGCCAACGTGTTGATCCAGATGAGTCCGCCCTGTTCGATGGTGGTGGCGGCACCGCCGTTGAACCCGAACCAGCCGAACCACAGCAGCGCAGCCCCGAGCACGGTGATCGGGATGTTGTGCGGCTTGTGCGGGGTCGAGAAGCGGGCGCGACGACCCATGACGACGACGAGCACCAGGGCGGAGATGCCGGCATTGATGTGGACGACCGTGCCTCCGGCGAAGTCGATGGCCGGCCCGAACAGACTGCCGATCGCGCCGGATTCGCTGAGCAGTCCGTCTCCCCAGACCATGAACGCCAGGGGGCAGTACACGAGGGTCACCCACGCGGCGGAGAAGACCAGCCAGGTGGAGAACTTCGCCCGGTCGGCGACCGCGCCGGCGATGAGGGCGATCGCGATCATCGCGAACGTCGAACCGTAGCCGATGGAGATCAGCGAGGCCGGGTCGTTCGCGACCGAGCCGGTGAGTCCGAGTTCGGACAGCGGGTTGCCGACGATTCCGGCGATCGAGTCACCGGAGCTCAGTCCGTAGCCGAAGAGGACCCAGACGAGTCCACCGACGGCCATCGCGGAGAAGACCATCATCATCATATTGATCGCCGAGGTGATCCGCGTCATTCCTCCGTAGAAGAACGCCACCCCGGGGGTCATGAGCAGCACCAACCCCGCGGCGACCATCATCCATACATTCACTGCATCGAGTTCCATGTCGTCTCTTTCGTGTCTCGGCCGGTTCCGAAACGAACCGGGCAGACACAGTCTGCATGACGCATGTCACAGTGGTGAGTCGTCAATGTTTCCGGAATGTGACAAGCCTGGTCTCACCCTGCGAATATGCGGGTGAGACCAGGCTCGAAGAATGTGCGGGATCAGTTGCGCGACAATGCCGTCGGGACTGCTGAGCGTTCAATCAGCCCTCAGTCGAGCAGTGCGTCGACGAACCCTTCGGCGGTGAATGGCGCCAGGTCGTCGGCGCCTTCGCCGAGGCCGATGAGTTTGACCGGCACCCCGAGTTCACGCTGGACGGCAACGACGATTCCGCCCTTCGCTGTGCCGTCGAGCTTGGTGAGCACGATTCCGGTGATGTCGACCGCCTCGGCGAAGACCTTCGCCTGCTGCATGCCGTTCTGACCGGTGGTGGCGTCGAGGACGAGGAGCACCTCGTCGATCTCGTGGCCCTCCCCCAGCGGTCGGGTGGCCACTCGCTTGACCTTGCCGAGTTCGTCCATGAGCCCGCGTTTGTTCTGCAGACGTCCGGCGGTGTCGATGAGTACGACGTCGGAGCCGTCGGCCTGTCCCTTCTCGACGGCCGAGTAGGCCACCGAGGCGGGATCGGCACCTTCTTCCTTGCGCACGGTTTCGACGCCGACACGTTCACCCCATGTGGCCAGCTGTTCGGCCGCGGCAGCGCGGAAGGTGTCCGCGGCGCCGAGCAGCACGGACTTGTCCTCAGCGACGAGCACGCGGGCGATCTTGCCCACCGTCGTCGTCTTCCCGGCACCGTTCACCCCGACGACGAGGATGACGGAGGGGTCACCGTCCTTGCCGGTGTCGGCGAGCGAGCGGTCCATCGTCGGATCGACGAGTTTGATGAGCTCTTCGCGCAGCAGCCCGCGGACCTCTTCGGGATCCCGGGTGCCGAGCACCTTGACGCGTTCGCGCAGGCGGTCGACAAGCTCGGTCGTCGGTTCGACGCCGACGTCGGCGAGGATGAGCGTATCCTCGATCTCCTCCCATGCGGACTCGTCGAGGTTGTCACGGGAGAGGAGGTTGAGCAGTCCGCGTCCGAGCCCGCTGTTCGACTTCGCCAGGCGCTCGCGCAGGCGGACGAGGCGGCTGGCCGGTTCGGTGGGGACCTCGGAACCGCGCGCTTCGGCTTTGTCCTTCTCGACCGCCTCGGCGACGTCATCGATGCTCAGCTCACCGGTGACCTCCGCATCGATGCCGCGCCTGTCATCGAGGCCTTTCTTCCGCGCGTTGACGCGCAGCGAGATGCCCACGCCGACGACGAGAGCGAACACGATCGCCGCGACGATGAGCAAGATGATCGGCTGATCCATGGTTCTTCCGTCCTCCTTTGAGTGCCGCCGTTCGGGCCGCCGGCACTCGAGTTCCCGGACTCTTCCGGTGGTGTCAGTGTGTCGGTGAGCGCGCCGGAATCAGTCGGCGCGGTCTCCATTGTCGCGGGCCTCGACCGCTCGAGGCCGCATGGGTCTCAGGTCAGGAACCGCGGCTGCCGAAGAGCAGCCCGGCGGTGGTCTTCCACCCTGTTCCCGACTCGGGGATCTTCCAGTGGCGGGTGCGCGGGCGGACCGTGATGAGCGAGGGCGCGGCATGGCGTCGGGGCTGTGGCCGGAGCACATAGGAGTGATCGCGGATCGCGGTCACCGCCGCCTGTTCCCTGGTCGCCAGGTGCGAAGTGCCGTCATCGTGGCCGAAGAATTCGTGGACTTCGTCGTCGTAGCCGGTCCACTCGGGCGGCAGACGGAATCGCTGCACGTCGGAGGAGTATCGCAGGCGTCCTTCGGCGCGCAGGCCGGGCAGAGCCACGAGAAGGACGACGACGAGTGCCAGGGCGAAGGAGATCGCGAGTCCGACGATGACGACAAGTACCGAATTCATGCCCTCGAGCCACCTCGCAGTACAGCAGCCTCGGCCATGGACGTCCCGCTCCTCACGTTCTTCGAATACCTGTATCTCGGCCCAAGTCTATAGTCCCCGGCCACGACTATTGTGCTCGCCCGCCGTACGGCAGTTGCAAAATTCCCTGGGACTGTCCTGGGCATCACCGTCAAACGGCCTTGTGCCCCAGCGGCGGGCCTGCCACCTCGGGCGCGCCGGCCGAAGAGCGGACTGCCGATCACGGAATCCGCTGCGATATGACTTTCGACACCCCGTCGCCGTGCATCGTCACTCCGTAGAGGGCATCGGCGATCTCCATCGTCCGTTTCTGGTGGGTGATGACGATGAGCTGCGAGGAGTCCTGCAGCTCCTTGAACACCGTGAGCAGACGCGAGAGGTTGAGATCGTCGAGGGCCGCTTCGACCTCGTCCATGACGTAGAACGGGCTCGGCCGGGCCTTGAAGATCGCGACCAGCATGGCCACGGCCACCAGCGACCGCTCCCCGCCGGAGAGCAGGGACAGACGCTTGACCTTCTTGCCGGCCGGGCGGGCATGCACGTCGACGCCGGTGGTGAGCATATCGTTCGGATCGGTCAGGCTCAGTGCGCCCTCACCGCCCGGGAAGAGACGGGAGAAGATGTCCTCGAACTCCCGCGCCGTATCCGCATACGCCTCGGCGAAGACGCGTTCGACGTGCCGGTCGACCTCCTCGACGAGCTGCATGAGGTCCTTGCGGGAGGATTCGATGTCCGCGATCTGCTTCTCGAGGAACTGATGCCGTTCCTTCAGCGCCTCGTACTCCTCGAGCGCGAGCGGATTGACCGTGCCGATGCGCTTGAGCTGCGACGCCGACTGCTTCTGCCGCTTCTCCACTTCCGCGCGCACATACGGCCGGTCCTCGACGTCCTCCTCGAACGACGGAACGGGCAGATGCGGTCCGAATTCGTCGATGAGGCGGTCGATTCCCAGCCCCGTCTCCTCCTCCGATCGATGCGCGATCTCCTCCAGCTTCAGCCGGAAACGCTCTTTCGCGAGTTCGGCTTCGGCGGCGGCGTCCTTGAGCTTCTGCAGCTGGGTTCGCGTCGACCCCAATTCCTCGCCGAGGCGGCCCTTCTCTTCGCGCAGAACACCGCGTTCGTCGACGAGGACCTGGATCGCCTCACCGAGCTCGGCCACCGTGGAGGTGGCCAGCTCCGCGGCTTCGGCCGCGGTTTCGGCGATGAGCTGCACCGAGGCTGCCGCGCGCTTCTTCTTCGCGATAGTGCGCTGCGTCTGCTCCCGAGCCGCTTCTTCGGCCTTCGCAGCCCGCAGGAGGGAGTCCACTCGGTCGCCTAAGAACCGGGCCCGGTCGGCAGCCGACCGGTGGCTGATGCGGGCTTCGACGAGGTCTTCCGAGGATTGGGCGACCTGTGCGCTGAGTTCGTCCCGCGCGGCGGTATCGACGACTTCGTCGACCTCGGCGGCTCCGGCCAGTGCTGCCGCGGCCGATTGAGAGTCGCGTTCGGCGGCGGCGAGGCGGGATTCGAGTTCGGTCGCGTTCTCCTGCGCGCGCTGCAGGCGAGTCCGAGCCACACCGATCTCACCGGTGATGCGCGAAACCTCCTCGGCCGCGGCCATGATCTTCGCATCCGAGGAGTGGAGAGCATCGAGGGCTGCCGCGGATTCCTCACGTGCCGCGGTCAGGCGCGGTTCGAGTTCCCTCACGGAGGCGTCGAGCTTCCCCGCCCGGTCGTCGAGGTCGGCGATGAGGGAATGGGTGTCCTCGAGCGCGGTCTGTGAGGCCAGCCGTGTGCCCGAGGCGGTGCGGGCCCGGCTGATGCGGGTCGCGGTGAGCACTTCACCGTGGACGGTGACGGCGGTGAGTTCGGGCCGGGCCTCGGTCAGCTCGATTCCGGTGCGCGCATCGGGCACGCAGATGACACCGTTCAGCGCCCGGGACAGCAGAGCGCGCAGTTCGGGGACGTCGCTGTCGACGACGTCGGAGAGCCATCGCAGGCCTTCTGACGCAGGCAGCTCCGGCCGGGCCGGCAGCGCGTCAAGGGCACCTCCACCGCCCTTCCCGGCCGCTGGTTCGACCCCGGAGGGGATCGTCAGTGACACGTTCGTGTCCTCGCCGAGGTGGTCGAGCACTGCCAGCGCTGCTTCGCTGTCGTCGACGATGACACCGGAGACCGTCGTCGACAGGGCCGCGGCCGCGGCCATCTCGAACCCATGGTCGACGCTCAGCCGTTCGGTCACAGCGGTGCGCACTCCCGGCAGGTCCGCATTGACGATGTCTTCGAGGTCGGCTTCCAGGGCGGTGCCCAAGGCCAGGGCTTCCGCGCGGGCCTTTGCCGATGACAGTTCGGACGCGACCTGCGCCCGCTGCTCCTGCAGCTCAGTGCGTTTGGTCTCCAGCTTCTCGAGCGTCTCCTGCGCGGCCTCGTAGGCGGAGTCGAGTTCGGTCTCACCGGCTTCGACGTCCTCGACGCCGGTCTCGGCCGATTCGAGTTCCCTCTCACGCTCGGCGATGCGGGCGGTGACGGTGTCGATCTCAGCACGGTTGGCTTCGATCCGGGACTTGAGGTCGGTGATCCGCTCGGCCGCCTGCGTCTGCTTCGACTGCAGCGCCGAGCGGTTCTTCACCGCTTCGGTGATGGCGATCTGTGCGGCCTTGACCTCGTCTTCGGCGGTGCGCAGGGCTCGGGTGAGCTCTTCCTTCCGCTGCTGGCTGGCCTCGAGCGCGGTCGTCTTCTCGGTCACAACCGCCTCGGCGTCGGTGAGTTCGGAGCGATTGCGTTCGGCCTGGGCGCGCAGCTCTTCGGGTGACTTCGCTTCCCTCTGCCCCAGGCTCGTGACCTCCGAGAGCAGGTGGGAGCGCTTGTCCGCGGCGCGTTGGCTTAAGCCCTGAGCACGCACGACTTGTGTCTGTGTCCGCGATTCGGCGGTGCGTTGGACTTCGAGTTCGCTGTCGAGCTCGGACAGCCGAGCTTCGATCTCCGACAGGCGCGCCTCGGTGCGGGTGCGGCGGTGGTCGAGTTCGGCGATGCGGTCGCTGTGGTCTTCGCCCTCGCTCGTCGAGGCCAGGGAGGACTGCATCCGCACGGCATCATCGGCGAGCAGTCTGGCGGTGGCGTCACGCAGCGTCGCCTGCACGGTCGCTGCCTTCGCGGCGGCTTCGGCCTGCCGTCCCAAGGGCCCCAACTGCCGGTTGAGTTCGGTGCGCAGATCGGTGAGCCGGTCGAGGTTCGTCTGCAGTCCGGTGAGTTTGCGGACCGCTTTGTCCTTGCGGCGTCGGTGCTTGAGCACCCCGGCTGCCTCTTCGATGAAGCTGCGGCGCTCCAGCGGGTCGGCGTGGAGGATCGCGTCGAGGCGGCCCTGACCGACGATGACGTGCATCTCCTTGCCGAGGCCGGAGTCGTTGAGCAGCTCTTGGATGTCGAGCAGCCTGGCCGGGGCACCGTTGACGGCGTACTCGGATCCGCCGGTGCGGAACAGAGTCCGCGAGATGGTCACCTCGGTGTAGTCGACGGGGATGGCTCCGTCGGTGTTGTCGATGGTCAGAGTCACCTCGGCGCGTCCCAGGGCCTGGCGTTTCGAGGTTCCGGCGAAGATGACGTCGTCCATCTTTCCGCCGCGCAGATTCTTCGCACCCTGCTCACCCATCACCCAGGACAGGGCGTCGACGACGTTGGACTTGCCCGAGCCGTTGGGTCCGACGACGCAGGTGATCCCCGGCTCGAATCGGAGAGTCGTCGCCGAGGCGAAGGATTTGAATCCCCGCAGTGTCAGGCTTTTGAGATGCATATTGGGCACCAGCATATCCGCAGGCGGCGGCGAGATCCCGAATCTTTTGGTAGAGTTTCTCCTCGTGCGCAGGCGACTGCGCCGTTTTCCTCCGTAGCTCAGTTGGCAGAGCATTCGACTGTTAATCGAAGGGTCGCTGGTTCGAGCCCAGCCGGGGGAGCTGGAAGGGGCCCTGTCGTGCGCGGCAGGGCCCCTGCTTGTGCCACCCGTCCGATGCAGTCCAGTCAAGGAAGGAACGCCGAGGCGGCAGTCCGTTCTCATTCGCATCGCCGAGGACTCGCCCCCGATCGGCCCGATCACTATGAGCAGTGAACATACCAAGACTCAGGAGCTCATCGAGCACCTGAAGCATCCGACGACCGCGCTCCGGCCCTTCAAACGTGAGGGTCTGGACAAGGTGGTCTTCTTCGCAGCCGGCATCCTCGCCGTCGCGTTCGTCGTCTGGGGCTTCGTCTCCCCCGAGACTCTCGGTTCGATGGCGGGAACGCTGCTGACCGGAGTCATGGACAACTTCGGGTGGCTCTTCGTCATCGCCGCCACGATCTTCACGATCTTCGTCATCGTCGTCGCCGTCAGCAGGTTCGGTCGGATCCCTCTGGGCAAGGATGATGAGAAGCCGGAGTTCAAGACCTCCTCGTGGATTGCGATGATGTTCGCCACGGGCATGGGCATCGGACTCGTGTTCTCCGCGGTCGGCGAGCCTCTCTTCTTCTACATGTCGCCTCCCCCGAACACAGTCGACGGGTCCACGCCCCAGGCGATGGGCACGTCCATGGGAACGACTCTGTTCCACTGGACCCTTTACCCGTGGGCGATGTACGCCATCGTCGGTCTCGGCGTGGCCTACGGTTCGTTCCGTCTGGGACGCTCGCAGCTGTTCTCGTCGATGTTCACCCCGCTGTTCGGCGAACGGGCCGTCAACGGAATCGGCGGCAAGGTCATCAACATCCTGGCGATCCTCGCGACTCTGTTCGGTTCGGCCTGTTCGCTGGGCCTGGGCGCCATCCAGATCGGCGGCGGCATCGAGTCCGCCGGCATCATGTCCGAAGTCACCTCACCGGTGCTCGTCATCATCATCGCGATCCTCACGGCCGCCTTCGTCGCCTCCGCGGTCTCGGGTGTGGAGAAGGGCATCCAGTGGCTGTCGAACATCAACATGGTGCTCGCGGTCATCGTTGCCCTCATCGTCTTCATCGGCGGTCCGACGCTGTTCATCCTCAACGTCATCCCCTCCTCGGTGGGTTCGTTCATCCAGGATCTGCCGCAGCTGGCTTCCCGCACGGCCGCCGACGGTCAGGGTGTCAATGAGTGGCTGTCGTCGTGGACGGTCTTCTACTGGGCATGGTGGGTGTCATGGTCGCCCTTCGTCGGCCTGTTCATCGCGCGCATCTCGCGCGGTCGCACCGTCCGTCAGTTCGTCACCGGTGTGCTCATCGTCCCCTCCGTCGTCTCGACCATCTGGTTCGCGATCTTCGGCGGCGGCGCCATCGGCATCCAGGAGCGCGCCGAACGCGGCGAGGGCACGGTCAAGGCGCTCGCGAAGGTCGTCGACGGCGAACCGGACATCAACATGGACACGATCCTGTTCGACCTCCTCGGCGCTCTGCCGCTGCCGAACCTCATTGCGATCATCCTCATGATCGTCACGGTCGTCCTCATCGCGATCTTCTTCGTCACCGGCGCGGATTCCGCGTCGATCGTCATGGGCACCCTGTCGGCCAACGGCATGCAGGAGCCGGGCAAGGGCCTGGTGATCTTCTGGGGCACCGCGACCGGTGCCGTGGCTGCGGTGATGCTGTTGGCGGGTGGAACTGATCCCGCCGAGGCGCTCGACGGACTGAAGAACATCACGATCGTCTCCGCCCTGCCGTTCGTCATCGTCATGCTGCTGCTGTGCGTGGCGGTCTGGAAGGACCTGTCGAAGGATCCGCTCATCATCCAGGAGCAGCTGGCCGCACACGTCCTCGAGACCTCGGTGGCCACCGCGGTCGACGCGTACGACGGTGAGATCTTCGGACTCGAAACCTCGGAACTCCAGATCGAGGACGACCCGGCCGAGTCTTCGGAGGATGCCGCGAAGTCCGCGGACAAGGACACGTCAGCAAAAGACTAACCCCAATTGCTACCTGACGGCGGCCCAGCTACCTCGCGCGAGGTTGCTGGGCCGCCGTCAGGTGGTTTGAACGAAAGGAAGTCGATAGATGAACAGAGTCATCAGACGCGAGGGCAACATCTCGAAGTTCATCGGCTGGATGCTCGTCGTGATGGCCATTCTCGCGTTCATCACGGTGATCATCCTGGCGATCTTCGCCGAACCGGCACTTCTCCTCTTCCTCTTCGGCCCGGTCATCCTGCTCATCGGCGCCTGGGTGAACTTCCACATGGGTGCTCGTGCCCGACTCGAGATCACACCTGAGGAGTTCATCTGGTGCGGATTCACCGGCAGACCCCGCCGGATTGCCTGGCGGGATCTCGACCGCATTCTCATCCCCGCGCCAGGGTCTCGCCCTCGGCTGGCGGCGGCCGCGCGGCTCAGAAACGGTAGGATCGTCGAGGTCGACTCGCTGTGGTTGTCTCCGACGAACCCTGCGAACATACTCACCCCGCCCGACCACGGCGAGGCGCAGAGAGCCCTCATCGACGGCCACAAAGCGTATCTCGCGAGGACGTCCTGGACTCCATAGCGGGACAGAGTCCTGCCGAAGCCCACGATACCTGGTCGGTGTTCGTCGAGTTCATCCTCTTCGTGGCGCGCCGCTGCGGAGAGGCACTCGACGAGATCGATGATCGGTGCCGAGAACTCGAAGCACAGTCCGCGTCTCAACGCGATGCTCGGCGACATCCTCAACGAACATGACTCCGTCGTATCCGAACGGCTGACACATTCGTCCTGAGCCGGCCGAATCCCGTCGCTGTCACATCCCGAACAGTGCCGGAATGGCGATCGGTCCGGCACCGAATGCAGTGATGACGGCAGCCAGCACCAACAGGAGCAGGTCGTATTCGGGACCACCCGCCGAGGCCCAGTACTTCGAGTGCCATTTGAAGACGTGCAGGCTCGTCGTGATGAGCATGAGCACGACCACGCCGAGACCGGCCCATTGAGCGAGGACGCCGGTGGCGAATGAGACTGCGGCGGCGAGCTCGGCGATGGCGACGAACCATGCGGTCGGAACACTGAGCCCATCCGCCTCGGCGAACCGCGGAATATCCTTGGCCTTGACCATGAACTCGCGGACGAAAGCCACGGTCAGAACTGCCCTGACGAGCAGGAGCACGATCCCTGCAGCGATCGTTGGAACCGTGAACATGAGCATTCCTCTCCGCCTGAGCACCGAGGTGGCGACCTCTCGCCCGAGTCTACGCTTCACTGCGTTGAAGCCGGAGGTCTCGACAGCCTCTCCTGCCCGGGATCCATCACCCGGAGTTTCATTGCACCGCGCTGCAGCGGTGCATAATGCCGCTGCCGGTGACCGATGGACCGTTGCCTGTAGGACTTGCGGCGAAGGCGAGGGACTGCGAGCAACGGTGCGGGATGCTCTTGGCCGCTGGGGTGCACCGCGCCTGAGGCTCGGCAACGAAGCCAAACAGCTGCGACGCCACCAGCAGGTTGCTCTGCCTACCTGTACCGCGGGGCCTTCTGGCACACGGGGCAGTAGTGGGTTCCGCGCCCGCCGACGGTGATCTTGACGATCTCGGTCCCGCAGCGCACACATTCCTGTCCCCCGCGCCCGTAGACGAGCAGAGCCCGATCGAAATACCCGGATTCGCCGTTGACGTTGACGTAGAGAGCGTCGAAGCTCGTCCCGCCCACGGCCAGGGCGTCGCTCATCACTTTCGTTGCGGATTCGAGGACCGCGGTCAGGCGGCTCTTCCGTGTACGTGCCGGCACCGCCAAGGGGTGGACTCCCGCCCGGAACAGCGCCTCGTCGGCGTAGATGTTTCCGATCCCGCTGACCAGCGTCTGGTCGAGCAGCGCGGCCTTGATCGCCGTGCGCTTCTTCTTAAGCTCCGCCACGACCCGTTCCGGATCGAACGCGGGTTCGAGCGGATCGGGGGCGATATGGATCGCCGAGGCGGGAACGAGGCGCCCGTACCCGTGGACGAGAGGTTGGACGCCGATATGGCCGAAGATCCGTTGGTCGACGAAGCGCAGTTCGCGGTCGCTGTCGAGGTGCAGAACCGCACGAGTGTGCCGGTGGAACTCCTCGCCGGGCGGATGGATGCGCAGCTGTCCGCTCATGCCCAGATGCACGAGTATGCCGAGTTCGGGCCTCGGCACAGACGAAGCGACCGAGACCGAGGAAGACACAGTCCCCTCCCCCAGGCTCAGCCACATGAACTTCCCGCGCCGTTCGGCCTTGAGGATGTGCGCCCCGGTCACGGCCGAAACGAACCCGGAGACCGCGGACGGATCGATGCGCCGCTGGGACGTCGTACCCAGAATTCGGGGGTCGGCCACCTCGGCGCCGGTGATCGTGGTTCCGGCCGTCCATTCGTCGACGCCGCGACGGACGCTTTCGACCTCGGGAAGCTCAGGCATCAGATGGGTGCCCCAGCAGAGCGCGAAGACCCGAGAAAGACCTCACGTACACGGTGAGTCTCAGCGCCGGTAGTCCGGGTAGATGGTGCGGATAGCTTTGACGGCCACCTCGGCGGCCGCGGCTTCGGCGGCCTTCTTCGAGGATCCGTCGCCGGCGCCCCAGTTGTTCGCCCCGAGCATCGCGGTGGCGGTGAAGACCATCGCATGGTCGGGCCCGGCCGAGGTGATCTCGTAGCTCACTGCGCCGAGGTCGAGGTCGGCAGCGGCCTCCTGCAGGGTGGTCTTGAAGTCCATCCCCGCGCCGAGGTTGACCGCGTCGTCGAGCATTCCGTCGATGAGTCGGTGGACGAAGGCGAAGGCCTCTTCGCGTCCGCGGGAGACGAAGGTCGCGCCGATGAGGGCCTCGACCGTGTCGGCGAGGATCGAGTCTTTGTTCCGGCCTCCGGTCAGCTCCTCACCCTTGCCCAGAAGAATGTGCTCGCCGATGCCGTGTCGGCGGGCGATCGATGCCAGGGCGCGCGTGTTGACGACGGCCGAACGCATCTTGCCAGCTGGCCTTCGGGCAGGTCCGGGTTGTCGTAGAACAGCGACTCGGTGGCGACGAGGCCGAGAACGGAGTCGCCGAGGAACTCGAGGCGCTCGTTGGTGGGGATCCCACCGGCCTCGAAGGCGAAGGAGCGGTGCGTGAGCGCGAGACGAAAAGTCTCGGGATCAATATCGATCCCGAGACTCTTCTTCAGTGCTGCTGTGGTGTCAGTGTCCACAGTCTCAGACGTCAGCGACCTTGCGGCCCTTGTACTCGAGGTACAGCGGGGTGCCGGCTGCGTCTTCGACGACCTTGGCCTGATGGGGGCGCGAGTACACAACGCGACCGTTCTCCACAGTCTTGACCAGGTTCGGAGCCTTGGCCTTCCACTGCGAACGACGGTGGCGGGTGTTGCTGCGCGACAATTTACGCTTCGGAACAGCCACGTCTAGCTCTCTTTCTTCTCTTCCAACAGATTCTTCAATGATGCGAACGGCGATTCGGATTCGTCCTCGTCCACCTCGAGGTCCTCCCCCAGGGTGTAGCTGAACTCCTCGCTCTCATCCCGCGAGGGATTGAACGGCAGAGCCATCACGACGGCGTCTCTGATCGCGGGCTCGAGGTCGAGCTGATCCCGGTCGATGACGTAGGAGTCCTCGTCCCCTTCGGCCTGCTCATAGACGTACATCTCCTGGATGTCCACATCTATAGGCAGCTCGATGGGTTCGAGCGTCCTCGCGTCTTCGCCGCGGGCCATCGCCGAGACTGTGCCCGACACGTAGATTCCCTCCGACACACTCTCGAACATCAGCTCGAGCGTCAGTGGTGAACCTTCCGCAACCCCGATCACTTCGATCTTGAGATCCGCTGGAGCCGACAAGGTGGTGTTCACCCGTTCCCACTCACCCGGATGACCGAGCAATCCCATGGATCTGAGATCATAGACGAATTCAGATCTGTCCTTCATGCCCTGTCCTCCTGGTGCGTTTGAGGATGTCGCTCCTGCGTTCACACGCGACTCACCATTCTAATCATTGTCAGCGGTCATTACCAATCGGTCTTCATCCGCCGTGCAGGTGTTCCTCGTCACCATCGTTCGTGATGATTGCGCCAGGTCACTGCCCCGGCGATGAGGAGCAGCGCTCCGGACATCGTGAACACGATCCCGGAGCCGGCGACGATCGTCAGCGCCGAGGCGGCCGAGGGAATCGCGACCTGGCTGAGTCGGTTGCCCGCCAGGCGGATCGAGAGCACCGCGGCCCGATTCTTCGCATCGGCCAGCGCGGACACCCACGACATGGTCAGCGGCTGGGTGAGCCCGAAGCAGAATCCCGCGACCGCGAGCAGCACCCCGAGCGTCCACGGTTGGCTGAACACGGGGATGAGGACGACGCTGATGCCGGCTATCGCCGAGGCGGTCCACAGCAGAGACAGGTCCCGCCACCTGGCCGTGAGGCTTCCGATGAAGAGCCGTGAGACCACCGAGGCCAGGGTGCGCAGGGCGAGCAGCCAGGTCACCGTGGTCACGGACAGTCCGTTCTGCTGCCCGATGAGCGGCAGGTAGGCGGTCATCAGATCGACGGCGGCGAGCGTAGCCATGGACGCGAAGATCGCCGGTTTCATCCCCCTGATCGCCAGGAGCGCCCACGGCGTCTGCGCCCCTTCGGCCGCCTCGGCGCGGGAGACGTGCGGAGTCCTGCCGCGGAGCATGACGATGACGGCGGCGATGAGGGTGAGCGCGGAGACCGCGGTCATGAACCACAGGGCGTTCGTGATGTGTGCCTGCCCGGAGGTCGCGTCGGCGACCATTCCCGCCAGCGGCAGTCCGATGGTCTGCCCGATCGAGACGCCGAGGGTGAGGTGGCCGAACTTCGATGTCATCTGGGCCGCCGGGAAACTCTGCGGGATGAGCGCTTGGGAGGCGACCGTGGTCAGCAGCTGTCCGACGCCGAGGCTCATCGTGGCGACCAGCAGCACGCCGAGGTTGGGGGCCATGGCCGCGAGCGCGACGGGCAGGACGGACAGCACGGTGCCCGCCCACAGCACCGCGGTGGCATAGCCCCGATCGACGAGGCGGCCGATGAAGAGAGCGGTGAGCAGTGGGACGAGCGAGTACACGGCCGTCATCAGGCCGAGGACGAACCCCGTTCCGCCGAGTTCGAGGGTGCGGTAGGAGATGAGGACGCGGACGCCGTTGTAGGTGGCGTGCGCGAGCACGGTATGGATGACGAGGCCGGGAAACCACGCCCGGTTGGCTGGAGTCGCCGCGCCCATCCCTCAGCGAGCGCCGTCGCCGGGAATGTCCCCCCGCAGGGCGTCGAGCACCGAGGTGGGGACGAGGCCTTCGATGTCTCCGCCGCCTCCGTGGACTTCCTTGATGAGTGAGGAGGAGACGTGTTCGAACTTCGGGTCGCCGGGGACGAAGATCGTCTCGAGCTCGGACAGGTGTTTGTTCATCAGCGCCATCGGCAGTTCGTAGGCGAAGTCGGTGCCCGAGCGCAGGCCTTTGACGACGGCGGGGGCGCCGATTCTCGTGCAGTAGTCGACGAGGAGGCCCCCGGAGACGAGGTCGATCGTGATGTTCTGCGCTTCCCGGGTGCGTTCATCTTCGGCCAGGGACCTGCGGATGAGGTCGGCACGGATCTCCGGGTCGAAGCGACCGGACTTCGAAGGATTGTGGACCACTGCCACGACGACCTCTTCGAACATCCGAGAGCAGCGGGCGATGATATCGAGATGACCCATGGTGATCGGGTCATAGGAACCGGGGCAGACGACCTTCATGCCCTCATCGTATCGTCTGCCCCGATCAGAGGCGGGCAGATCCGTGTGACGGACACGTGAGGTCGCAACCGTCAGTGCGCCTGTTCCGCAGCCGCAGCCACTGATCGTCGGCGGGAGTTTCAGCGTCGGTGCCTTTGACCACTTGACCGTCGAAATCATCCACCGGTCCGTGCAGGCGAGAAGCCGCCTCGGCCATGATCCGGGCGACGATGGCAAGGGAACGGGGTTCATCCCCGGCGGCGACTGCCTCGGCGAGGTTGCGGTGACTGTCCAGGACATCGCACCGAACCTCATAGCCGCGCTTGTCCGACAGCGACAGCAGGCGGGTGTGAACCATCGAGACCTTCATCAGTTCGGTCAGCCGCGCCGATCCGGAGCACGCGACGATCGAGTGATGGAAGTTGAGGTCGGCGTCGCCGATCGTACGCGCGACATTCTCCTCGATCGCACGCTCGAGCTCCCTCAGCGCGCGGCTGATCCGCGCCGTCGAATTTCCGCCCCGGACAACGAGCTTGACCGCCTGCGATTCGATCGCCTCCCGCACGGCATAGACGTCGTCGATATCCGCCGTGCGCATCCGTCTCACATGCACACCTCGTCCTGGAGCATGCGTCATCACACCTTCGCTGATGAGACGTTGCAGGGCCTCCCGCAGAGACGGCCGTGAGACTGCCAGCAGCTCGGCCGTGCGCACCTCATTGATCGACTGACCGGGCTCGAGCGAGCCGGAATAGATGGCATTGCGGATCTGGTCGACGATGAGATCGATCGTCGAAGAGCGGACCACTTTGCGCAGCACCGGCAGCTCGGAAGTCGGAGGATTCGTCACGGTCACGATCATATAACGTTGTCAGACAGTGTGACATCCGGACAACATGAGTATTGAATACTGTTCCAGAGACGCACGTCACGTTCATGTGTCGACGTTCAAGGAAGGAACAGCAAATGAAACTCAAAGGACTGGCCGCCGCGACATCGATTCTCGCGCTGACGCTCACCCTCGGTGCCTGTGGCGGAAGCGACTCCGATAAGTCGACTCTGCAGAAGGCCATCGACGACGGAAAGATCACTGTCGGCTTCGCTGGTGAGGCCCCATACAGCTTCGAAGAGGGCGGCGAACTCCAGGGAGCATCGGTGGCACTGGCCAAGGCTGTGTTCAAGGAACTCGACGTCGACGACGTCGAAGGCGTCAACACGGAGTTCGGTTCGCTCATCCCCGGCCTCAACGCAGATCGCTTCGATGCGATCTCGGCCGGCATGTCGATCCTGCCCGACCGCTGCGAACAGGCGTCCTTCGGTGATCCCGAATTCATGTACACCACTGCCCTGATGACCAAGGAGGGCAAACTCGACGGGATGAAGAACCTCGATGACGTGAAGAAGAAGGGCGTCAAGCTCGCCACCATGACCGGTGCCATCGAGTCCGACTACGCGAAGGACCTCGGTATCAAGACCCAGCAGGTCGGCACCCCGCAGGACGGCATGGATGCCGTGACCACCGGTCGCGCCGATGTCTTCGCGCTCACCGCCATCTCGCTCAACTGGATGGAGAAGAACACCGAGGATTCCGGTGTCGAGGTCAGCGATTCCTTCGTCCAGGAGATCGACGGAGTCCCGCAGGTCGGTGCCGGTGCCACGGTCTTCCGCACCGACGACAAGGAACTGCGCGACGAATGGAACAAGGGCTTGGAGAAGATCGTCTCCGATGAGAAGTCGTACCTCGACGTCGTCGGCGACTACGGCTTCACGAAGGAAGAACGCCCCGACGGTTCGATCACGACCGATCAGCTGTGCAAGGGCGAACTTCCCACCGCTGACTCCTGAGTCGGTTCCTCTCACGCACCATGAATGACAATGTCTCCACGTTGCTGAACTTCCTCCCACAGCTGTGGGAGGGAGTTCAGACAACCATCATCCTCACGGTGGCCGGCAGCATCGGCGCCGTCCTCATCGCACTCATCCTCGGTCTGACGATGACCTCGCCGAGCGCCTGGCTGCGCATTCCGGCCCGCATCGTCGTCGAGTTCTTCCGCGGCACTTCTCTGCTCGTGCAGCTGTTCTGGCTGTTCTACGTGCTCCCGCTCCTCGGCGTCGATTTCGATCCTATGGCCTGCGGAGTCGCCGCTCTGGCACTCAACTACGGAGCCTATTCCGCCGAGGTGGTCCGGTCCTCGATCAAGACCGTGGCCCCCGGTCAGTGGGAAGCAGCCATCGCTCTGAGCCTCTCCCCCACCCGCCGGATGATCCGCGTGATCTTCCCGCAGGCCTGGGCGCTCATGATCCCATCCCTGGCGACCCTGCTCATCCAGCTGCTCAAGGGCACGGCAGTCGTCTCCTTCATCACGCTGTCCGACCTCACCGACAAGACCGAACAGCTGCGCCAGTCGACCGGCGACACGATGTTCGCCTACTCGATCAGCCTCCTCATCTACTTCGTGCTCGCGTGGCTGCTCCAGGAATTCATGAACTTCCTCGAACGCAGAGCGACGAAAGCTCTCGGCCGTCGTCGCCCGAACTCTCGCACCGATCGTCGTGAGGCCAGGCGTGCAGCCCGTGCCGATGCCGCGCGCCAAGACCGTCTCAAGTCACACGTTGCCGCTGGTGAAGGTGCCGACCGCTCCAAAGGTCCGTTCCCAGGACAGGGAGGTGACCTCTGATGTGGAACTGGGAATTCGCCGCCGAGGCCCTGCCGATCCTGCTCCGCGGTTTCGTCAATACCCTCATCGCCACGGTCGTCGGCACGGCCATCGCCGTCGTCCTCGGACTCATCCTCGCCGTGGCCATCCGCGGCCTCCCGCGGTGGATCAACTGGCTCGTCCGGCTCATCGTCGCGTTCATCCGAAACACCCCGCTGGTCGTCCAACTGCTGTTCGTCTACTATGCGTTCTCCGATATTCCAGGACTCGTCGATGTGCCCGCTCTGGTCATCGGCTTCATCGTCATCGGCATCCACTATTCGACGTACATGTCCGAAAGCTACCGCGCCGGAATCGATTCCGTGCCGCCGGGACAGTTCGAGGCGGCCACCGCGCTGTCGCTGCCGCCGGTGCGCACGTTCACCGCGATCGTGCTGCCGCAGGCGCTGCGAGCGACCATCCCTTCGCTGGGAAACTACGCGGTCGCAATGTTCAAGGACACGCCGTTCCTGTTCGCGATCTCCGTCGTCGAGCTCGTCACCGCTGCGAAGGAATTCGGCGGTTCGACCTTCGCCTACACGGAAGCCTTCACCCTGGCCGGAATCATCTTCCTCGCCGCCAGCTACCCGACCTCACTGCTCATTCAGAGATTGGACCGACGCCTTGCCACCTACTGATAACACCCCAGCCAATTCCTCCACTCCCGGCGCAGGCACACCGGCGATCGAGTTCAAAGACGTGGAGAAGAGCTTCGGCCCGACCACCGTGCTCAAGGACCTCAACTTCACAGTGGCACCGGGCGAGCGCGTCACACTCATCGGTCCCAGCGGTTCGGGCAAGACGACGATCCTGCGCCTTGTGATGACGCTCGAGGAGCTCACCGGCGGATATATCTTCGTCGACGGTCAGCCGCTGACTCACGAGGACCGCGGAGGCAAACGCGTGGAACTGCCGAAGAAGCGCACACGTGAGATGACCACGCGCATCGGCATGGTCTTCCAGCAATTCAACCTGTTCCCGAACATGACCGTGCTCGAGAACATCATCGAAGCTCCCGTCCATGTGCTCGGCAAGTCCAAGGCAGACGCGACCAAGGAAGCCAAGGAGCTGCTCGAACGCGTGGGCCTGGCCGACAAGGCCGACGCTCACCCGACTCGTCTCTCCGGCGGTCAGCAGCAGCGAGTGGCGATCGCCCGTGCGCTGGCGATGAACCCGGAGATCCTCCTCCTCGACGAGGTCACCTCGGCGCTTGACCCCGAGCTCGTCGGGGACGTGCTCGGAGTGCTGCGCGATATCGCCGAGACCACGGACATCACGATGCTGCTGGTCACACACGAGATGCAGTTCGCCCGCGACGTCTCTCACCGCGTGATGATGTTCGACGGCGGTCAGGTGCTCGAAGAGGGTCCTCCGGATCAGATCTTCAACAATCCGCAGCACGAGCGCACGCGCAAATTCCTCTCCAGCGTGCTCTAATCCTCTGCGGCGCTCACTTCCTCCGGCTCTGCGACGAGCTGGACGAAGTGGATCGCGGTCTCGCCGAAGGTCTTCGCGCGGAATACTTCGAGCCCCTCGGGCATGGTCGGCTCCGGCGAACGCGCGGCACGTTCGACCACGACGATGGACTCCATGTCCAGATATGTGCTCAGCCGCCTGAGGATCTGCGTGACGGCATCCTCCCCCAACGGGTACGGCGGATCCATGAACACGAGGTCGAAGACGCGTGACTCCGGGTGGTCAGGACCCGGCAGTCCGCCGAGAAAGTGGAGCACGTCCCCGGTGTGGACTTCGGCCGAATGGTCGAGGCCGAGCTTGTCCGCATTGGATTCCAGAGCACGGGTCGCGGCCAGGGATGAATCGACGAAGTCGACTTGTGCTGCGCCCCGCGACATCGCCTCGAAGCCGAGTCCACCGGAACCGGCGAAGAGGTCGAGGACGTTCGCTGCTGGCAGCACCCCGTAGCCGTCGAGCATGGAGAACAGGGACTCCTTGACACGGTCGGACGTCGGCCGGGTGTTCGCCCCCGATGGGGAGGTCAGTTTGGCGCCTTTGTGTGCGCCGGCGATGATTCTCATATCTGCTCCCTCAGCCTGCCTCGATGAAGTGGGCGTCGTCCTCGGGCAGGACGCGCCTGATGAAGGCCTTGAGCGCGGGCACCGCCTCGAGGGTGGGGTCGATGGCGACGATCTGCTCCGCGATCGTCTTCGCTTCGGCGACCATCTCGGAGTCGCGGAGGATCGACAGATGCCGCAGCGAGGATCCGCCCCACTGGGAGCCGCTGAGCACATCGCCTTCGCCGCGGGCGTCGAGATCGTATTCGGCCAGGGCGAAACCGTCGAGCGTCTCGGCCACGGCCTGCAGCCGCCCATAGCTCTCGTCCTCAGCACTCATCTCGGTGAGCAGGAAGCACAGGGCCGAGCTGCCGTCACGTCCGACGCGTCCGCGCAGCTGGTGCAGCTGTGCGACACCGAAGTTCTCGGCTTCGATGATGACCATCATCGTCGCCCTCGCAACGTCGACGCCGACCTCGATGACCGTCGTCGAGACGAGGATCTCGATGTCGCCTCTGACGAAGTCCGCGAGCACCCTGTCCTTCTCCGCCGTCGACATCCGCCCGTGCAGCAGACCGAACTTCAGACCAGCCAGTTCTGGGGTCTCTGACAGCTTACGTGTGATGTCCTCGATGCCCTGCTTCTGCCCGACCACGTCCCCGGACTCCGGATCTTCGATATCCGTCGGTTCGATCCGCGGGAAGACGACGAAGACTCCCTTCTCAGCCTCCACGGTCTGCCGCATGAGCTGACGCACCCGGACGTACCAAGCGGGTTGGTCGACGATCGGCACCACATGAGTGGCGATGTCCTTCGGCCCGGCCGGCATCTCCTTCAAGGTCGAGATATCGAGGTCGGCGAAGACCGTCATCGCCACGGTGCGCGGGATCGGCGTCGCCGACATCACGAGAGTATGCGGGGTCGTGTCCCCGCCCTTCGCGCGCAGCGCTTCCCGCTGTTCGACACCGAAGCGGTGCTGTTCGTCGACGACGATGAGACCGAGGTCTGAGAACATCGTCGACTCCGACAGCAGCGCATGCGTGCCGACGACGATGTCGATGTTGCCTGCGACGAGGTCGAGGGCGAGTTCGCGACGCTCCTTCGTCGGCATCGATCCGGTCATCAGCGCCACTGTCACCTGGTCGTCGTCGGCCAGCAGCGGGGACAGCGCCATCTGCTCGTCGAGGAACGTCTGGATCGAATGGAAATGCTGAGTGGCGAGCACCTCGGTTGGGGCGAGCATGGCGGCCTGGGCACCGGAGTCGACCGCGGTGAGCATGGCCCGCAGCGCCACAAGTGTCTTACCGGAGCCGACGTCACCGTGCAGGAGCCGGTGCATCGGCCGGTCCGCGGCCATGTCCTCGGCGATCTCCTCACCGACCCTGACCTGGGATGCGGTGAGGGTGAAAGGCAGGTCTTCGTCGAAGCGGCGGCTCTTCGCCCCTTGAGTGAGCAGCGGAGTCGCCTTCTCCGCGGCCAGAGTTGCTTTGCGGGCAGCGAACTCGGTCTGCAGGGCGAGCGCCTCTTCCCACTTCCACCTCAGCCGGGCCCGTTCGACGTCCTCGATCTTCCGCGGCCGGTGCATGTCCTCCAGCGCCGTGCGCAGATCCGGCAGTTCATGAGCGTCGCGCAGCCCTTTCGGCAGCGGATCCTCGAACTCCTCGTCACCTGCGACGGTGAGCAGGGTCTTGATCGAACTCCACAGCCGGGACTGCGCGATCTTCTTCACGGCCGGGTAGATGGGGAACGGCGAGTTGAGGTCCTCGGGCGTCCACTCGTGGTCATCCTCGGTGCGGTTGAGCCACACCGGAGACGCCAGGGTCAGCTGCCCGCGGAACGATTCCACCTTGCCGCCGAAGACGACGGTCAGTCCCGGCTTCAGCGCCTTCTCCAACCAGTGCTGGTTGAAGAACGCGATCTTCATCGACTGCTTCCCGTCGTGGACGATGACCTCGGTGATCGTGCCTTTCCGCTGCTTCATCCGCCGCGTCTCCACCTTGATGACTTCGGCCTGGATGATCGCGGTCTCCCCCAGCGGCAGGCCGCCGAGTTCCGTGCGCTCCCCGGGCACGAGGTAGCGCCGCGGGAAGAATCGGAGGAGGTCGGTGACCGAATGCACCCCGCGCTTGGCGAGGTTCTTCCGATCGGCCGGCCGGAAGTTGTCCTCAAGCCGAGTCGTCATTCGACCCCCATGATCACGAGCACCCCGGAATCTCTGGCATCGATGTCCTGGAAGTGGACGGTCTCATGCGATTTCTGGATCCAGTCCCGCAAGTGGTCGAGCACTTCCGGAGCGCAGTCCGGTCCGTGGACGACGGTGAGCAGCTCTCCCCCTGCCCCGAGCAGCCGATCGGCGAGCTTCTCGACCAGAGTCCGCAACTCCGTGCTTTGGGTCTTCGCGCGGCCTTCGATGAAGACCCGGTAGAACTGCGCCGGATGAGCCGCCACTGCCGTGCCCCCACTCGGACGATGAGCCGTGTCCGCACCCGGAACACCGCCCGCACTCGATCCTTCGTCCTCGCGAATCACCGGCAGCATCCCCGTCGGCGGATCGGTGGCGAGCTGGTCGGCCGAATAGATCGTGCCCACCCTCGTGCCCGCGGCCGCTTCGGTCATATCCGCGAAGATCTCCCCCGCCGGAGCGAAGGGATCGTAGACGGCCAAGGCCGAGAGCAGGGTGCCGACGTTGCGAGAGCGCACGACGTGCGCCCCCAGCCCTGCCAGGGACTTCAGCGCCGAGGTGGAGCTGGGAATGACGATGACCTCACGGTCCTCGGCTGCGATGAGTTCGGACATCGTCTCGAACAGGCCCCCCACCTCCGGAGTCAGCGCCGTGGCTCCGTTGAGTGCGGTGTGCATGAGCAGTCCCGTGCCCTTGACCAGGGCGATGAGCTTCGTCTCGCCCTCCTCCTCGTGCATCCGCAGGTCTTCCATATCGAGCCGGGCGATCCCATATTCGCCGAGGCGGTCGATGACGGTCGCGGCGGTCGTTTCGTCGGCGACGTGGACGTGGACCTTGGCCGCATTGATGACGATCGAGGTCCCGCCGAGGCGGTCGAGATCCTCGGCGAGAGAGTCCGCTGGGGTGTCGGCGAGGATGGCGACGATCTCGAGTTCGTCGGCGGTGGCTTCGTGGATGATCTTCGGGGCGCGGGCCACCTCGGCGAGCATCGAATCCTGCGGGGTGCGGCCGGTGACGGTGGCGTAGAGGAGGTCGAAGAGTTCGACGATGCCCGTCGATCCGGCGTCGACGACCTCGGCTTCGCGCAGCACGGTGAGCTGTCCGGTGGTCTCACGCAGAGCGGTGCGGGAGCGTTCCCGCACAGACGCGATGACGTCGATCAAGGAGGCTCCGTCGTCGGCGCGTTCGCGGGCCTCGGTAGCCATGGCGTCGAGCACGGTGAGCATGGTGCCGTCGACGGGTCGGGCGACAGCGGCCCGGGCCCGGTCCGACGCGGTCTCCAGGGCGGTGGCCATGGCGTCGGCGGTGGCCACGGTGACTCCGGCCAGAGCATCGGCGACTCCCTGCAGAGCGACAGCGAGGATGAGTCCGGAGTTGCCGCGCGCACCACGTCCGGCTCCGGCGGCCAGTGCCGCGACGACCTGTGGGAGGGTGACGGGGCCGGTGAGCTCTTCGACGGCGAGGTAGGCGGCGCGCAGGGTGTGGTACATATTCGTGCCGGTGTCGCCGTCGGGGACGGGGAAGACGTTGAGCTCGTCGATCTCGGTGCGTTCCTTGCGCAGCCGGTCGACCGCACGGCGGGCCCAGCGGGCGGCCAGACGACCGTTGAGGCTGATGGCGTTGCTCATGTCACTTCCCGAAATGGCTGAAACCGCTCGCCGGCACGGGTGTGCCGTCGAGGCTGACATCGTGTCCGGTGCGGATCTCACCGATTCTCCGCCAGCCTACTCCAGGCGCGGCGGCAGGCGGCGCAGACGCGGCGAAGCCGTGGTCCTCTCCCCCGTCGAGGACCCAGGACAGCGCCAGATCCTCTGCCGTCGTGGCCCTTTCCGTCTCACCGACCCCATCGCTTGGCCCTGTCGTCGCTCGGGCATCGAGCACGAATTCGGCCGCCGGCAGCAGCGGGTCGACGAGGTCGCGCAGGAGTGATCGGTCAAGGTCGACTCCCACCCCCGAGGCCGTCGCCACCCGGGCGAGGTCGAGGCTGAGTCCGTCGGAGACGTCGATCATCGCAGAGGCGGCTTCAGCCGTGCGCAGTGCCCCGTAGTCAGGCTGCGGCGCCAGTTGGGTGTCGATGAGCCAGCGGAGTTCAGGCCCGGCGGTGTCTGGTCGCGCTCCGGCGAAGAGCAGGTCGAGTCCTGCGGCGGCTCGCCCGACCGTTCCGGCCAGGAAGAGTCCGTCCCCGGGCCGGGCGCCCGATCGCAGGATCGCGGACTCCTCACCTACGGTCCCGAGTGCGGTGATGGCGATGACGATGAGACCCGAGGACGACAGGTCCCCGCCGATGATCGGCACCGTGCAGTCCAAAGCCGTCCCTGCTCGTTCCGCTTCGTCGAAGAGCCCGGAGTACAGGGCTTCGAGACAGGCGATGTCCGTGTCATCCGGAACGGCGACGGAAACGAGCAGTCCGTGCGGGATCGCTCCCATGGCACAGACGTCGGCCAGGTTCTGGGCCGCTGCCTTGACTCCGAGCTTCTTCCAGTCCAACCACTCGCGAGTGAAGTCCTCGTGCTCCACGAGCATGTCCGCGGTCGAGACGAGTCGCCCCTCAGGTGCGGTCACGGCCGCATCGTCTCCGGGTCCCACGATCACGTGCGTGCTGCTGGGATTGCGGCCCAGCACGCGGGAGATGATGTGTGATTCGCCAAGTTCGGACAGTTGGGTCATGGCTCCAGGTTATCGGGCGATACGGTAGTCCTATGAGATCTCGCCCTGCTTCGACGCGCCGCAACGCCCGGCCCGCGCACCGTCGTCGTTCTCTCACCTTCGTCGCATTGGCCACGGTGCTCACCGGTCTGGCGGTGACCGGGTGTTCGCGCACCGTCATCGTCGAACCGGCCAAGGATGCGGCGAATCCGAAGTGTGCCGACATCCTGCTCACCCTGCCCGATGAGATCTCGGGTGAGAAGGCACGCACGACCTCCTCGCAGGGCACGAAGGCGTGGGGAGATCCCAACGTCGCGGTGCTGCGCTGCGGAGTCACTCCCCCCGGGCCGACGACAGATCAGTGCGTGAGCGTGTCCGGAGTCGATTGGATCTCGAAGCCGGTCGAGGACGACGATTCGACGTGGAGGTTCACCAGCTACGGGCGAACCCCCGCCGTCGAGGTGCTCGTCAACCGCAAGGCCGAGTCAGGCAATGACGTGCTCGCCGCGATCTCACCGACCCTGTCGAAGTTCCCTCCGGAGAACGAGTGCGTCGGAGCCGAGGACATCGCCGGCTAGAGCGCTATTTCGCGCGGGCGTGGTCGATCAGGGCGATCGAGATGAGTTCGCCGATGAGTTCGGAGTATTCGAGTCCCGACTGCGCCCACATGAACGGGTACGCCGAGGTGGGGGTGAACCCGGGCAGGGTGTTGAGTTCGTTGATGACGACCTCGCCGGTGTCCGTGACGAAGGTGTCGACGCGGGCCAGACCGGTGCAGTCGAAGAGACGGAACACCGAGGCGGCCAACTCCTGAACCCGGGCGGTCACCGTCTCGTCGAGATCGGCCGGACAGGTGACCTCCGCGGCGGCAAGGTCGAGGTACTTGGCGTCGAAATCGTAGAAGGAGTGGTCGCCGCTGACCCGTATCTCTCCGGGAGAGGACACTCGCAGCTCCGTGTCATAGACGGAACCGAGCACTGCGCATTCGACCTCACGACCGCTGACCTCGGGTTCGACGATGACCTTGGAGTCGTGTTCGAAGGCGCCGAGCAGGGCGGCTTCGAGGTCGGCCGCCTCGGCGACCCGGCTGACTCCCATGGACGATCCGGCTCGGGCGGGTTTGACGAACACGGGCAGGCCGAGCTCGGCCACTCGCTTCTCCGCCTCCGCGCGGTCTGCGGCCCACATCGTCTCGGTCACGAGCTCCCACGGGCAGGTTGGGATTCCGGCGTGGGCCATGAGTGACTTCGTGTAGTGCTTGTCCATGCTCGCTGCGGAGGAGAACACTCCGGAGCCGACGAACGCGGTGTCGCTGAGTTCGAACAGTCCCTGCAGGGTTCCGTCCTCACCGAAGCGTCCGTGCAGGAGTGGGAAGAATACGTCGACCGCACCCAGCTCGGTGTAATTGCCCTCGGCATCGCGGTGCAGCAGCGGTGACCCGTTCGCGGAGACCGGAGGGATCACCTCGGTGCCGTTGTCCGTGACCTCAGGCATGTTGTCCGGGTCGAAGCGCATGCTCGCCCAGTCGTCGACGACCCGCCACACACCGGTCTTCGTGATGCCGATCGGCAGTACGTCGAAGGCATCGGCGTCGATGGCACCGATCACACCGGCCGCGGTGACGCAGCTGACGGAGTGCTCGCTCGAACGGCCTCCGAAGAGGACTGCGACAAGGGGCCGGTGATCGTTGTCTGCCATGAGTTTCCTTTGAACTGGTACTCCCGCGAACTGGGGCAGGACACGGGTGCGCACAGCGGGTCAGGTGTGCGTGGACTGAAAGACTTTAGCTCACTTGGCCTCGAACGTGCATTCCAGCCACGCCCGGCCGATGCCCTTGAAGAACATATTGAAACCGGCGAAGGCCGGTGTTGCGGATTCGTCGATGCCCAGCGGTTCGGCCAGAGCGGTGACGATGAAGAAGTAGCGGTGCGGTCCGTGGCCCTCCGGTGGGGCGGCTCCGACGAAGCGGGGTTCGCCGGCGTCGTTGCGCAGGGTCACGGCTCCGCTGGGCAGGAGGTCGGCGGCCGGGTCGCCGGCGTTGGCCTCCAGGCTCGTCACCGAGGCGTCGAGGTCCGTGACGACCCAGTGCCAGAAGCCCGAACCGGTGGGAGCGTCGGGGTCGTAGCAGGTCACGGCGAAGGCCTTGGTCTCTGCGGGGAACCCGGACCAGGACAGCTGCGGAGAGACGTCCTCACCGCCGGGCACGCCCATGGCCCCGGAGAGCTGGGGGCCGGTGAGCACCCCACCGTCTTCGATGTCGGTGCTCGTCAGCGTGAAGGTGGGAAGTTCGGGAAGGTTGAAGAACGGTGAGTTGGCGCTCATGGGTGCTCCTAGTTTTCCAGCGGGTGCCTGAGATTCGATGTGGCTCAGGCGGGTGGTCCTTCGTGCTTACGTTTCCGAGACAACAGCAATCCGGCGAGTTCGTCAACCTGCAGTTTTCCGCCCAGCACCGCGCAGACCGCCTCGGTGATGGGCAGGTCGACGCCGTTGCGTCGACCCAGGGCGAGGACGGCGGGAGCGGATTTCACGCCTTCGGCCGTCTGTGAAGTGTGGGCGATGACGTCCTCGAGGCTCATCCCCTCACCGAGGTGGCGCCCGAAGGTGCGGTTGCGTGACAGGGGCGAGGCGCAGGTGGCCACGAGGTCGCCGAGTCCGGCGAGCCCGGACAGAGTGTGCGCCTCGGCGCCCATGGCCGCGGCCAGGCGAGAGGTTTCGGC
Source organism: Brevibacterium sp. JSBI002 (assembly GCF_026013965.1). Lineage (NCBI taxonomy): Bacteria > Bacillati > Actinomycetota > Actinomycetes > Micrococcales > Brevibacteriaceae > Brevibacterium > Brevibacterium sp. JSBI002. Next base: position 2,498,532 of record NZ_CP110341.1, read on the forward strand.
GAGACCGCGGGTGATGATCGAGGCCTTCGAGTTGTCGCCGAGCTTCTGTCCGTCGGCGATGCCCACGGACAGGGCGATGATGTTCTTGATCGCACCGCCGATCTCGACGCCGACGACGTCGGTGTTCGTATACGGCCGGAAGTACGCGTTCGCGCTGATCTCCGCGACCACCTCGGCGGTGGTGATGTCGGACGAGGCGACGACGGTGGCGGTGGGCTGCCGGTCGGCGATCTCACGGGCGAGGTTCGGACCCGAGACGACGGCGATCTGGGATTCGGCGACCTCGGCGACCTCGGCGATGACCTCGGACATGCGTTTGCCGGTGTCGACCTCGATGCCCTTCATCAGGCTCACGAGCTTCACACCCTCACGCAGGTGCGGCTTCCAGCGGGTGAGGTTCTTCCGCAGGGTCTGGGCGGGGACGGCGAGGACGATGACCTCGGCATCGGTGACGGCGGCGATGTCGTCAGCGGTGGCGCTCAGCCCCTCGGGCAGAACCCGTTCGCCCAGATAGCGCTCGTTGGTGTGCGTGGAGTTGATTTCTGCAGCGACCTCGGGGCGGCGAGCCCACAGGGTGACGGGGAACCCGGCGTCGGCGATGACCGCGGCATAGGTCGTCCCCCACGATCCGGCTCCGAGGACGGTGATCTTGTCGACGCTCATTCGCCAGACTCCTTAGCTGTGAAACGCTCCGGCAGTTCGCGTTCGGACAGTTCGGCCACCATCGCCGCCACGGTGTTCTTCAGCCGGTGGGAGAGCTCCCCCATGGTCGACTTCTCATTCCGGTGGGGCCACAGGTCCGAGTAGTCGAGTGCGGGCCCGAACTCGACGACGCAGTCGTGGCTGAAGGGCCTGAAGCACAGACGCTTCTTGTCCCGCGCGGGTAGATCTCGTTCAGCCCCCAGTGGGCGACGGGGATGATCGGCGCTCCGGTCTCCAGCGCCAGGCGGGCGGTGCCGGTCTTGAAGTGCTGGGGCCAGAAGTCCGGATCCTTCGTCAGCGTGCCCTCGGGGTAGATGACGACGGTCTCGCCCTTAGCCAGGGCCTGCTTCGCATATGCCAAGGAGTCGCCTGCCTGCGCCGAGGCACGGAGGACGGGGATCTGACCGATGCGTTTGAGAAGCATGCCGAGGATGCCCGTGAACAGGGTCGACTTCGCAAGGAAGTGCGGCATTCGGCCGTTGCGTTTGAGCGCGAGGCCCACGAGGATCGGGTCGAGGTGGTTCGCATGGTACGCTGCGACGATCATGCCCTCCCCCTCGGGCGGGAGGTTGCCCAGGCCCTTCACGCGGATCTTCGTGGCCGTGCGCATCAGGCCGTAGGCGGCCGTGGCTGCGACGGTGCCGGCCCGGTTCTGCGAGCGCACCGAGGCGGGGTCGAAGGAGACGAGTGCGTGATCGTCCACGTCCGCTTCGCGTCCGGGACCGTGGTCGGCCCTCATGCGGACACCTCGGCGCCGAGTCCGATGAGCTTGTCGAGGAAGTTCTCGTAGCCGCGGTTGATCAGCTCGATTCCGTGGACTTCGCTCGTGCCCCGGGCGGCCAGTGCGGCGATGAGGTGGCTGAAGCCGCCGCGCAGATCGGGGACGTCGATGCGGGTGCCCGTGAGGTCGGTGGGCCCCGAGATCACGGCCGAGTGCTGGTAGTTCCGCCTCCCGAAGCGGCAGGGGGTGCCGCCGAGGCATTCGCGGTAGAGCTGGATCTGCGCACCCATATCGCGCAGGGCGTCGGTGAAGCCGAACCGGTTCTCGTACACGGTCTCATGGATGATCGACAGCCCCTCGGCCTGAGTCATTGCGACGACCAGCGGCTGCTGCCAGTCGGTCATGAAGCCGGGGTGGACGTCGGTCTCCAGCGCAAAGGATCGGAGTTTGCCGCCGGGATGGCGGAAGCGGATGCCGTCCTCCCGCACCTCGAATTCGCCGCCGATCTTGCGGAAGACGTTGAGGAAGGTGATGAGCTCCGGCTGGCTGGCGCCTGCGACGAAGATGTCTCCGCCGGTGGCCAGTGCCGCCGAGGCCCAGGATGCGGTCTCATTGCGGTCGGGCAGGGCGCGGTGGCTGAACCCGCGCAGGGTGTCGACGCCTTCGATGCGCACCACACGCTCGGTGTCGACGGTGATGATCGCGCCCATCTTCTGCAGCAGCGCGATGAGATCCATGATCTCCGGTTCGATGGCGGCGTTGCGCAGCTCGGTCACGCCTTCGGCGCGGACCGCGGTGAGCAGCACCTGTTCGGTGGCTCCGACAGAGGGGTAGGGCAGTTCGACCTTGGTTCCCTGCAGGCGGCTGTGCGCCTTGAGCATGATGCCGCCGGGGGTCTTGTCGACCTCGGCGCCGAACTTGCGGAGCACATCGAGGTGGAAGTTGATGGGGCGGTCGCCGATATGGCAGCCGCCGAGGTCGGGGATGAACGCCTGACCGAGGCTGTGCAGGAGAGGTCCGCAGAAGAGGATCGGGATTCGCGAGGATCCGGCGTGGGCGTCGATGTCGACGATGGAGCCCTGAGCCACATCGGCCGGATCGAGGTGGAGTTCGCCGTCGGGCTGGTCCCCGTCGGGGCCGGAGGTCACGCGGACTCCATGGAGCTCGAGGAGTCCGGTGACGATCTCGACATCGCGGATCTGGGGCACGCCGCGCAGCACGGACGGGGTCTCACCGAGCAGAGAGGCCACCATCGCCTTGGGCACCAGGTTCTTGGCGCCGCGGACTCGGACGGTGCCGTCCAGCGGATTTCCCCCACGTACTTCGAGCATGTTCCTCCCTGATTCCGAAGACCGGTTCCGGGCGGGATGCCACCCGGAGACCGTGCCCGACGATTGCTGCGGGCACCGTCCTAGACTAACCCAGCCGACGGTATCCCTCCGATTCGCTTAAGCCGGCGCCGAGGTCGCGTCCGACCGTGGTGGCGGGCCGCCTCGGTGGGGGTCCGATGGCGGCGGTGGGCCGCCTCGGCGAGGGTCAGACCTTGGCGGGCAGGGTCGTGGGCTTGAAGGCGAAGCGGGAGGATTCGTAGGCGACGATCTCGTCTTCCTTGGCCAGGGTGAGGCTGATGTCGTCGTGACCTTCGAGCAGGCGCCAGCGCGTGTAGTCGTCGATCTGGAAGGACACGGTGACGGTGTCGCATGTCACGGTCTTCTCGTTCAGATCCACGGTGATCGAGGTGCCGGGATGGTTCTCGAGGATCTTCCAGATGAGTTCGATGTCGGCCTGTTCGAGCTGGGCGGCCAACAGGCCCTCCTTGCCGGAGTTGCCGCGGAAGATATCGCCGAAGCGGGAGGACAGGACGACCCGGAAGCCGTAGTCCTTGAGCGCCCAGACGGCGTGTTCGCGGGAGGAGCCGGTGCCGAAGTCGGGGCCGGCGACGAGGACAGAGCCGGATGCGAAATCGGGGTCGTTGAGGACGAAGTCGTTGTTGGTTCGCCAGCGGTAGAACAGGGCGTCCTCGAAGCCGGTGCGGGTGACCCGTTTGAGGAACTTCGCGGGGATGATCTGGTCGGTGTCGATATTGGATCGGCGCAGAGGAACGCCGATGCCGGTGTGGGTGGTGAAAGCTTCCATGGCTCGTCCTCCTTATCAGTCGTTCGCCGAGACGGGTGTCAGGTTGAGGGACAGGCGATTGTCGGCCCATTCCACGGGTTCGGCATCCCGCGGCAGGTCGGCGACGTCGCCCGGTGACGACAGCGTGCCGCGCACCGCGGTGGCCGCGGCCACGAGCGGCGAGACGAGGTGGGTGCGACCGCCCTTGCCCTGGCGGCCCTCGAAGTTGCGGTTCGAGGTCGAGGCGCAGCGTTCGCCTTCGGCCAGCTGGTCCGGGTTCATCCCTAGGCACATCGAGCAGCCGGCGAAGCGCCATTCGCCGCCGAAGTCCTTGAAGATGACGTCGAGGCCTTCTTCTTCGGCCTGGAGGCGGACCTTCGCGGAGCCGGGGACAACCATGAAGCGGACGTTGTCGGCCTTCTTGCGTCCGCGGACCACCTCGGCGGCGGCCCGGAGATCTTCGATCCGGGAGTTCGTGCAGGACCCAAGGAAGACGGTGTCGACTTCGATCTCGCGCAGCGGCGTGCCCGGGGTCAGACCCATATAGGCCAGCGCATTGGCGGCGGCGGCCTTGTCGTTCTCGTCGGTGAAGTTGTCGGGGCTGGGCACGCTCGCCGACAGCGGCAGGCCCTGGCCGGGGTTCGTTCCCCAGGTGACGAACGGTTCGATGTCTTCGGCCTTGAGGACCACCTCGGCGTCGAATTCCGCGCCTTCGTCGGTGTAGAGGGTCTTCCAGTACTCGACGGCGGCGTCCCAGTCTTCGCCTTCGGGAGCGTGGGGGCGGCCCTTGACGTACTCGAAGGTCGTCTCGTCGGGGGCGACCATTCCGGCGCGGGCACCGGCCTCGATCGACATATTGCAGATCGTCATCCGGGCTTCCATGGACAGCTGGCGGATGGCCGAGCCGCGGTATTCGAGCACGTAGCCCTGTCCCCCGCCGGTGCCGATCTTCGCGATGATGGCGAGGATGATGTCCTTGGCGCTCGAGCCTTCGGGCAGGTCGCCGTCGACGGTGATCGACATCGTCTTGAAGGGCTTGAGGCTGAGCGTCTGCGTGGCGAGCACGTGTTCGACCTCGGAGGTGCCGATGCCGAAGGCGAGCGCTCCGAAGGCGCCGTGGGTGGAGGTGTGCGAATCGCCGCAGACGACCGTGGTGCCCGGCTGAGTCAGGCCCAGCTGCGGTCCCACGACGTGGACGATGCCCTGGTCGGCGTCGCCGAGGCTGTGCAGGCGGATGCCGAATTCTTGCGCGTTCTTGCGCAGGGTGTTGATCTGCGTGGCCGAGGTCGGTTCGGCGATCGGCTTGTCGATGTCCCAGGTCGGGGTGTTGTGGTCCTCGGTGGCGATGGTGAGGTCGGGGCGGCGCACGGGGCGCCCGGCGAGTCGGAGTCCGTCGAAGGCCTGCGGGCTGGTCACCTCGTGGACGAGGTGGAGGTCGATGTAGATAAGGTCCGGCGCACCGTCAACACCTCGTGAGACGACGTGATCGGCCCAGACCTTCTCGGCCAATGTGCGTGGCATGGTTCCTCCCGCCGGTGCAGGGATCTCTGCACCCGATGTAGACCTGACGGGCCGAGGTACGACCGCGTCGATGAACTGCGATTTGCGCACTGGAGTGAGTGCGTATTCGAAATCTACTCGGCCGTATCGCAATGCGAACTTGCATCTCGCCCACTGAGACGCGCACAATGGTGCCTATGACAAGCAATGGTAGCGGCGTCGGGGTCATCGACAAGGCCGCAATGGTTCTCTCCGCACTTGAGGCCGGACCCGCCTCTCTCGCCGAATTGGTGACGCTGACCGGACTGGCGCGCCCCACTGCCCACCGCCTGGCTGTTGCCCTCGAATTCCACCGCATCGTCGGTCGCGACCTGCAGGGACGTTTCGTCCTCGGGCCGCGTCTGGCCGAGCTGTCGTCGGCCGCCGGCGAGGACCGCCTGTTGGCCGCGGCCGGCCCGGTGCTCGGTCAGCTGCGCGATCAGACCGGTGAGTCCGCTCAGCTCTTCCGCCGTCAGGGCGATCTGCGTCTGTGCGTGGCCGCGGCCGAGCGCCCCGTGGGTCTGCGCGACTCCGTGCCGATCGGAGCGACCCTGTCGATGCGCGCCGGTTCCGCCGCTCAAGTGCTGCTGGCCTGGGAGGAACCGGATCGTCTGCACACGGGTCTGCGCGGTGCACGGTTCTCCGCGACCATGCTCTCCGGGGTCCGCCGCCGCGGCTGGGCCCAGTCGATCGCCGAACGCGAACGGGGGGTCGCCTCGGTGTCGGCGCCTGTGCGCGGTCCGAGCAATCGGGTGGTCGCGGCCGTCTCGATCTCCGGGCCGGTCGACCGACTCACCCGCCAGCCCGGTCGCCTGCACGCGAAGTCCGTCATCGATGCAGCCCGCACACTGACCGAAGCGCTCGTGCGCGGCTGAGCGCAGCTGAACCATTCGCGGGCCCGGGAGATCTCTCTCCCGGGCCCGCTGTCTGTACTATGGCCCCATGATCGCCGCTCAGAGACGCAATATCATCGTCGACACGATCGAGAGAGACGGCGCCGTCTCCATCACCTCCCTGTCGGAGAAACTCGATACCTCGGCCGTGACCATCCGCCGTGACCTCGATCAGCTCGCCGAGGAGGGCAGGCTCCTCCGCACCCACGGCGGTGCCGTTCTCGCGTCGAGCGCGCGCGAGTCGAGTTATGCGGAGAAGCTCGAGCAGGCGCTGGCCGAGAAGACTGCGATCGCCCGCGCCGCGGCAGCGCAGGTTCGCAACGGTGATGTCGTGGCCCTGGGTCCCGGTACGACGACCGAGCTGCTGGCAAAGGAATTGGTCACCCGTTCGGGTCTGCGCGTGGTGACGAATTCGCTGCTCGTCGCCGAGGCCATGGTCTCCTCCCCCGACAACGAGGTCATCGTCGTCGGCGGACTGCTGCGCCATTCGATCCGGGCCTTCGTCGGCGGCGGCACGGTGTCTCAGCTGCTCGGCCTGCGTGCCGACACCGTCTTCCTCTCCGGGAACGGACTGGCCGCGGACTTCGGCCTGTCGACACCGGCGTTCCCCGTCGCCGATACGGATCGGGCCATGGCCGCCGGGGCAGGGCGCGTGACCGCGCTCGTCGATCATACGAAGGTCGGCCTCCGCTCATCGGTGCTCACCGTTCCGACCGAGCAGATCCAGCAGCTCATCACCGATTCGAAGAGCGAGGAATTCGAACTCACGGCCCTGCGTGAGGCAGGCGTCGAGGTCGAGGTCGTCTGACCTGCCGACCAAACGATCAAAACTGTTCAGGTTCGATCACTAGCGATCAGGCTCACAATCCTCTAAAGTGTCCACTCGGGTGTCGCACACCACAAGCATCCATGCATTGACGCATTTTGAAGCCATGCACTGACGCATATGGAGGAACCTTGGAAGCAATCCGCTTGGACGCACAGTGGATCGACTATCTGCTGATAGCGATCTACTTCATCTTCGTCCTCGGCATCGGGTGGTTCGCCAAACGCGGGATCTCCTCGAGCATCGAGTTCCTCCTCTCCGGACGGAGCCTTCCGGCTTGGGTCACGGCTCTCGCCTTCGTCTCGGCCAACCTCGGCGCCGTGGAGATCATGGGCATGTCCGCCACTGGCGCCCAGTACGGCATGCCGACGATGCACTACTTCTGGATCGGCGCGGTCCCGGCGATGCTGTTCCTCGGCGTCGTGATGATGCCCTTCTACTACGGTTCGAAGGTCCGGTCGGTTCCGGAGTTCATGCGCAAGCGCTTCGGCACGGGTGCTCACCTCGTCAACGCACTGTCATTCGCGGTAGCGCAGCTGCTCATCGCCGGCGTCAACCTGTTCCTGCTCGGCACGATCGTCAATCGTCTGCTCGGGTGGCCGCTGTGGATCACCCTCATCGTCGCCGCCGCGATCGTCCTGTCCTACATCACCCTCGGCGGACTGAGCGCGGCGATCTACAACGAGGTGCTGCAGTTCTTCGTCATCGTCGCAGCTCTCCTGCCGCTGACTCTCATCGGACTCAACCGCGTCGGGGGTTGGGACGGACTCGTCGACAGGGTGAGCAATGACGGAATGCTCGGCGCAGAACAGCTGAGCAGCTGGCCGGGCGAGCAGCTCTCCGGCTTCTCCAACCCCGTGCTCTCGGTCGTCGGCATCGTCTTCGGCCTCGGCTTCGTGCTGTCCTTCGGCTACTGGACGACGAACTTCGTCGAGGTCCAGCGCGCCATGGCCTCGAAGTCGATCAACGCCGCGCGCCTGACGCCGATCATCGGCGCGTTCCCGAAGATGCTCATCCCCTTCATCGTCGTCGTCCCCGGCATGATCGCCGCGGTCCTCGTACCGCAGATGACACAGTTCAAGGAGATCTCGGCCTCCATCGACGAGGCGACCGCGCTGGAGCAGACGGGCGTGACGTACAACGATGCGCTCCTGCTGCTCATGCGCGAAGTCCTGCCCAACGGTCTCCTCGGTGTGGCGATCGCCGGCCTCCTCGCCGCGTTCATGGCCGGTATGGCCGCGAACATCTCCGCGTTCAACACGGTATTCAGCTATGACCTGTGGCAGCAGTACGTGGTCAAGGACCGCGAGGACGACTACTACCTGAAGATCGGCCGCTGGGCGACGATCGGCGCCTGTGTCGTCGCGATCTTCACAGCGCTCATCGCGGGCAACTTCTCCAACCTCATGGACTACCTGCAGACGCTGTTCGGCTTCTTCAATGCCCCGCTGTTCGCCACGTTCATCCTCGGTATGTTCTGGAAGCGGATGTCGGCGACCGCCGGTTGGGTCGGCCTCGTCGGCGGCACGCTGTCTGCCGTGTTCGTGTTCATCCTCGCCGAAACCGGAGTCCTCGACCTGCCCGGCCAGGGTGCCGCATTCCTCGCGGCCAGCACGGCGTTCGTCGTCGACATCGTCCTGTCGGTGATCGTCACCCTGTTCACCACGCCGAAGCCGGCTGCGGAGCTGCGCGGACTCGTCTACTCGGAGACCCCGAAGTCCGACTTCGAGGACCTCAGCGAACCGAAGGCGCCGTTCTGGAAGCGCCCCGTGCCCGTCGCGGGTGTCGCCCTGGTGCTCGTCATCATCCTCAACGTGACTTTCGGCTGAAGGAGCCAGTGAGACTCATGAGCAAATCCAACGAACTGACCAAGACCGCAGGCGCGTTCGACGTCCGCAACTTCATCGGTGCACTGCTGGCGATCTTCGGCGTCATCCTCACGATCGCCGGAATCGTCGGCTTCACTCCCGACGAAGCCGAGCGCACTGGCGGGGTCGACGCGAACCTGTGGACCGGAATCGGCCTCATCATCGCCGCAGCCATCTTCCTCATCTGGGCGAAGCTGCGTCCGATCCGCATCGTCGAAAATCCCGAGAAGGGTGCGGACGCCGGCACCGAGGCGGCCCCCGGCACCGACTGACACCGCAGTCCGCGCGGCACCTCCTCAGAGCGCGGCCATCGCTGCCGCAACCTCGGGGATGTCCGCGACCGGTACGGCAGTCGAGGCGTCCTCGAGGATCAGCAGCCGGGCACCGGGAATCCCTCGGGCGAGCGCCTCTCCATTGCCGACGGGGAAGAACGGATCGCTCCCGCCGTGCACGACCAGCGTCGGCACGCACAGCTGCGGCAGGCGTTCTCGCCAGCGTGGCTGGCAGTCGAGGCGGGAGAACACCATTCCCAGCTGATCGGCCAGATGAGCTTCCGGATCTGAGTTCTGTGTCGGATCTGAGCCCAGTTCTGAATCAGAGCTCTGGGTCCGCTCCCAGATCCGTACGGCGACCTTGCGGGCCTCATCAGGATCGTCGCCGAGGATCCGAGCACCTTCGGCCATATAGTCGGCCACCGAATCGACATCCGCCCAGTCCGGCTGCGATCGGGAGAAGAGCGGACCCATCGTCGCCTGATCATGATCCGGCAGGTCATCATCGACAGGTCCGGGAGCGATCGGTCGGGTGCCGACGAGAGTGAGCGACGAAAACGCCTCCGGATGGTCGAGCGCCGCGACCTGCGCCACCATCCCGCTGATACCGATTCCTGCAAGATGAGCGGGCCGACCGTCGAAGGCCCGTGCGAGTTCGGCGGCATCAGCGGCGAGGTCTCGCAGGGTGTAGTCCGGTGATTCGAGATCACCATGGCTCGAGGCCCCGGCATCGCGGAGATCGCAGCGCACAACGCGAGGTCCCTGCTCTGCCAGCTGCTCGCACAGAGCATCGGGCCAGGACAGCATCGTCGGTGCCCCGAGGCAGAGAACCAGTGGCGCCTCCCGCTCACCGAACTCCTCGACGCCGAGGCTCACTCCATTGACCTCGCAGATGTCCATACCGCTCCCCCGCCTCGTCACGTCTCCATCGACCGCCGACTCGACCACAGCCGACTTCGGTTCAAGCATGAGCCGCTGGGGTTCCGGGAGTCAACGGTCGTGGCTCGGTCCGCGAACTGGCCGAGACTGCAGACCCGGTCGAGTCTGCGGCACAGTCGACCCCGCCGTTCAATCGAACCGGGCAGCGCCCCCGCCTGCGCTGACGGCGAAGATGTCCGGTTCCCTAAAGCCGTGTTCGGCGAATGCTGCGGTGACGGCGTCGCCGACCAAGTCGACCTGGTATGCGTGGATGAGGGCGATCGCGGAGCCGCCGAAGCCGCCGCCGATCATCCGCGCGCCGAGCGCTCCGGCTCCCATCGCGGCGGCCACTGCCACGTCGAGTTCGACGCACGAGACCTCGTAGTCGTGCTGCAGAGATTCGTGGGAGGCCACCAACAGGTCGCCGATGGCACTGATGCGCGCACCATGCTCGTCGCCAGCTGCTCGTTCATTGTCCTCGAGCAGTTCGACGGTGGCGCGGACCCGGGCGTTTTCGGCGATGACGTGGCGCACCCGCTTCCGCTGCTCCTCGGTCAGTTCGCTCAGGTCGACGTCATCGGCGAGTTCCCGCAGACTGTCGACTCCGAAGCTCGCAGCGGACTCCTCACAGGTCCTCCGCCGGGCGCCGTACCCGCTTTCACTGTGCGAATGAGAGACCTTCGAGTCGATGACGAGGAGTCTGAGCCCCTCGGCGTCGAGGTCGAAGGGAATCTGGCGAGCGCTGAGGTCGCGGCAGTCGAGGAATAGCGCATGCCCGGCCTCGGTCATGATCGACGCCGCCTGGTCGACGATGCCCGTCGGTGCACGACGAAGTCGTTCTCGGCTCGCTGTGTCAGCAGGACCTTCTCGCGGTCGTCGAGACCGAGGTCGAACACCTCGTCGAGGGCGATGAGCACCGCGACTTGAAGTGCGTGAGATGAGGACAGCCCGGCACCGACGGGCACGGTGGATTCGATATAGAGGTCGACTCCGCCGACCACCGTGCCGGTGGTCTTCGCGATCTCATCGACGACTCCCGCAGGGTGGCTCAGCCATCCGGGCAGGGTTCCGGGCACGAGCTCCGCGGCCGCGAACTGGCCGGACATCCTCTGACCGGTGTCATCGCGATGGTCGGAGACGATGCGGGTGCTCTCCCCACGCCGAGGCGGCCGCACAGTTCCCGTGTTCTCTGCACTCTCGGGTCGCCGACCGATGGCGACGTACACCGCCCGGTCGATGGCGATGGGCAGGACGAAGCCGGCGTTGTAGTCGGTGTGTTCGCCGATGAAGTTGACCCTGCCTGGTGCACGGAACGAACCGATCGGACGGTATCCGAACAGGGCCTCGAACTCCTCGGCGAGGTGTTCGGGGGTCGGCGTGGATACGGCCCCGGGGGTCTCTGTGGTCATGAACGATCGCCTTCCGGGTCGAACGCCGAAGCCGTGCTCACATTCGCGCTCACGGGTACGGCCGCCTCGGTGAGGGGTTCCAGGGTCACCGCACGCAGTCTGGCTGCGGTCTCCTCGGCGGAGACGTCGCCGACGAAGGCGCCCATGGCGGCCTCCGAACCGGCGAGGAACTTCAGTTTGTTCTCCGCACGACGGGGGCTCGTGATCTCGAGGTGGAGCCAGTCGGCGCGGCGGTCGGCACTGTTGACCGGCGCCTGGTGCCAGGCAGCGATATACGGTGTGGGACTCGGGTAGAGGCCGTCGATGCGTCGCAGCACCTCCGGATAGACACGGGCCAGGTCGTCGCGTTCGGTGTCGTCGAGTTCGTCAACGCTTCCCACCTGGCGGTGCGGAACGAGGTGGACTTCGATCGGCCAGCGGGCCGCGAAGGGCACGAAGGCGGAGAAGTGATCGGTCTCGAGAATCATTCGCTCCCGTGCCTCGCGTTCGAAGGCGAGCACATCGCCGAGCAGCGGCCGACCGTTCCGGCGCAGATGTTCATGCGCCCGGGCCGAGGTGATCGCGGTGTGCGGGGTGACATACGGGTAAGCATAGATCTGTCCGTGCGGGTGGTTCATCGTCACCCCGATCTCCTCCCCGCGGTTCTCAAACATGAAGACCTGTTCGATGCCCGGCAGGGCGGAGAGTTCGGCGGTCCGATCGGCCCAGGCGTCGATGACGGTGCGGGCGCGTGCGGTGCCCAGGCATGCGAAGGAGCCCGTGTGCTCCGAGGAGAAGACGACGACTTCGCAACGGCCGTATCCCGGGCCCGACAGCGCGGAGGTCACGGATTCGGCGGAGTCGACGGCCGCCTCGGCGAAGGTGGTGTCCACCCTCTGAGCGGACGGGACTTCACCGAGGCCGGGACCGAGGGAGGGGAATCGGTTCTCGAAGACGGCGACGTCGAAGTCAGCGGCCGGGATCTCTGTGGGACGGTCCGGCGTCGACGGGCACAGCGGGCATTCGGCGGCGGCGGGCAGGTGGGTGCGGGTCTGTCGGTGGGTGGCCACGGCGACCCATTCGCCGGTCAGGACATCGAAGCGCAGGGTGCCGCTGTCGGGGCGCGAATCGTGTGGCCGGGGGTCGGCGGCGATCGTCGGTGCAGGTGAGTCGGGGTCCTGGAAGAACAGGATCTCACGACCATCGGACAGGTTCGCCCGGCGATGCGACGCTGGCATCAGACCTCCCAAAAGTTATCATTTTCGATCATAATGGTAACATCTGGCGGCCCGGATGCGTGCGGACGGCGTAGAATATCTGCAACTGTTCTTCCGCGCTCGAGCACCCTGGAGACCCATGACCGCCACCATCGAACTCGCCTGTGACGAGGCAGGCGCGGTCATCTCCCCCATCGGCGCGAGCCTGGTTCGCTTCAGCGTCGGCGATCGTCCGGTCGTGGTGCCGATGAACGCGTTCGACGGCGCCGTACTCGCGCCCTGGCCGAATCGGATCGATGGGGGTCACTTTGACTTCGCCGGAGACAGCCACCGGCTGCCGATCACCGAGCCCGAACGCAATACCGCGCTGCATGGCCTCGTCGCCGATGCGCAATGGTCGGTGGTCGAGCGCACCGAGTCGACGGCCAGTCTCGAGTACACGCTGGAGCCGACGGAGGGGTATCCGTTCGCGTTCGATCTGCAGGTGGACTTCGAACTCGCCGAGGCGGTGCTGCGCATGCGCGCACGGGCCCTCAACACGGGGTCGGCCCCCGCTCCGTTCGGCTTCGGATTTCATCCGTGGCTCTCCCCGGGCACAGCCCCATCGGGTACAACCGACCTTGTTGACGGTGCCCTTGTCGACGAGGCTCAGCTCGTCATTCCCGCTGCACACTGGCACGAGACCGATGAGCGGCTCATCCCCACGGCTGTTCGCCCCTTCGATGACGGCACAGCGGTCCCGGCCGATCACGCATCCGATGATTCCGCATGCATGGTGTGCAAGGACTTCCGGGCGCTGCGCCTCATCGGCGGTACGATCCTCGATGATGCGTACGGCTCACCTCGGCGCGGGGATGACGGATGGTCGCGGGCACGGCTGAGAGGTACCGATCTGCGCGAGGTCGTCGTCGGGATGGGTCCCGGGTTCCGCACCTGGCAGGCGTGTACGGGCGACGGACTCGAAGAGGATCTGGCTCGGCGGGCAATCGCGATCGAGCCGATGACGTGCCCTCCGAATGCATTCGCTGCGGGCGAAGCCGGCGAGGACTTCGACGTCGTCGCCCCGGGTGACGAGCTTGTCGTCGAGTGGAGCATCGCCTTGACTGAGGACGACGACACTTCGTGCTCCCTTCCACAATGACAGTCGCCCTGCCGCGAGTGGGCGCATCCTGATAGGTTGCGACTACAGGCAGATATCAGGCGAGCGTGCCCTGCCGTGGGTGCGTTCCATTCTCGAAGGGGACACCATGTCGACACCGCAGAACCCGAACGACCCGAACAGCAGCTCGGCCGAGCAGAACCTCGACGGCCAGAACCCCGGCACGGGAGATCAGTCGGAGAGTGCCCAGGCCGCTCAGCCCACCTACCAACAGGGCACTTACGATCCCAATGCCTATCAGGCACAGGGCCAGCAGTATCAGCAGGGCGGATACTCGCAGCCTGGCGCTTATCAGCAGGATCCCTATCAGCAGGGCGCTTACTCGCAAGGCGCGGCCCAACAGCAGGCGTACGGCCAGCCCGCTTACGGCCAGCCAGCGTATGGTCAGGCGCCGCAGTCGGCGCCTCGGCAGGCAGGCTTCTTCAAGTCGCTGTTCGACATCCGCTTCGACAACTTCATCGCAGTGAAGTGGGCGGGCTTCATCTACATCATCGCGATCGTGGTCGCGGCCCTGTCCTATCTCGGCACCATCGTCGCCGGAATCACCACGGGAATCGCCGCCGGTGCGACCGCAGGCTACTTCAACGACGGACCGAGCTTCAGCGTGCTGCCGCTGATCCTCTCGATCGTCTTCGGCTGGATCATACCGGCACTGTGGGTCATCGGCGTCCGCCTCGTGCTCGAACTCATCGTCTCCAACATCAAGACTGCCGAACATACGAAGCGCATCGCCGATTCCGTCTCCCGCTGATTCGGCTCCGAGCGCTTACTGCCCTGAGGCGACCACGGCACTGTCCGAGTCCGAAAGCACTCTCCGAAACATGTGCTTTCTGACTCAGACAGTGCCGTTGCCAATTGGCTGTCCCGAAGAGCATCTCCCGAATACCACCGCAGGAAAACACCGGTGAATTAGAGTGAGCCCCGCACCGAAATTCGATGCGGGGCTCAACCGTACCCCCGAGCAGATTCGAACTGCCGTTACCGCCTTGAGAGGGCGGCGTCCTAGGCCACTAGACGACGGGGGCTTAGAACAACACTCCTGGACTGATCCAGACTGTGTCCGCTGGGCTACCAGGACTTGAACCTAGACTAAATGAACCAGAATCACTCGTGCTGCCAATTACACCATAGCCCAATGTTTTTCAAGGCATTCCCCGTGGAGAATTCCCTGAGCAACGAGATATAACTCTACACAAACACACCGCCTCACGACAAATCCGAGAGGCTCCTTTTCGGTGTGACCTTCTTAACACAACAGGCTGACCGAGACAGGCCCGCCGACATGCTCAATTCTCCCCTGCCGACGAACCCCGGCCTCACCCGCGAGCGAGGCCTATGAGCCGGTCGAGGACCCTGTATCCGTCGGCGCGCAGACCGTTGTGTTCGTACTCGTTCGTCACCCACGGCTGCACCCCTGACAGATGCTCGGCCGTGGCCAGCGAATACTCCACCGGCACGTAGGCGTCCTCGAAATACACTGCCGCAGCACCGCGCACCGAGGCGGTCCGCAGAGCGTCGACATCGTAGAGACCGGGCCACTGACGTGCGGCGACGAGCTCGGCCACCTCGGCGAAGGGCTCAAGCTCCGGATCCTCGTGCAGCGACTCAGGCCCGGCGTGCTCACCGGCCAGCAGAGTCGGATCCTCGGCCACGACGTCGGGCATCGCCCGCCTTGCGGCCCAGTTCGTCACAGTGCCGTCGGCCCAGCAGGATTCGTGGATGACGGCATAGAGCGGATTGCGCCCCGAGAAGGGCAGAGACGCGGCAAGGTCATGCCGGAATGCCCCCGACGAGAAGTCGAGATCGAGCAGATAATGCAGCTTCTCCGGACCGTCCGAGGCGCCGAGGAAGTGCCCGAGCAGACGGATCCGCTCCGGCGTCGCCCGCGCGCCCCCAGGCAGGGCGAGACCGTCACCGAAAGACGCAAGCTCGACGAGGCGCCGCACCTTCTCACGGTCGCCGGGGAACGCTGCGTAATACTGCTCGGACTTGCGGATCATGCCCTCCCACGTGCGTCCGTAGACGGTCGCCGGGTCGAGGCCGATCGCCGGCAGACCGCCGGTGAAGTACACCTCGTGAAGGGCACTCGAATGCGCGGAGATATAGCGCAGAGTCGTGAAGCCGCCGAAGGACTGACCCAGCAGGGACCAGGTTTCCGCGCCGAGGTAGCCGCGCAGGATCTCCGCGTCCTCGACGATCGAATCGGCGCGGAAGTACGACAGCGCCTCAGCGATCGCGGCCGGGTCCTCCCCCACCGTCTCAAGGCCGGTGATGGCCCCATCGACGGAGCCGATCGGGTTCGATCTCCCGGTTCCGCGCTGGTCGAGCATGACGACCTGGAATTCCTCGAGGGCACGCTTCACCCAACCGGTGGGACCTCCGGCGATGCCCGGGCGCGGAGCTTCCACGCCGGGCCCGCCCTGCAGGTACACGAGGTAGGGCTTCCGGCTGTCCGCCTCGGTGGCGATGATCCGCGCGAACACGTCCACAGTGTCCGGCAGCGTCACCTTCCCCGAGGCGGCATCCCCCGACCGTCCGAAATGGTCGAAGGGCACGGTGATCGTCACGTCTTCGAAGTGCAGTCCCCCGCGGGCCCAGACCGTCTGATTCACAGCTGCGCCGCGAGTGCCTTGAGGCGTGTCATGGAGGAGTCCTTCCCGAGGATCTCCATCGACTCGAACAGCGGTGGAGAGACCTTGCGACCGGACACGGCCACGCGAAGGGGGCCGTAGGCCAGGCGCGGTTTGATCTCCATCTCGTCGACGAGCTTCGCCGACAGGACTTCTTCGAGCTTCGCCGTGGTCCAGTCGTCGAGCCCTTCGAGGGCCTCGATGGAGGCGGCGAGCACCTCGGGGGCGGAGTCCTTGAGCGTCTTCAATCCGTCTTCGGCCATGACGAGGTCGCCATCAGAGGTGAAGAGGAACGCGAGCAGGTCAGGAGCCTCTCCGAGCAGCTTCATGCGGGTCTGCACGAGCGGAGCCGCCTCGTTGAGGATCGCCAGCTGAGCGTCCGTCGGGGACTCCGGGAGCACCTCGGCGGCCTGGAGATACGGCACCAGACGGTCACGGAAGTCATCCGGCTCGAGGAGGCGGATGTGGTCGGCGTTGATGGCGGTGGCCTTCTTCACGTCGAAGCGGGCCGGGTTGGGCAGGACATCGTGGATGTCGAATGCTTCGGTGAATTCCTTGACGCTGAACACGTCGCGGTCGGGTCCGATGGACCAGCCGAGCAGGGCGAGGTAGTTGATGAGTCCCTCGGGGATGAATCCGTTCTCGCGGTGGAGGAACAGGTTCGATTCGGGGTCGCGCTTCGACAGTTTCTTGTTGCCTTCGCCCATCACGTAGGGCAGGTGGCCGAACTCGGGGGTCGCCTCGGCGATGCCGATGGCCTTGAGGTGTTCGTAGAGAGCGATCTGGCGCGGGGTCGAGGACAGGATGTCCTCGCCGCGGAGCACATGGGTGATGCCCATGAGCGCGTCATCGACGGGGTTCACCAGGGTGTACAGGGGCTGGCCATTGGCACGGACGACGACGAAGTCGGGCACGGTGCCGGCCTTGAAGGTGATGTCACCGCGGACGAGGTCGGTGAAGGTGATGTCCTCATCGGGCATGCGCACACGCCAGACCGGTTCGCGGCCCTCGGCGCGGAAGGCAGCCTTCTGCTCGTCGGTGAGGTCGCGGTCGTACCCGTCGTAGCCGAGCTTCGGGTCACGGCCCGCGGCCTTGTGCCGGGCTTCGACTTCCTCGTTGGTCGAGTAGGACTCGTAGATGTGGCCGCCGGCCATGAGCTTCTCGATGACGTCGGCGTAGATCTCGCCGCGCTGCGACTGGCGGTAGGGTCCGTTGTCGCCGCCGACCTCGATGCCTTCGTCCCAGTCCAGGCCCAGCCATTTGAGAGCTTCGACGACCTGGCCGAAGCTCTCCTCGGAGTCACGTGCCGCGTCGGTGTCTTCGATGCGGAAGACGAGCTTGCCGCCGGTGTGCTTGGCGTAGGCCCAGTTGAACAGGGCTGTGCGGACCATGCCGACGTGCGGGGTGCCGGTGGGTGATGGGCAGAAACGAACTTTGACGCTCACGATTGTCCTTTGCGTGATCTTCTCGGGTGTGAGTCTGTGGTGTGCGCGGTGGCGCTGGTGGTGTGGCGGCTCTGGTGTTCCGTGGATGCGATCGCCGAGGCGGCGGTGGGTTCAGGCGTCCATGACCGGGTTCGACAGGACGCCGAGTCCTTCGATGGCGATGTCGACGCGGTTGCCGGACACGATCTGGCCGACCCCCTCCGGGGTTCCGGTGAGGATGACGTCGCCGGGCAGCAGGGTGATCGTCTCCGACAGGTGTTCGATGATGGTCGGGATATCGAAGATGAAGTCGGCGGTGGTGCCGTCCTGCTTGAGATCCCCGTCGACCCAGGACCGGATGCCGAGGTCGTCGACGTCGAGTTCGGTTTCGATCCAGGGACCCAGCGGGGCCGAGGTGTCGAAGCCCTTCGCCCGCGTCCACTGTTTGTCGGACTTCTGGAGGTCGCGCAGGGTGACGTCGTTGCTCGCGGTGTAGCCGAGGACGCAGTCGTTGGCGTTCTCCGCCTTCACACCCTTGGCCACACGGCCGATGACGACGGCGAGTTCGGCCTCATAGGAGACGTATTCGCTGATCGCGGGCAGGCGGATGGGGTCGCCCGGGCCGATGACCGCGGTGTTCGGTTTGAAGAAGGTCACCGGGGTCACGGGAACCTCGTTGCCGAGTTCTGCTGCGTGTGCGGCGAAGTTGCGGCCCACGCCGATCACCTTCGAACGCGGCAGGATGGGGCTGACCAGACGCACGTCGTCGATCTTCAGCCTCTCGCCTGTCGATTGGGCCGGAGAGAAGAAGGGGTCCGAGTCGAGAACGGCGAGTTCGAGTCCCGACGTGTCCCAGCTTCCGTCGGTGATCGGCGGCACTTCACCCTCGACGACTCCGTATTTGGGTTCGTCCTGATGTACAAATCTGGCGATACGCATGTGTCACAGTCTAGTCAGTGCCTGGTGCCTTCCGCGCGTCGGTGCTCGTCGGCGTCGCGACGTCGACCTGCGAGACTGGTGACATGCCCGATCAGCACGTCCCGCACACCTTCGATCTCGCCCGCATCGGGGCCGACTTGCCCGCCGCCGCGCTCATCGATGAGCTGGACCTCGCCGAGGCGGCTCCCGCCCCAAGATTGGTCGTGGAGGCTCCTCCCGGAACCGGTAAGACCACCGTGGTGCCGCCGATGATCGCTGAGCACCTGACTGGTACGGGCCGCATCATCGTCACACAGCCCCGCCGGATGGCGGCCCGCGCCGCAGCCAGGCGGCTGGCGTCTCTGACGGGGACCCGCCTCGGCGAGGTTGTCGGTTTCACCGTCCGCGGAGAGTCGCGGAGCTCGCGGGCCACACAGATCGAGTTCGTCACCACGGGCGTGCTTCTGTCCCGGCTGCTGCGCGATCCGGAGCTGACCGGAGTCGCCGGGGTCATTCTCGACGAGGCGCATGAGCGACAGTTGGATACGGATCTCGCGTTCGCGATGTGCCGGGAATTGGCGGATCTGCGTGAGGATCTGGCGCTCGTCGTCATGTCCGCGACCCTGGATGCACAGCTGTGGGCCGCGCGCCTCGGCGACGGTCAGCAGGCACCGGCGACCATGCTGTCGGTGGCCGCCGATACTCATCCTCTGGAAGTCCGGTGGGCACCGGCGAAGGAGCGGCCGCTCGATGCACGGGGTGTGACCTGGGATTTTCTCGATCATCTGGCCGCGACGACGGTGCGTGCGTTAACTGATACCGGCGAGGGCGATGTCCTCGTCTTCGCTCCCGGTGCACGCGAAGTCGACGAGGTGGCCTCCCGCGTGCGGCGCCTCGTGGAGTCGGGTGGCGGTTCGGGAGCCAGTGGTGGACCGTTCGGCTCTGGTGGTTCGGGCACCGGTGACGTGGTTGAGGTGCATACCTTGACGGGTCGAACCCCTGCGAAGGAGCAGGACGCGATCCTGCGCCCGCGCACCGACCAGGAGCGCGGCCGACGCGTCATCGTCTCCACCTCGGTGGCGGAGTCGGCGCTGACGATCGACGGAGTCCGCATCGTCGTCGATTCGGGACTCTCTCGGGGACCACGGCTGGATACGCGGCGACGCATGTCCGGGCTGGTCACGGTGCGGGAGTCGAAGGCGTCGGGAACACAGCGCTCCGGTCGAGCTGCGCGGCAGGGTCCGGGTGTCGCGTATCGGTGCATGTCAGAGGCTGATTGGGCGAGCCTGCCCGAGCACACTCCTCCCGAAATCGCGACCTCCGATCTCACCTCCGCAGTGCTCGCTCTCGCTGTGTGGGGCGGCGACGACACCCTGCTGCCCGATCCGCTGCCGGCCGGACCGAAGCGGCAGGCGGTCGACAATCTTATGGCGATCGGGGCCGTCGACGTGACCGGCGGTTACCCCGGCGACCGCGACTCCGACGCCGGCGAGCGCGGCGGCGCGGCAGCCCCTGACCTTCCGATCTCCGCTCTGCGCGTAACCGAGACCGGTCGGGCGATCGCGGCGGTTCCCGCCTCGGTGTGGTCGGCGCGTGGCCTCCTCGACGGGGCTGCGCTGCTCTCACCCGCGCGTGCGGCAGAAGCGGTCGCCGTCATCGAATCCGATCAGAGGGCTCCCGGCGCCGATCTCTCCGCTCTGCTGCGGCAGCTGCGGCGCAGCAGGGATGCTCGATTCGCTCAGGACCGCAAAAGGTTCGCGTCGATCGCACGGGAGTTCGCCTCCAGCGGCGATGGCGGCGACACGGGAGACGACGGAGGGAACGGCGGAATCGGCGACCGTGCTGAAGTCACCGGCGGTTCCGGCACAGCGCTGACTCCCGAGGACCTCGGGCTCGTCACGGCGCTGTCCTATCCCCTGCAGATCGCGCGTCTGCGCAGCGCCTCCGATTCCGAATACCTGCTCGCCTCCGGCACGGCGGCGAGCCTGCCCCGAGACTCCTCACTGCAGGGCAGCCCATGGTTGGCCATCGCCGAGGTGGGCCTGGTCGGATCGCGGGCGATCATCCGATCAGCTGTCCCCATCGACGTCGACACCGCGGAACTCGCCGGAGCCGGGCTGCTGCACACGGAGGAGACGGCGACGTTCGAGTCCGGGAAGGTTCGTGCGGTTCGACACAGCCGCCTCGGCGGAATCGAACTGACCTCCACCCCGATTCAGGCCGGCCCTGAACTCGCCCGCCGTGCCATCGCCGAATCGGTGCGCGAACGTGGAGCCCGCGAGGTTCTGCGTCCCTCCGAGGCTTTCGAATCGCTGCGGGCCAGACTCGGTCTCCTCCGCGCGGTCTTCGGCGAACCGTGGCCGGAGGTGACGTGGGAGCACCTGTCGGTCACGCTCGATCAGTGGTGTCCGGAGGCGCTCGACCGGATCGCGAAGGGCTCCGACCCTGCTCGCGTGGATCTCACATCTGCGCTGCGCACTCTGTTGCCATGGCCCGAAGCGGCCCGGCTCGATGAGTTGGCCCCGACCCATATTGAGGTGCCCAGCGGTTCCGCGATCCGTCTCGAGTACCCGGATCCCGATCTCGTCGAACCAGGCACCACTTCCGACGCGGACGAGGAGGCGACGGCCGCACCCGAGCGCACCGAGCTCCCGGGCCCGATCCTCGCAGTCAAACTCCAGGAGTGCTTCGGCTGGACCGATGTGCCTCGCGTCTGCGACGGGCGGGTGGCGGTCACCTTGCACCTGCTCTCCCCCGCCAGGCGGCCCTTGGCGGTGACCAGCGATCTCGCCTCTTTCTGGGCGAACGCATATGCCCATGTCCGGGCCGAGAACCGGGGCCGCTACCCGAAGCATCCGTGGCCGGACGACCCACTCACCGCACCTGCGGCGAAGGGCACGAAGCGCTCCGGTCGCTGAGCTGGAGGCCGACTCGACCGTCTGGGACAATGGTGCGGTGACTTCCGCACTCTCGACCACGACCCCCGCCCCTTACACGGCGGCGACCGAGCGTACCGATAGATCGTCGGGCCGCCACGGTGATGGTGTCGTTCCTGCCGAGATCTGGCGCGAGCTGCGTGATGAGCACGAGCATCGGATCGCCGAGCGTACCGATGCGCATATCGGACGGCGGATGCGACAGGAGACCCACCCGGTCGAAGACTTCCTCTTCACCTACTACCCGTTCAAGGTCGGGCAGCTGAAGAAGTGGCATCCAGGTCCTGGTGTGCGCGTCGCGCTTGAGACGGCCGAAGATCGTCGGTATTTCGACCGTCGGTGGTATCGCATCGACGATGCGCAGAATTTCGCCGAGGTGGACCTCGAGTCCTGGCGCACCGACCGTGGGGACGGAGCAAAGTTCATCGCCTCGCTGCTGTCGTCGACATTGGGTCGGGAAGCGAACTTCGGGTGCTTCGGCATCCACGAATGGGCGATGGTCTACCGGCTCACCGACGAGCAGCGCCGGCATCAGCAGGTGCCGCTGCGGCTGAGCCCCGCCGAGACCGATGCCGTGGTCGAAGGCCACCGCATCCAGTGTTCGCATCATGATGCGTTCCGTTTCTTCACCGAACCCGCGCGTCCTCTCAACACCTTGCAGCCGAGCCGTGAGGGCATGGTCGCCAACGAGCAGCCAGGGTGCCTGCATGCGGGGATGGATCTGTACAAATGGGCGATGAAGATCTCGCCGATCGCTGATTCGGATCTCGTCATCGACTGCTTCGACCTCGCCCTCGACATCCGCACTCTGGATATGGAGGCCTCCCCCTATGACCTGCGTGGTTGGGGGTACGGTGTCGTCGCCATCGAGACCGCTGCGGGCAAGGCCGAGTACATGGAGCGGCAGAAGGATTTCTCCGGCAGGGCGCAGGCGCTGCGGGCTCGGCTGCTCGATGCTTTGGCGGCAGCCGGGGTCCACCCGCGCTGAGGTTTGCGGGTGGTGCCGACGTGCCGCTGCCACTAAACGGACACGCTCGGCTCCCACCCGGCACGCGCTCTACGATCGACGGTATGCGTGCCATTGTCTTCGATCAGTTCTCCGTCCGTCCCCGACTCGATGAGATTTCCGCTCCCACGGCCCCCGATGCCGGCGTCGTCATCGATGTCGAAGCCACCGGGGTGTGCCGCAGCGATCATCACGCGTGGGCCGGCCACGATGCGACGATCGCTCTCCCCCACGTGCCCGGGCATGAGCTGGTCGGTCGGGTCGCCTCGGCGGGTGTGGGCGTACAGGACTTCCGTGTCGGCCAGCGTGTGACCGTTCCTTTTGTGTGCGGGTGCGGGAGCTGCCGCTGGTGCGTTTCGGGCAATGCGCAGGTGTGTCCCGATCAGACGCAGCCGGGATTCACACATTTCGGGTCGTGGGCGGATCAGGTCGTCATCCGCAATGCCGATGCCAACCTCGTGGCCGTGCCCGAGGATCTGCCGGCCGCGGCCGTCGTCGGGCTCGGGTGCCGATTCGCCACGGCCTTCCACGGTCTACGGGTGCGGGCTCGGCTTGCCGCGGACGAGACGGTCGCCGTCTTCGGCTGCGGCGGGGTGGGGCTGTCGGCGATCATGATCGCCCGGGCCCTCGGCGCGAAGGTGGTCGCCATCGACGTCAGCGATGCGGCCCTGGAATCCGCCAGTGAGTTCGGTGCCGAACGATGCGTCAACGCACGGGATCTCAGTCCCGAGGGGCTGAGCGCCGAGGTGGTTGCGCAGTTCGCGTCGACCGATCCTGACGGGGTGGCCGTGACCGTTGATGCCCTGGGTCGGGAGGACACGATTCGGGCGGCGGTCGGTGCCCTGGCACCCCTGGGTCGGCATGTGCAGATCGGACTGCTGCCTGCCGAACCGGTCGTCGATCTGCCGCGGGTGATCGCTCTCGAGCTCAGCGTGCTCGGCTCTCACGGAATGGCCGCGGCCGAGTACCCGGAGCTCGTCGACCTCGTCGTTCAGGGGCGCTTGCGACCGCAGGATCTCGTCACGAATGTCATCGGCCTCGACGAAGCGCCCGCGGCGATGGAAGCGATGGGCTCCCCCGCTGCCTCGGCGGGGATGACGATCATCGACTTGGCGCGCTGAGCGGGCCTGCGACCTGAGCACTGTGCACCGCCTCGGCGAGGTCGGCCGCGGCGATAGAGTCCGCATCTGCGGCGGCCACGGCGATGCATCATCCCTCGCCCAGTGCCGCGCGGATGCTCGCGGCCAGTGAGCCGATGAGCTCCTGATCTCCGCGGACGCCGGGTTCGAACGGCAGCCTCAGGCGGTCTTTGTCCTTGTCCCGGTAGCGCGGAATGACGTGCATATGGAAGTGGAAGACCGTCTGCCATGCATCGGCACCACAGCAGTTGAGGAGGTTGACGCCATCTGCTCCCCACGCGTCGAAAGCGTGCTTGGCGATGCGCTGGGACTCAAGCACCACCGCGGACAGATCCTCGGCCGGGATATCCCGCAGGTCCGTGCTGTGACGTTTCGGAACGACGAGCAGATGCCCATCGGACCCGGGCCGGATGTCCATGAACGCGAAGGTCGATTCGGTCTCGGCGATCGGCGCACTCGGTGCGGCACCTGCGACGATCGCACAGAAAATGCAGT
The DNA here is from genome assembly GCF_026013965.1 of Brevibacterium sp. JSBI002. NCBI lineage: Bacteria > Bacillati > Actinomycetota > Actinomycetes > Micrococcales > Brevibacteriaceae > Brevibacterium > Brevibacterium sp. JSBI002. Next base: position 2,522,698 of record NZ_CP110341.1, read on the forward strand.
CGCTGCTCATCAGTTCCGATTCTTCCCCCGCTTTGAGTTGGCTGTGCCGTACGGCGTTTGGCCTGGGCCCTCAGATCGTGATGGCAGGCCTCTCAGACCATGATGGCGAGGACGACGTTCGTGTCCTGACCGTCCCAGCGGCCCAGCAGCAGACCGGCGTCGGACTTCTCCGCCGGAGACTCGGGCGACAGGCGGTAGAGGATCTCGACGTCGCCGGCACCCGGCAGAGGTCCCGTCCCGAAGGCGTGGGCCACCTCGGTGATCTCTTCTCCCCGGTTGCCCTCAGCATCGACGCGGTACTGCTTCGCTGCGGTCGACGCGGTGGCGATGGTGTGGTCGAGGCGCTGCCGGAACAGCGGGTCGCCCATGCCGGCGTAGACCCACCGCTTGCCGAGCACCGAGTGATCCATGTTCGCCACGAATGCTTCGTCGGCACCTTCGAGCGGTGCTCCGCGGTAGGTCAGCGGCACCTGCAGCAATTGGTCGCCGCTCTTCACGATGTGGATCTCGATGCCCACTTCGCCGGCAGGGTCGTCGAAGCGGTACGCGGTAACAGCCTCGAGCGGGTTCGCCGCGAGGTCGAGCTCGGCGGCCCAGTCCTGCTTGGCAACCCAGTCGGTGACGACGTCGAGCTTGCCGGGATTGAGCTGAGCTGCGTAGATATCTGCCATGACGGTTCCTCCTGAAATCTGTCTGACGTCGGCGTCAGGTGTGGCTGAGCGGGTCAGGTGTCTGTAGGTGTGAGGCGATCGGAGGTCTCCGGACGCTTCGCAACAGGCCTTGCGTGGTCTCAGGCCTTGCGCGTGCCGGGGATCCATTCTCCTTCGACGACTTCATAGTCAGCGAAGACTGCCGGTGCCTCTTCGCGCATGACCTCGCCGATCTTGTTGAAGATGAGGCGGATCTCCTCTTCAGCGCCCTTCGCAGTGCGCATCTCGATGACGTGGCGCAGAGAACGCAGGTTCGCGGTGTAGACGATCCCGGTGGCCAGGCCCTCGGGGGCGAAGCGGCGCATGAACGAGGTCATGTGCTTCTTGTGGGAGAACTTCGTGCCCTCCCCGTCAAGCTCGAAATGATCGGCCATCCACTGCTGGTGCTCCTCGAGGGTGTCGAGGACCTTGAGGCTGCGTTCCATGAGTTCGGGATCTTCGCGGGCCCACTCGGGGAACCAGAACGGGATGTCCGTGAGGCGGACGTAGCGCAGCGATTCCTGCGAGAACGCCGATCCTGCGCGGTGGCGGATGAGTTCGTGGGTGAGCACGCGCGAGACGTTGTGGAGCACGAAGGTGAAGTTCGCGTGTTCGAGCACGGACCCGTGCTGGGACTTCACGACGTTGCCGAGGTACTGCGCGGAATCGGTGCGCACGCGCGAGACGTTCGGGTTGAGTCCCGGCTCCCACGAGCGGTAGCACATGCGTCCGGAGAACTCGAGGAGATCCTCGGCGTCGGGAGATTCCGCACCTTCGACCCGGTCCGCCCAGGAGGTTCCGCCCACCTCGTCGAGGTAAGTCCTCATCGCTTCCCAATCGATATTGGGCTTGGCGAGCAGTTCAACGGACGGTTCGACCTGGCGCATGACTCTCCTAGTGAAGGGGACGTGATTGACTCCCAATCCTACAGACCCTCAGACCGGTGAGAACCATGCGCCCACCTATAGTTTTCGTTCAGTACCGCGGTGCCCTGCAGCTCCTAGAATTCGCGCGTGAGAGGCCCCGGTGCTGCCGTGGACAGGTCCCGAAGTCTCCCGTGTTCACAAACGGTATAGGCTGCGGCCCCCGCAGATTCCACCATCACCGAGGTGGCCGCACCGTCGACGTACACGACCGCCGCACGATCGTCGATGGCGATTCCGGGGCCGGGAAGTCGGCCCTGTGCGATCCATTCCCGGAAGGATTCCTTCCGCCCGGGTTCTCCATGGAAATGCGGACACGCACTCCCCCGCAGGAATCCGAGCCCGTCATTCAGAGGAGCCAACGGACCGAACGAATCCGTCGAGGAGGCCTCGAACCAACAGTTCGCACCGGCGCTGATGCCGGCGAGGATGGTTCCTCCGGCAGCAGCTTCTCTCATCCGGTGGTCGACGCCATGCCTGCGCCAGAGACTGAGCAGGTTCGCCGTGGAGCCGCCGCCGACGTAGATGAGGTCCATGTCGAGCAGCATCGCCGGATCCTGGTAGTCCCACGGACTCTGCCCGAACAGGGAGAGAACATGGGTTCGTGCCCGCACCTCGAATGCCGCTTCGAACCTTTCGATATAGTCGCGGCTGTCGCCGGATGCAGTCGGGACGAAGCATACGTTGGGGAGTCCAACAGAGGCGCGGAAGCCGCTCTGAGCACCGGCCTCGTCCTCAGTGCCGGCGCGGATCCGTCTGGCGGCCATGCGCACCAGCTCGTCATCAATGGCCGATTCCCCGGTCTCGGACATCGAGAATCCACCACCGCCGAGGGCCACGATCGTGCCCCGGAAAGCGGTGGGTTCAGCGTTGCCCACGGCACGCTGTGCGTCAGCACTCACGGCACGCGGTGCGTCCATTTCTCGGTCCCGAACTTCTCATCGACGAGTTCCTGTGCCCGCTTGAGCTCCTCCTCGGTGTAGGTGCCGTAAGTGGCCCCATAGCGGGTGGCGAAGGTGTCCGCCATGACATCGATGATGTCCTTGCGTGCCTCACCGGTCTGACTCCGCAGCGGGTCGACGCGTTTCTTCGCGCTCGCTACTCCCTTGTCGGAGATCTTCGCTTCGCCGATGCGCAGAACTTCGACCATCTTGTCCGCGTCGATGTCGTAGCTCATCGTCGCATGGTGGAGCAGCGTGCCGTCGCGATTGCGCTTCTGTGCGGCACCGCCGATCTTGCCTCCGGTCGAGGAGATGTCATTGATCGGCTTGTAGAACGCCTCCACACCGAGGGTCTTGAGCGCCGCGAGCACCCACTGGTCGAGGAACACATACGACTCCTCGTAGTCGAGACCGGCGACGAGGGCAGGCGGGACGAACATCGAATAGGTGATGCAGTTGCCGCCCTCCATGAACATCGCACCTCCGCCTGAGATGCGACGCACGACCTGGACGTCGTGCTTCTCCACACCTTCGGGCCGCAGCTCGTTGACGTAGGACTGGAAGGCACCGATGACGGTGGCCGTGTCCTCCCATTCCCAGAACCGCAGGGTCGGCTGTCTGCGACCTGCTGCGACTTCCTCGAGCAGAACCTGATCGAGCGCCACATTGAGCTGGGTGGGCAGCACCTCGCCGCGGATGACCTGCCAGTCGAAGTCAGTGAAGTTCGCCGCCGAACCCAACGCCCGGCGCACGACAGTGGCGATATCGGCGGTGGAGAAGCCGTGCATCGCCAGTTCCGAACCGTAGCCGGCCAGAGCCTCGTCGAGGCGGCCGCGCAGAACCGAATTATCGGCATTGACGCTGGCGCCGACGAGGGCCGGTGCAAGGTCGAAATAGGCTTCCTCGGGTTCGAGGAAGAAGTCCCCGGAGATCTTCACCTCGGTGATGGTCCTGCCGTCGGTGGTGACATCGGCGACGACGAGTTTGCCGCCGATCACCTTGTATTCGCCGTGGAAGCGCTGCGTCTCGTTCGTCATGTCTCCCAACCTACTCCCCTGTCAATGCGTTCCACATGAACCGGTAGCTCAGCGCCCGGGTGAACGCGGTCTGCTCATTGTCCGAAGCGGCGGAATGTCCGCCTGCGGTGTCTTCGAAGAACCACACGTTCTCGATTCCGTGCGCCTGCATCCGGGCGGCCATCTTCCGTGCCTGCACTGGCCCCACCCGATCATCCGACGTGGCCGTCCAGAACAGCACCGGCGGATAGTCCTGTCCGTCGTCGAGGAGGTGATAGGGGGAGAATTCACTGATGAAAGCCCAGTCCTCGGCGACATCCGGGTCTCCGTACTCGGCCTTCCATGAATAGCCGGCGCTGAGCTTCGTGTATCGGGCCATGTCCAGCAACGGCACTCCGCAGGACACAGCGCCGAAGAGCTCGGGATATTGCGTGAGCATATTACCCACCAGCAGGCCCCCGTTGGATCCGCCGGCGCAGGCGAGCGTCGCCGGGCTCGTCACGCCACGGGCGATGAGGTCACGGGCTACGGCCGAGTGGTCTTCATAGCAGCGCATGCGGTTCTCCCGCATCGCCGATGTGTGCCACTCAGGTCCGTATTCGCCTCCGCCGCGGATGTTCGCGAGAACATAGACGCCTCGGCGACCTGCTGGGAGGGTACTTCCGGTGGTGCTGCGGCTGAGCCAGCCGATGCCGACGACGGGTGAGTATCCGGGTGTGCGGCTGACTTCGAAACCGCCGTAGCCGTCGAGCAGGGTGGGATTCTCTCCGTCGAGCGCGAGGTCGTCGGCTCCGATCTGGAAGTACGGGATCTTCGTTCCGTCGGCGCTGGTGGCGAAGTGCTGCTCAACGCTCAGCCCTTCTGCATCGAACATCGCCGGTGCCGATTTGACCACCTCGGCGTTGGGCTCGCCGGAGTCCCGTCCCAAGGTGCCGTACGACAATGTCGAGGGCGTGAGGAAGCCGGTGCTGACCATCCAGAAGTCGTTTGCGGTGGCCGGGTCGTACTTGTCGACCGCGCCGAGGCCGACCATATGGTTGGCCGGGACTCCGGGCAGGGCGGACTCGGCGAAGTCGTTGCCCAGGTCGAGGACCGTGAGCTTCGACTGCACGTCGGCGAGCAGCTCGAGCACGAGGAAGTCCCGGGTGAAGGTGAAGGACTGCAGCGAGGTATGGGCGTCAGGGGTGAAGATCACGCGCGGAGCGATCTCGCCTGCCTTGACCGCATCGATATCGGCGATGGCGAGACCGCCGGCGGCCACCTCGGTGGTGGCGGACTTCCATGTCGACTGGGGTCGGAAGAGCACGAGGTCGCGCTCGAAGCCGACCTCGACGTCGGTGGGGACGTCGACCCTGTTGAGCGCGTCCGCCCATGCCGTCGGTTCGACCGACAGCGAACCGTCTGCGCTCGTGATGTCGGTGAGGTCGAGAAAGCTCATCGTCGAGTTGAAGAAGTCGATGGCGTCGATGATGACGGCGCGATCGGTGGCCTCGGAATCGGGGCGGATGTCGCTGCCGACGAAGATCGCCACGTGGTCGCGGGGCACTTCGGCGACGATCGGGGCGTCGTCGAGGCTCTGACCGCGGCGGAGAGCTCGGGCTTGGCGCGGATAGGAGGAGGTCGTCAGCGAGTCGGCGTCGGTTTCAGTGGCGACGAGCACGGTGTCGTCGTCGAGCCAGGCCAGTCGTGTTTTGGCGGCGGGGATGTCGAAGCCGCCGTCGATGAAGACGCGGTCGTCGAGGTCGAATTCGCGGACTCGGTGCGAGTCGCCTCCGTCCGGGGACAGGAGGACGAGTGCGCGCCGATTGTCGCTGCGTCGCACCATCGCACCTGACCAGACCCAGGCGGTGTCTTCCTCTGCGGCCAGTTCGTCGAGGTCGAGCAGCACCTCCCAGTCGGGTGCGGCAGTGCGGTAGCTGTCCCAGGAGGTGCGTCGCCACAGGCCCTTCGGGTTGGTTTTGTCACGCCAGAAGTTATAGAAGTGATCCCCGCGTTTGGTGACCATCGGGATGCGGTCGTCGGAGTCCAGTGCGGTGCGCAGATCACCGGAGATGTCGTCGAAGAGGCCGTCGTGAAAACGTTCGAGGGTCTTCGCGTTCTGGTCCTTCACCCAGGCGATCTGCTCCTCGCCGTGGATGTCTTCGAGCCAGAGGTTTTCGTCGTCGGGCAGTTCGGCGTTCACCGTCGAGGCCGTCTTAGAGGAGTCTTCTTCACGCATGACCCCATCCTAGTGAACGCCGCTGACTCAGCCGCTTGGTGCCGCTGACGAGGAACTCTTCTGACGAGGATTTCTCACCGCGGGCTGCGGAACATGACCAGGCCGGGGTGCCCGCTGGGAGCCTCAGGCCCGTGGCCGAGTTCGGTGAAGCCGAGTTCTTCGTAGAGGCGTCGTGCCGGGCTGTCGATATCGTCGGTCTGCAGCCAGCAGCCGAAGCGTCCGACCTCGCTGATCCACGTTTCGAGAGTGCGTCGCCCCAGGCCTCGTTGGCGCTGTTTCGGATCACGGGCGAGCAGGTTGAGAGCGAAGGTCGATTCGAGTTCTGTCGAAGCCCCGCCGAGGCGGCTCTGCAGTTCGAATGCCCACGGATATTTCTGTTCTTCCCCTTTTCCAATGGTGTCCGTAGGCGAATGAGCTCAGTCGTCCGTCGGGCTGGGTCCGGGTCAGTGTCATAAGGACCTGTCCGTTGCGGACGGAGACGTCGTAGACATCGGCGAACACTGCCGCGAACCGCGGGTCCTCGTTCATCAGCGGCGGCTCGGCGGCAGCAGCCCCATAGACGGCTTCGACCTCGTTGCGAGGAGGGAGGACTCCGGCAATTCCCGGCCCTGATGGCACGCCCTGCCACAGCGGGCCCATCCCCGTCGGCATCCCCCACACGATTTCGACCGTGGGGTCGTCAGTTCGGCAGGACTGCGCGATGTGGTCAGCGGGCGACGGCTGCCCGTTGAGGTCGTTCATGACTATCACCATAGTCCCGCGACAGAGCGGGGCAGTTGAACTTTCGGTGTCCACTTGTCATCGCTTCGGCAGACTCGGTTCACAGCCTGCCTCTGTGTTCGAGGATTGCGGCGCAGAGGAGTTCTTCGGTGGGACTCATCGGGCGTTCGTCGGCATCGAAGATATCGATTCCGATGGTGGTTCCGCCGACGTCGACGGTTGCCGGCTGCGACGTCCGGCGAACGTACCGCCATGGGATCAGCACCGAAAACGCGTGTTTGGCTTCGTCTGGTGCAGCACCGTCACGGTCACTCGGAGGAACGGCACGAGCTCCGTCGCCCGGCGGCGCGGCACGTGTTCCGTCACCGGGCGGCGCGGCACGCGTTCCCTCGCCGAGCGGCGCGGCACGGGTTCCGTCACCGGTCGACGCCGTCGCCTCCGCTGCTTGAACGGGCCCGAGTCCCGTTTCGGGACCAGAGCCTCGTCCCGGCTCGGGGCCGTGTTGTCGACCGGGGAGTTGCTGCCGTTCCCGATCGTGCTGCTGATCAGGAGAATCCTGTTGGCCCGGGCCATGCCTCGCACCGAATCCCTCGTCCTGACCAGAGGCGCATCCGGGATCGGGGCCGCTGAGTGGTTTGGTGCGGGTCCTGTAGTGGTGGCCGGTCGGCGTGACGACTTCGAGGGCGTCGGCCGTCGCCTTGTGGCGCCACCCGCTGAACTCTTTGAGATAGTTGCAGGCGGCGCACAATCCCGAGGCGTTGTCCCAGTCGGTTTCGCCGCCGGAGGCGGCAGCGTCGGCATGATCAGCATGCTGGATGGGTGCCTCGCACCAGGGCGAGCGGCAGACGTCGTCGCGGAAGACGACCATGCGTCGAAGCAGACCGGAGAATTCCCTGCGGCGCGAGTCCATCTTCACGAGCTGTCCGTCTTCGGGCCGCGTGTACAGCCTGCGGATGAAGGTGGCGGCTTCGTTCTCGGCAACGACGGTCCTCGCAGCTTGTGCCGGGATCGGGCCGACTCCGGGGAACCATGCCGACTCCTCCCCGGGCCCGAACAGACTGCTGTCCTGCATGATGAGGTGGATTTCGGTGGGCACTGCCGCAGCAGCAGCCTGCCCGGTCAGTCGCTCGACGAATAGATCAGCAACGATCTGATTCTGACCTCGGCCGTCGGCTTTTCCGGTGGCGATGACGGTCTGCGCCGACTTCTTGAGGTTGGCGAATGCGGCGACAGCCTGCGGCATCGGCAGCAGAGCGGTCAGATAGGCCATGTTTCCCGGTGCCGGACGCACGCTGACCGAGCGCTCTTCGATACAGCGCTCGAGGTGGTCGACTGCAGCCTTCTGGTCGAGCTTCTGCGCCAAGGCCCTCACTTCATTGCCCAGTCTCCTGACGCCAACTTCGGCCAGTCGATCGGCCATCCGCTCGTCGAGCTCGTGCTTCTTCTCCCGCGGAAGCCAGTCGGATTCCTTTGCGACCGTACGGGCCTTCTCTTCAGAGATGTTGCCGCCCTTCATCGCCGTGTAGACATTGGGCAGGTCCAAGAGCAGGGTGCGTGAGAATTTGAGCAACGCGTTGCCACGGTGCCGGGAGACCTTTCTGGCCAAGCCGATCTCCGCACCGACTCCGAGTCCCTGTTTCTTGCTCGGAACTCCGTCTTCGGCTTCCCGATTCTTGCGGTGCATATCGAACGTCAGGGTCTCGCGGGCCTGCGCGGCGGCGCAGGCGGAGGTCAGCTCCTCGAGTGCCGAGATGCGATCGATCGCTTCTTCCTCCGTCGCAGCCGGAGGCAAATCGGACAGCCCGTCACGCCACCGAAGTATGTCGGTGAGTACGTCTGGAACCTGCTTTGCCTCCATGCCCAGAACACTACAGTCCGGCACTGACACAAGAGTCCACCTGGGCATCTGTCCAGGTCAGACGTCCGTGGAGGCAGATCGGGCGCTGACCTCAATGAGGCGGGGACAGTGGCACTTTCGGCTGAATGCTCCGTTGCTCCTGTGGCCGGATCAGCCCGACTCCCGCGGCCGGATCAGCTCAGTTCTTCGCCGGTGGTCTCTCGGACCAGGAAGCCCATGAGCAGCACGGCGACGACCACGAGCGCTCCTGTGAGGACGAACGTCAGGGTCAAGCCGAGTACGGGCCACATGAACGCGCCGAAGACGATCGGAGCGATACCTGTCGCCAGTCGAGACGCTGCCGATGCCCAACCGAATCCGGATCCGCGCAGCCGGGTCGGATAGAGCTCGGAGACGTAGGTGTAGAGCGTCGGGATGGCGATCTGGATGACTAAGCCGAACCCGATGATTGCAGCCTTCGCCGCGAAGGTGAGATCGGCGCCGGAGGCTTCGATGAATACGGCAGATCCGACGAGGAGGACGGCGGCCACGATCGATGAGACCCCGAGCACCCATTTGCGACCGAATCGTTCGACGATGAGCGCGGAGACGATCACGCCGAGGATGCCCACCGCGGTCATCGATCCGGTGACGAGGAATGCCGCCTGATCGGCCAGCCCCTGCTTCTTGAGGATCCCCGGCAACCATGTCAGTGCCGCATAGTAGACAAGGAGGACAGAGACGAACAGCGACCAGGCGACGAGAGTCGTCCTCGCGGAGTGCTGCCATAGCTGCACCAGCTGACCACTGGCCGCGCGCAGCTGCCTGCTGACCTTCGGCCCTGAGCCCGAAGACGGCACGGTCTGCGACAAGGCAGGGTCTGTCGTCGGCGTCGCAGCAGCCCCTCCGACCGGCTCATGGGTCCATTCGGTGACGTCGGCACCGGTGCGCTCGACCAGTCGCTTGATGATCGCATCGGCCTCTGCGTAGCGTCCGACCGAGGCCAGGTAGAGAGGTGATTCCGGAATCCCGAAACGCACCGCCACCGTCAACAGGGCCGGCACGATCATGACGAGCATGATCAGGCGCCAGTCCCCGAACCCGAGCAGATAGGCCGAAACGAACGCGCACAGCGAGGCTCCTATCGGCCACCATCCGTCCATCGCCGTGAGCACGCGTCCGCGGTGGCGGCTGGGAGTGAACTCCCCGACGAGGGCATAGTCGACGGGGATGCATCCGCCGAGCCCGAATCCGGCGAGGAAGCGGAAGAGGATGAACCACCCGTATGCGGGTGCGAAGGCTCCGGCGACGGTGAAGATCGAGAACACGAGCAGGGTGAGAGTGAATGCCTTCTTCCGGCCGATGACGTCGGCGATGCCGCCCCAGGTGAAGGCACCAAGCGCCATGCCGATGAGGTTAGCGGTCGCGATCCACGCGGCCTGGCCGACGCTGAGGCTCCAATAGTCGCTGAGCAGCGGAATGAGGAATCCGTTGAGGGCAACGTCCCATGCGTCGAACATGAAACCGAGCCCGCCGATGATGAAGATGGCACCTTGAGTGCGCCACTTCCATGGCAGGTGAGCGATGACTTCGGAGGCTGTCGGAACCGACGCCGAGGTGGTCGTATGCACGTGGCCACAGTACCCTAATTAACGCACAACTGAGTAAAATAACTGCCGACCGGTCACCCCGTAGTCAACGGCTCCGCAACAGCAGCCGGACTGACACAAAGGGCCGGACTCCGCGATCATCGCGACGCCCGGCCCTCCAGAGCCCCGCCCCTCAGGCCAGACGCACGAGCCAGTTGTTCTTGTCCTCGACGCGTCCGTACTGGATGCCGAGCAGCGTCCTGCGCAGCTCCATGGTCTTCTCACCGGCCTCTTCACCATGGTCGATGGTGAAATCTTCGCTGACGAGCTTGCTGATCGGCGTGATGACCGCAGCGGTGCCGCAGGCGAACGCCTCGACGATCTCGCCGCTGGCCGCGCCCTCGCGCCACTCCTCGATGGAGATCTGACGCTCTTCGGCCTCGAGTCCGAGCTGCGGTGCCAGTTCGAGCAGCGAACGACGGGTGACGCCGTCGAGGATCGAATCGCTCAGCGCCGGGGTGAGCAGCTTGCCGCTCTTCGTCACGAGCATGAGATTCATGCCGCCGAGCTCGTCGATGTACTTGTTCTCAACCGAGTCGGTGAACAGCACCTGCTGGCATCCCTTGGCGGCCGCCTCGTTGGTCGCCACCAGCGACGATGCATAGTTGCCGCCGCACTTGGCGAAGCCCGTACCGCCTGCGCCGGCGCGCTTGAGCTTCGGCGAGAGCCAGATCGACACCGGCTTGATGCCGCCGGAGAAGTACGGACCGGCAGGTGAGGCGATGACGTAGTAGTCGACCTCGTGGCTGGCCCGCACGCCGAGGAACCGCTCCGTGGCGATCATGAACGGCCGCAGGTACAGACTCGACTCATCCGCGTCCGACTCCGGCGTCGGAACCCAGGCCTGATCGAGACTGACCAGGTGCTTGAGCGAGTTGATGAAGTCCTCTTCGGACAGCTGCGGCAGCGCGAGACGCTCGGCGGACTTGTTGATGCGCGCTGCGTTGCGCTCGGGTCGGAACGTCCACACCGATCCATCGGCATGACGGTAGGCCTTGAGCCCTTCGAAGATCTCCTGGGCGTAATGCAGGACGGCGGCCGCCGGGTCGAGCAGCAGCGGACCATAAGGGCGGACCTCGTGTCCCTGCCAACCGTCACCGATCGTATAGCGGATGTGCGCCATGTGGTCGGTGAAGTACTGGCCGAAGCCGGGGTCCTTCTTGATGTTCTCGCGCACCAGCTCGGGTTGCGGCTGGAGGTTCTTAAGAACGGTGAAATCTGTCATGAAAACTCTTTTCTCACTTGTGATGAGTGACACTTCCAGGGTAGTCCACCACCCCGGCGCTCGTCGCACCGGGGTGATGTCGTCAAACCCGAAATCGGGTGTCGCTCGGTTGGGTTCATCCTCGCAGAGGTGACCCCATGGTTGCCCATCCGTCCCCTCGCAGAGGTGACCCCGTGGTCACCCACTCGTCCCCTCGCCGAGGCGGTCGATCCGGTCAGCCGAGGCGTGCCGCGATCGCGTCGCCCACCTCGGCGGTGGACCGCTTCGTTCCGTCGCGCTCGGCGAGGTCGCCCTCGACGGCCGTCTCAATCGCCTTGGCCACGGTCTCGAGCCCCAGATGCGAGGCCATGAGCGCCCCCGACAGGATCGAGGCGGTCGGGTCGGCGATCTGCTGCCCCGCGATGTCCGGAGCGGATCCGTGGATCGGCTCGAACAGGCTCGGCGCCGTTCCTTCGACATTGAGGTTCCCCGAGGCGGCCAGACCGATTCCGCCGGTGACCGCGGCTGCGAGGTCGGTGAGGATGTCGCCGAAGAGATTGTCGGTGACGATGACGTCGTAGCGCTCGGGATTCGTGACCATGTAGATCGTGCACGCATCGGTGTGCTCGTAGTTGACGGCCACCTCGGGGAATTCCTGCCCGACCTTCTCGACCACACGACGCCACAGGTGACCGGCGTGGACCATGACATTGTGCTTGTGCACGTAGGTGAGCTTCTTGTTCCGCGCCTGAGCGCGGGCGAAGGCATCGCGGACGGCGCGCTCGACGCCGTACCAGGTGTTGACCGAGACCTCGGTCGCGACTTCCTGCGGGGTGTCCGTGCGCACGGAACCACCGGAACCGGTGTATGACCCTTCGGTGCCCTCGCGGACGACGACGAAATCGATCTTCCCGGGGTCGGCCAGCGGGCTGGTGACTCCGGCGAACAGCTTCGACGGACGCAGATTCACCGCGTGCCCCAGCCCGAAGCGCATCTTGAGGATGACCCCGCGCTCGAGCACACCGGAGGGCACGGACGGATCTCCGCAGGCGCCGAAGAAGATGGCATCATGTTCACGCAGCGATTCGAGCTCCTCGTCGGTGAGCGTCTCACCGGTCTCGTGGAAGCGCTGAGCACCGACCTTGTAATCGGTGAGTTCGAGTTCGACGGGCTCGCCTGACACCTCGATGGCGCGCTTGAGGACTTTGAGGCCTTCGGGGACGACCTCGTTGCCGATTCCGTCTCCGGGCATGACTGCGATTGAGAACTTCATGCTCAAAGAATAGAGCTCAATCTCACGATACAACTACGGCGTCTTACAATGTGAACCGTCGTCCGCGCCGTCGCAGAGGGCGGAGATGCAGCGACGTCGGCGCAGCAGCGGCGCGGACACATCGGACGAAGACCCCCGCACCCGCCGCTGCCCCGCGCTTCGTGTGCCGACATGAACAAATTCACGTCTCAATCACTGTTCTCGGCTACACATCCGACGCCGCAGGGACGAAAATGGAGACAGCACCCCAAACCCCGTGGGGGCCGACCGCAACCAGCCCCGAGAGAAAGTCGATCATTGACCGAAATCATCCGCAACGCCCGCGCCGCAGCTCTGCCCGCCAAACTCTCCCGGTCCTGGCTGCTCGTCAATGCTGCGAGGGAGGAGCTGTTCACGCCTGCGCAGACCTCGGAAGCGGATTCCGTCATCTTCGACCTCGAGGCTTCTGTCGCCGATGACAAGAAGATCGAAGCCCGCGACAATGTCGTGCGCGCCCTCGACTCGGGAATGTCCGCCTGGGTGCGGATCAACAAGATGGAATCCGAGTTCTGGGCCGACGACCTCGCCGCCGTTGCCATGCTTCCGGGCCTGCGCGGAGTCATGCTGCCTGAGACCGAACGCCCCGAGCAAGTGTCCTACACCGCGATGCGCGCAAAGGCCGGCCTGCCCGTCCTCGCCCTCCTGGAATCGGCCCGCGGAGTGGAGAACGCCACCCGCATCGCCGAGGCGCCCGGTACTTTCCGCCTCGCTTTCGGCACCAATGACTTCCGCAAGGACACCGGCTTCTCCGGCGATCCGATGGCTCTGGCATATGCCCGCTCACGCCTGACGATCGCCTCTCGCATGGGCGGCCTGCCCGGACCCATCGACGGCCCTTCGGCCGCCGATGCCGATGATGAGAAGGTCTGGGCCGATGCCGAAGTCACACACATGATGGGCATGACCGGAAAGCTCGTCCTCACCGTCGACCAGGTCAACACCCTCAACGAGGCCATGAGCCCGAGCGAAGACGAACGCGATTGGGCCCGCCAGATGCTCGAAGCCGCCGAAGGCGGATCCGAGATCACCGACGGCTCCTACCTGCCGCGCCTGGCCCGCGCCAAGAAGATCGCGTCCATGGCCGACGCCTACGGTCTCTGGAACGCTTGAGCCGACAGCCGCCTTGGCTGCTGTGGGCAACACTGCCCGCCGTCCTGCTCGTCATCGCCTTCGGACTGTGGCTGCATCTCGAGCGCATCGGCCCCACGCCGGTCGATCAGTCGTGGCTGGAGTTCGCCGGCCTCGATAGAGGCTCGGTGCCGTACTGGATCGCCGTCGTCCTCGCCGAGGTCGGCGGCGGTAACGGTGTGGTCATCTGCACCGCGCTGCTCGCGAGCATCTTCGTGCTGCGCAGACGCCTGCGCTCGACGCTCTTCCTCGTCACCACGATGCTCGCCGGCATCGCCGCCTCGGAGCTCCTCAAGGCCATCGTCACCCGGCTGCGCCCCGGCGACCAGCTCTACGCATCCTTGGGATTCTCCTACCCCTCTGGGCATTCGATGGGCGCTGCCGCACTGGCCATGAGTCTGGCCATCATCGCCTGCCGCCGTCATCAGCGGCGCGGGTCGGCAACCCAGGCAACAGAAGCACAACCACCGAGGATGGGCTTCCATTGGTCGTTCATCCTCGCCGGGATCTGGATCCTCGGCATGATGTGGTCGCGGACCGCGCTCCAGGTCCATTGGCTCACCGACACGATCGCCGGTGCCTTCATCGGCATCGCCGTCGCCGTTCTCGTCGACGAATTCTGGACCCTGACAGCGCAGAGGACCCGCTCACCCCGCTTCGCTCAGTGGCTTGCGGGTTGAACGGGTCCAGCTGCTGAGGGGCTCAGTCCTCCTGGAGCGAGACGCCGGTGAAGGCCGAAGCGTTCACGGCACCGGCCACGGCCTTGACGACCTCGTCCGAGACGACCGAATCCACTGCCAGGACGGACAGCGCCTCGTTGCTCGTCGACGCGGGCGAAACCTGCATTCCGGCGATGTTGACGTTGTTGGCACCGAGCGCCAGACCCAGCTGACCGATGATTCCCGGACGGTCCTCATAGCGGAAGATCAGCAGGTTGTCGGTCAGTTCGATCTCGAGCGAGTAGCCGTCGACCTCGGTGAGCTTCTGCACGAGCTTCGGACCGGTGACCGTTCCGGACACGGAGATGCGCTGCCCGGTGCTCGTCGTCGCGGTCAGACGGGTGATGTTGCGGAACGATTCGCAGTACGGATCGGTGACGAGCTCGACGCCGATTCCGCGCTCTTCGGCCAGCAGCGGAGCGTTGACATAGGAGACCTGATCGGACACGACGTCCTTGAACAGGCCCTTGAGCGCGGAGAGCTTGAGGACGGAGACGTCCTTGTCGGCGATCTCGCCGTTGACCTCCACCTTGAAGTGCGTGACCGAGGAATCGGCCAGCGCATTGACGACCCGTCCCAGACGCTCGGCCAGAGGAATGCCCGGACGCACATCCTCGTGGATCGCGCCTCCTGCGACGTTCACCGCATCGGGAACGAGTTCCCCGGCCAGGGCCTTGCGCACGGACTTCGCCACGGCGACGCCGGCCTTCTCCTGAGCTTCATGAGTCGAGGCTCCGAGGTGCGGGGTGACGTTGACGGCGTCGAGGTCCATGAGTGCCGAGTGCTCCGGCGGTTCGACGTTCCAGACGTCGATTCCGGCGCCGCCGACCTCGCCGTTGGCCACGGCCTCGGCCAGGGCCGCTTCGTCGATGATGCCGCCGCGGGCGACGTTGATGAACCGAGCTCCCGGCTTGGCCGCCTTGAGCTCCTCGGTGCTGATCATGCCGACCGTCTCCGGCATCTTGGGCATGTGCACGGTGACGAAGTCGGACACGGCGAGCAGGCCGGGCAGGTCGAGGACCTCGACGCCCATCTGAGCCGCGCGTGCCTGAGTGATGTAGGGGTCGTAGCCGACGAGTCGCATGCCGAAGGCCTTCGCGCGTTCGGCGACGAGTCCGCCGATGCGGCCGAGGCCGACGATGCCCAGGGTCTTCTCGTAGAGTTCGACGCCGGTGTACTTCTTCCGGTTCCACTCCCCCGCCTTCAGCGAGGTGTTTCCGGCACCGAAGTAGCGAGCCGAACCGAGGATGTGGGCCATCGTCAGCTCGGCTGCGGAGATGATGTTCGAGGTGGGTGCGTTGACGACCATGACACCCGCCGAGGTGGCCGCGGGGACATCGACATTGTCGAGTCCGACTCCGGCGCGGGCGATGACCTTGAGATTCTTCGCCGCGTTGATGGCTTCGGCGTCGACCTGCGTGGCAGACCGGACGAGGATCGCATCGGCGTCGGCGATGGCGGGCAGGAGCTGGGATCGGTCGGCGCCCTCGGTGTGACGGATCTCGAAGTCTCCTCCGAGAGCTTCGATGGTGGCCGGTGACAGTTCTTCGGCGATGAGCACGACGGGCTTGGGCACTGATTTCCTCCTGTTGCGTCCGGGACGCGTCCACCTTATGAGACTTTCAGGATTCCTTCACAAGGTCTCAGATTCTGGGAAGAATCGCTCAACAGACCATTCGGGTCGCTAAGAATCCGCGGCGTGCTCAGAACCCGTTCGGCGAATACGGCGCGCGCCCCAAGCTGAACATCGCGCTGGCAAGCACGGCGGATCCCGGCGTCTGCTCATCGATGCGTCCGGCCCGGGCGAGGATGACGGGATCGGCGCCGCCGAGGTACAGCGACCCGAGCTCGGCGATGCCGAGCCCCAGGTCTGCCGGCGTCGAATCGGAGGCGGGGGTCACCTCGGCGCTCTCACCATCCGAGGTGATCGTGAAGCGTCCACCGGCGAGGTCGAGGGAATCGTCGATGTCGATCGTCAGCGTTCCGGGCACGTACCAGGGCCGGGCTTCGAGCGCGGCCTTGACGTCGAGGATCCGGATCCAGATGTTGTCCTCGCTCGCGACGGTCTTCACGCGCCGGGAATCGGTGAGCAGCCACGGCAACGGCGAGTACTCGGCGGACTCGCCGAAGGTCACGCGGGTCGACAGGTCGATGGCGGCGAGGAACGACCACAGGGAGGCGTAGGCCGCATCGGTGGCGGCCACGAAGTCGATGATGTCGACGGTCGGCGGGGTCTTCGACCAGCCGGCGAATTTGTAGGACACATAGCCGTCGGGCTCGCCCTGTTCGTCGAAGTGCAGGGCCGCGCGGACGCCGCGATCTTCTTCGCCGGTCTCGGTGTTGAGGGCGCCGGTGGCGCGTTCGATGTAGGTCTGCTGGCGCTCCATCGCTCCGGGCGAGGTGCGCATGAATCGGTCGTAGATCTTCGGAGCGAGTTCGCGCAGCTCGCCGGGCAGGCACATCTCGACCCGGCGATCGGGTTCGCGGACCATCTTGAACCCGGGTGAGGTGTCGACCTCGATCGAACGCAGCCAGGTGGCCACGCCGAAGCCGAAGCGCGAGTAGATTCCGCCTTCGGTCGCAGTCAGCGCGGCGAACGGATAGCCGGCTGCTTTCGCCTCGGCGAGGTCCGTGGTCATCAGCGACCGCAGCAGTCCGCGCCGACGATGAGTCGGCCGTACCGTGATCCAGGTGATGAGGTGCCCGGGGACCAGCCGACCGCCGCCGACGTTGACGAGCTTCTCGAACCAGGCGAAGGTCGCGACCGGGATCGACGACTCCAGTCCGTGGCCGAACTCCTGGTCGGCATAGACGGCCGTGAGCTTGCGCCCATCGGCGATTCCCCGCTTCACCCTGCCCAACAGGGCCGCATCAGTGGAGCGGGGGTCGTGGAAGCCGACGCTCGTCGAGGCGAAGTACCCCTTCGTGCGCTCGTCCGGCTCGCCGGTGGCTTCGTCGATGGTGGGCTCGAAGTCTTCGAATCTGTAATTCGTCACACATCCACAGTAGTCCAGATCGGTGCCGCCGTCGGGAGATTCTCCCAATCGATCGATGTCTGTCGCCCGGGGATCGCCGAGGTGAATGCGAAGGAGCCCCGGACATCTGTCCGGGGCTCCTTGTCTCAGTCGGCCGCGCTGGAGCGGACCCAGCGTCGCAACGTTGGGGCCGCCTCGGCGGGATTGAGATTCAGACTCAGCGAGCGGCAGTGCCCTCGGTGTAGTCGTCGTCGGAATCCTTCAGCCATGCGAACATCTTGCGCAGCTCGCGACCGGTGGACTCGATCGGGTGAGTCTCTTCCTTGGCGCGCAGCTCCTTGAACTCCGGTGCGCCGTTCTTCTGGTCGTTCATGAAGCGCTCGGCGAACTTTCCGTTCTGGATGTCGTCGAGGACGCCCTTCATGTTTTCCTTCACCTCGGGGGTGATGACCCGCGGGCCGGAGACGTAGTCGCCGTACTCAGCAGTGTCGGAGCAGGACCAACGCTGCTTGGCGATGCCGCCCTCGACCATGAGGTCGACGATGAGCTTGAGCTCGTGGAGGACCTCGAAGTAGGCGATCTCGGGCTGGTAGCCGGCCTCGGTCAGGGTCTCGAAGCCGTACTGGACGAGGTGCGAGACACCGCCGCAGAGCACGGTCTGCTCACCGAACAGGTCGGTCTCGGTCTCCTCGGTGAAGGTGGTCTTGATGCCGCCGGCACGCAGGCCGCCGATTCCCTTGGCGTAGGACAGCACGGTGTCCCAGGCCTTGCCGGAAGCGTCGACCTCGACAGCAACGAGCACGGGCACACCGCGGCCGTCGACGAACTCACGACGAACCACGTGGCCGGGCCCCTTCGGGGCGACCATGATGACGTCGACGCCCTCGGGAGCCTTGATGTAGTCATAGCGGATGTTGAAGCCGTGGATGAACACGAGGGTCTTGCCAGGAGCCAGCTGATCCTTGATCTCGTTGTTGAAGATCTCGGCCTGAACCTGGTCGGGTGCGGCGATCGTGATGACATCGGCCCATGCGGCCACCTCGGCGGGGGTGCCGACCTCGAGGCCCTCAGATGCGGCCTTGTCGCGGCTGGCCGAGCCTTCCTTGAGGCCGATGCGGACTTCTGCGCCGGAGTCGCGCAGGCTCAGCGAGTGGGCGTGGCCCTGGCTGCCGTAGCCGATGACGGCGACCTTCTTGCCCTGGATGATCGACAGGTCTGCGTTGTCGTCGTAATAGCGTTCTGCTGCCATAGTTCTAGCTCCTTCGGATTACGGGGTGATGTCCCCATTGTTTCACAGTTCGGTACTGCTGTTCACGTATTGAGATGAGCGGGGTTCCACAAGTTGGAACGCTAAATCAGCTGCGCAGTGCGCGGTCGGTGATCGACTTCGCCCCGCGGCCGATGGCCACGGTTCCCGACTGCACGATCTCCTTGATCCCGAAGGGTTCGAGGACCTCGCGCAGGGCTTCGACCTTGCCGAGCTCGCCGGTGGCCTCGATGCTCACGGAGTCGGGTCCGACGTCGACGATCTTCGCCCGGAACATCTCCACCGCCGAGGCGACCTGGGGTCGTGTGGCCGCATTCGCCTTCACCTTGTAGATGATGTGCGCACGGCGCACCGAGGACTCGGGTTCGAGTTCGACGATCTTGATGACGTTGACGAGCTTGTTCAGCTGCTTCGTCACCTGCTCCAGCGGAACGTCGTTGACGTCGACGACGACGGTGATCCGTGAGAGCTCCTCATGCTCGGTCACACCGACGGCGAGGCTGTGGATGTTGAAGCCGCGGCGGGCGATGAGCCCGGTGAACCGGGTGAGCACGCCTGGCTTGTTCTCGACCAGGACAGAGAGTGTATGTCGGCTGCTGTTCATTCCAGGCCTCCTTCGATCTGAGCCACGGAACGCACCGTGCCGTCTTCGTTCGCTCCGGCCTCGGCGATGGCGGCCTCGGCCTCCTCTTCGCCCTCTCCGTCGAACTCGGGGCGGATGCCGCGGGCGCATTCGATCTCATCGTTCGACACGCCTGCCGCGACCATCGGCCACACCATCGCATCCGGTGGGACCGTGAAGTCGAGGACGACCGGTCGGTCGTTGATCGACAGCGCCTTCTCGATCGCGGCGTCGACATCCTCGTTGCGGTCCACGCGGATCGCCTCACAGCCGTAGGCTTCTGCCAGTTTGGCGAAGTCGGGGATGCGGATCGTCTCGTGTCCGGTGTTGAGGTCGGTGTTCGAGTACCGGCCGTCGTAGAACAGGGTCTGCCACTGGCGGACCATGCCCAGCGACGAGTTGTTGATGATCGCGACCTTGATCGGGATGTTGTTGAGCGCGCAGGTGGCCAGCTCCTGATTCGTCATCTGGAAGCAGCCGTCACCGTCGATCGCCCACACCACACGGTCGGGCTGGGCGACCTTCGCGCCCATGGCAGCCGGCACGGAGTAGCCCATGGTGCCGAGTCCGCCGGAGTTCAGCCAGGACTTGGGGCGTTCGAATTCGACGAACTGAGCTGCCCACATCTGGTGCTGCCCCACCCCTGCGGCATAGACCGCCTCGGGGCCGGTGAGAGCCGAGATCCGCGAGATGACGTACTGCGGATCGCACAGTTCGCCGTGCGTCTCATAGCCGAGCGGGTAGGTCTGCTTGAGACGGTTGAGGAAGCGCCACCACGGTTCGCGCTGACGTTCCAGAGCCTTGGGGAACTTGCTGCGCATCTCGGCGAGCATCTCGGCGAGCACTTCGCGGGCATCGCCGACGATGGCGACGTCGACCTCTCGGTTCTTGCCGATCTCGGCCGGGTCGATATCGGCGTGGATGACCTGGGCGTTCGGTGCGAACGAGTCCAGCTTGCCGGTCACGCGGTCGTCGAAGCGGGCACCGATGGCGATGAGCAGGTCGGCCTTCTGGAAGGCAGTGACGGCAGGCACGCTGCCATGCATTCCGGGCATGCCCAAGTGCAGCTGATGCGAGTCGGGGAAGGCTCCGCGCGCCATGAGCGTGGTGACCACGGGGATGTTCGTCGCCTCTGCCAGGCGCAGCAGCTCCTTCTCGGCCTCCGAGCGGATGACTCCGCCGCCGATGTAGAACACCGGGCGCTGAGCCTCGGACATCAGGCGTGCGGCCTCGCGGATCTGCTTGGCGTGCGGCTTGAGGATCGGGCGGTAGCCGGGCAGCACCGGCTCTTCCGGCCAGACGAACGGGGCCGTGCCGGTCTGCGCATCCTTGGTGATGTCAACGAGCACGGGGCCGGGACGGCCGGTGGTCGCGATGTGGTGGGCGTTGACGAGCGCCGCCGGAATGTCCTCGGCACGGGTGACGAGGAAGCTGTGCTTGGTCACCGGCATCGTCATACCGACGATATCGGCTTCCTGGAAGGCGTCGGTGCCGAGCAGCGTCGAGGCCTGCTGACCGGTGATCGCGAGCATCGGCACGGAGTCCATGTGCGCATCGGCCAGAGCCGTGATGAGGTTCGTCGCGCCCGGGCCCGAGGTGGCGATGCACACGCCGAGCTTGCCCGATGCGGCCGCATAGCCTTCGGCCGCGTGGCCGGCGCCCTGCTCGTGACGGACGAGGATGTGACGGATCTTGTCCGTCTCGAACAGCGGGTCGTAGGTGGGAAGGATGGTGCCGCCGGGAAGCCCGAATACCGTGTCGACCTCGAGCTTCTCGAGGCTGCGGACGATCGCCTGTGCGCCGGTGAGGACCTCCGGCCCGGTGTTGCGGCGAATGCTGGACGGTGTGGCTGTGACCGGTGCGGACGCGGGTTGAGTGCCCGTGTCTTTCGCGGTCGAGGGCTTGGCTGCCATCGATTCCTATCCTTCCTGGGTTTCCTTCTCATCTCCGCATTAAAAAAGCCCCTCCGGATTCGGTAGGGGCGCGCGGAACGTGTCGTCTCGACAGGCTACGGAAGATCCGCGCGCTGGGTAATAACGACGACAAGAAGGTGAGTCATGCCTCAATAGTTCCCCGCAGCACTCGAGGGTGTCAAACCTCGCAAACGTTCGTCCCGACATTCGAGACCGCCAATGGTTGCCAGGCGAGACTCGCCGAGGCGGCCCAGTGTCCACATCTCCCATTGCCCCTCCGCCTGACCGGCATATTCAGCGCACAGAGAAACGGGAAGCCAGTTTGCCGGATTCGTGGAATAGGTCACAGTCTGCGACTAGGCTTGACTCTCGTGCGCCCCCTCCTCCGTTTCTGGCCTGATCTCCGCTCCCGCATCGGCGTGTACGTCCTCGTGCTCGTCCTCACTCTCCTGGCCAACGGAATCCAGCTCATCGTCCCGGTGATCACCGGTTACATCGTCGACGGACCCATCGCCAACCGAGATCTGTCGGGACTGTGGCTGCCGGTCCTCGGGGTGCTGCTCATCGGCATCGCCGAGGCTGTCGGCATGTGGGCCAGGCGCATGGTCGTCGCCCCCGTCGTCTCCCATTGGGAAGTGACGTGGCGTTCGCGTCTGTTCGATCGCCTGCAGTACACCTCGGTGGCGATCCATGACTCCTGGGAGTCCGGCCAGCTCCTCTCGCGCGCGGTGAATGATCTGTCCCAGCTGCGCCGCTTCTTCGCGTTCGGGCTGCCGTTCCTCCTCTCCACACCGATCGTGCTCGCCGTCGGCACGGTGATGCTCGTGGTCATGCAGCCGGTGTTCGGTCTGATCATGATCATCATGGCGGTGCCGGCGATCATCGCGGTCGCCGTCTTCGAGAAGCACTATCGGGAGACCTCCCGTCGGTCGCAGGACACTATGGGCGAACTGACCACCGACGTCGAGGAGTCCATCCAGGGCATCCGCATCCTCAAGTCCTTCGGACGCTCCCCCTGGGCCGCCGAGCGCTTCTCCGAGATCTCGACCCGGCTGAAGTCCTTGGAGATCCGCAAAGCGAAGCTCGACTCGTGGCTGTGGAGCGTACTCCTGCTGCTGCCGACTCTGGCTCAGGCCGCGATCGTCGCCGTCGGCACGTGGGGTGTCATCGAGGGCTGGACGACGATCGGCACTGTCGTGGCGGCCGTGACGATCTCGATGGTGCTGCGGATGCCCATCGAGATGCTCGGCTTCCTGCTCGCCGATGCGCTCATGGCGCTGACCGCCGCAGGACGGTACTGGGAGGTCATCGACATCCGCCACGACATCACCGATGCCGACGGCGGTGTCGACGATGCCCCCGAAGTCGGCCGCTACCGCGGGAAGCTGCGCTTCGACGATGTCGATTTCCACTTCGCCGATACCGAGCGACTGACTCTGCGCGGTCTCGATCTCACTATCGAGCCCGGTCAGACTCTCGCTCTCGTCGGGGCGACCGGCTCGGGAAAGACGACGCTGGCGTCACTGGTGCCCAGGCTTCAGGACGTCTCCGCCGGCACGGTGAGCATCGACGACGTCGACATCCGAGACATGCCGGTCAACGAGCTGCGTCACCTCGTGTCCGTGTCCTTCGAGGATCCGATCCTGTTCTCGACCTCGGTGGCCGAGAACGTCGAGATGGGTGCCCCGGGCGCGAGCGAGGAGGAGATCTGGGAGGCCCTCGAGATCGCGGCGGCGAAGGATTTCGTCTCCCGACTGCCCGATGGTCTGGATACGCAGGTCGGCGAACAGGGACTGTCCCTGTCCGGCGGTCAGCGTCAGCGCCTCGCTCTGGCTCGTGCGGTCATCGCGCGTCCGCGCATCCTCGTGCTCGACGACCCGCTCTCGGCCGTCGACGTCGACACCGAGGACCGAGTGCAGCGAGCACTGCGGGTGATCCTGCCGGATTCGACGACTCTCATCATCGCCCACCGCCCATCCACAGCTGCATTGGCCGATGTGGTGGCGGTGCTCGACGAGGGCCGGATCGCAGCGCTCGGCACCCACGAAGAGCTGCTCGAGTCCTCGAAGCTCTACCGCGAACTCATGGGGGCGAGCGCGAAAGCCGATGCGCATACGTATCCGGGGGCGGCCGCCTCGGCGAAGGAAGGAGGGACACCATGAGCATGCCACGTCTCGACAGCGACGACGAGATCGAGTCGCTGCCGCCGGACATTGCGAAGAAGGCCCGCGCCCTGCTGATGTCGCTGGTCAGGCCGCACCTGGCGATGGTCGTCTTTCTCGCTGTCATCGTCGTGCTAACCGCGGCGCTCATGGTCATAGGGCCGGTGTTCATCGCCGACGCCCTCGATCAGGGTGTGCCCTCAGCCATCGACGGCGATATGGATCCGCTGATTCGGGCGGTCACGCTCTTCGTGGTCTCCGCAGTCGCCTCGGCGGTCTTGGCTTTCACGTCGACCAGGCTCGTCGGAATCACCGCGCAGAGGATCCTCTTCACCCTGCGCGAGCGGGTCTTCACGCATGTGCAGCGTCTTGACCTGGGCTATCACGAGAAGTCGACCTCGGGTCGGCTCGTGTCCCGGCAGACGTCGGACATGGAATCGGTGCAGCAGTTCCTGTCGTATTCGCTCTTCGACACGGCGCTGGCGGTGCTGCAGATGCTCTTCATCGCCGTCACCCTCGTCGTCCTCGATGTGCCGCTGGCGATCGTCGTCTTCGCCGGTTTCGTGCCGCTGTTCTTCATCACGAAGGCTGCGCATACGACTCAGCGCAGCGCCTACCGGCGCACGCGGACGTCGATTGCGAAGGTCATCGTCCACTTCGTCGAGACGATGGGCGGCATCCGCGCCGTGCAGGCGTACCGGCGTCAGCCCGAGCGGCGCGGGACCCTGAGCGATCAGGATGCGCGCTATCGGGATGCGAACACGGACGCCCTGCGCGGGGTGGCGTGGTTCGCCGGGTGGACCCGGCTGATCGGAAATATCACGCAGACGGTCATCATCGTCATCGGTGCGTGGCTCGTCATCGAGGGGTGGACTCAGATCGGCGTGCTCGCCGCCTTCATCCTCTACCTGCGCCGTTTCTACGGTCCTCTCGATGAACTCGTGCAGGCGTTCAATCTCTACCAGTCCGCCTCGGCGGCGTTGGAGAAGATCGCGGCGGTGCTCGACACCGACCCCGAGGTGGTCGAACCGACCCAGCCGCAGGCTCTGCCTGCGCACGCAACCAGTGACGCGTCTGCCAGCGGTCGTGCCCTCGATCTCGACGGCGTCCGCTTCGCCTACTCCGACGGCCCCGATGTCCTCCCCCGCTTCGATCTCCACATCCCGGCGGGACAGATCGTCGCGCTCGTCGGCGCCACCGGCGCGGGCAAGTCGACCCTGGTCAAGCTCGTCACCCGCTTCTACGATCCAAGCGTTGGTCGGATCACCCTCGACGAGGTTGATCTGCGTGACCTCGATGATGCACAGCTGCGATCGTCGGTCGTCATGGTCACTCAGGAGTCGTTCCTCTTCGCCGGCACCATCGCCGACAACATCCGCATCGGCAACCCGGGCGCCGGCGATGACGATGTCGTGGCGGCCGCGACCGCGGTCGGCTTGGACGCGTACATCCGCCGACTGCCCGAGGGCTATGCCACGGATGTGAAGAAGCGCGGCGGCCGGCTGAGTTCGGGCCAGCGTCAGCTCGTGTCCTTTGCCAGGGTGTTCCTCGCCGATCCGGATGTCGTCGTCCTCGACGAGGCGACCGCGCACCTCGACATCCCGTCCGAGCGTCTGGTGCAGAACGCTCTGGCCACAGTGCTCGAGGGCAGAACGGCGATCATCATCGCCCACCGCCTGTCGACCGTCGAGATCGCCGATCGCGTGCTCGTCATGGAATCCGGTCGGATCATCGAGGACGGGACACCGGACGAGCTCATTTCCGGAACGGGCAAGTTCGCGCAGCTGCACCAAGCCTGGCGCGACTCCCTCGTGTGAGGTCACTCGCTGATCAGCGGCACGAACCGGTACCGGCCGTGACGAGTGATCGTCAGCCCGTCGGAGCCAGGGCCGCCACGGACGACGCGGAGCATCTCCCCCGCTACGGGAATGACCATCGTGGCACCGACGGCCAACTGATCGACGAGCTGGTCGGGCAGTGATTCTGCCCCAGCGGAGACGAGGATCCGGTCGAACGGTGCCTCAGCCGGGAGACCGAGTGCGCCTGGAACGGCTTCGTGGATGGCCACGTCGGCGAAGGTCTCCCGGTCTGCGGACTCGGCGATGACGGCCTCGATGGCCGCCCGCGAGGATTCGACGAGCTCGGGATGCCGTTCGACCCCGAGCACCCGCCCGGTCGGCCCGACGAGGACGGCGAGCAGCATCGACGTCCATCCGGAGCCCGATCCGAGGTCGAGGACGGTTTCACCCGGCTGCGGATCGAGGAGTCGGAGCATGTCAGCGACGGTGCTCGGCTGCGAATTCGTCTGCCCGCGCCCGATCGACAGGGGCACATTGTCTAAGGCATTCTGACGTTCCGCCATCGGCAGGAAGCGTTCGCGCGGAACCCGGGCGAACGCCTCGGCGATTCGACCGTGCGTCGCATCCGATGTCATTGCTCCTCCGATCCACGACGGTCTTCGGTACCTTCCCATTGTGCCGATCCGCGGGGAGGGCACAATGGCGCCACCGAGTATCGTTGTGCCGTGACCCAATCCGATCTCTCCCGCGCCCAGAGCCTCATCACCTCGATTCCCGACTATCCCGAACCGGGAGTGGTCTTCCGCGACATCTCCCCGCTGCTCGCCGATGGTCCGGCGATGCGGGCCGTCACCGAGGCGCTCATCGAACCGTTCGCCGGACAGTTCGATATCGTCGGCGGACTCGAGGCCCGCGGCTTCCTCTTCGCCGGTGCCGTCTCCGCGATGACGGGAGTCGGAATCCTGCCGATCCGCAAGGCCGGAAAACTCCCCCGCCCAGCGGCTGCCGTGTCCTACACCCTCGAATACGGCACCGCCACGATCGAAGGCCCCGATGTCCTGGCGAAGGGCGAGCGCGTCCTCCTCATCGATGACATCCTCGCCACCGGCGGAACGCTCACAGCGGCCCAGTCCCTAGTCGCCGATCTCGGCGCTGAGGTCATCGGGTCAGCCGTCGTCCTTGAGCTCACCGCGCTCGGCGGACGCGAGCATACGGGCGAGGTTCATACCCTCTTCGCGGAGTGAGACGCCTCAGCCGATTCGGACATCCTCAGCCGATTCGGATGAGGGCATCGCCGGCAGAGATCGGTCCCGCCTCGGCGAGGGTCAGGTTCTCGGCGTCGGCTTCGAGGACGACAACCGGAACGACCACGGACTTCTCCGCTTCCCGCGCGGCTGCCAAGTCCCAGACGACGATCTCTTCGCCGGCCTCGACCTGCTGCCCGGCCTCGGCACGGAGCGTGAAACCCGCTCCCTTCAGGTGAACGGTGTCGATGCCCAGGTGGACGAGCACACCCTGATCGGGCCGGTGGGAGATGACGAAGGCGTGGGGCTTGAGGCTCGTCAGCTTTCCCGAGACAGGAGCCGTGACGGTCAGGTTCGCTGCCTCGCCGGGGTCGATGGCCGCTCCGGGGCCGACGAGCGCTTTTGCGAAGACGGGGTCGGGAACCTCCGTCAATGGGATCACCGTGCCGGTGATGGGTGCAGCGATCGTGACTGCCATAGTCAGCAGGCCGCCTTTCTCCAAAATCAGTTGTACTTCGCCTAGACTGACCTCAGACTACAGACAAGGATCACTGTCGACCAGCAGATGCTCATCGGCGAGCAGAGGAGACGAAGACGTGACTCAGCCCATGAGGTCTTCGATGTCATCGACGAGGTTGTCGGCCTCCGGACCGACGACGACCTGGACCGCGCTTCCCTGCACCACCACGCCGAAGGCACCGGCTGCCGTGAGCGCCTGTTCGTTGACGAGAGAGTCATCGTCGACCTCGACGCGCAGACGAGTGATGCACGCTTCGATGTCGTCGATGTTGTCGGCACCGCCCAGTCCGGCGAGGATCTGCGCTGCTTTGTCCATGTCTGTCACCTTCATCTCCGGCGTCCATGCGCCGGCGTCGATTTCACGTTCTGCGATCTGCGTCACAAGTCTACGGCGACTGGTGACCAACTGCCCCACTTCCGAGGAGGAAACCGATGACCACCGCATCCGCTGAGGCACCCAAGAATCGCAGGAAGGCGATACCGGGATTCGCCCAGCTCCAACGCGTCGGACGCTCCCTCATGCTCCCGATCGCCGTGCTTCCGGCCGCGGCCCTGCTGATGCGCTTCGGCCAGCCGGACATGCTCGGCGCCGACGGGCTCGGCCAATTCGCGGACTGGCTGCTGCCGGTGGCGACGGTCTTCGCGGCCGCCGGTTCGGCTCTGTTCGACAACCTGCCGCTGATCTTCGCCGTCGGTGTGGCCATCGGCTTCGCGAAGAAGGCCGACGGCTCCACGGCACTGGCCGCCGTCGTCGGCTATATGGTCCTCACCGGAGTCTTCACGGCCATGGCTCCGGGCTTCGGCTCGGACAACGGTGAGGGCGAGAACGTCATCAACTTCGGAGTGCTCGGCGGAATCGTCGTCGGCATCATCACCGCCCTGCTCTATCAGCGCTATCACCGAATCAAGCTGCCGACCTACCTCGGCTTCTTCGGCGGTCGCCGTTTCGTTCCGATCGTCACTGCGGTCGCGTCGATGGTCATCGCCGTGATCATGGCGCTCATCTACCCCGTCTTCGACTCCCTCATCAACAAGGGCGTAGGCGGCTTCCTCATGGAGCACGGAGCCAACCCGGGCACAGGGTTCGTCTTCGGTACCATCAACCGACTCCTCATCCCCTTCGGACTGCACCATCTGCTGAACAACCTGCCCTGGTTCCAGCTGGGTTCGTGCACGACCTCCTCGGGGGACACCGCGCACGGCGACATCACCTGCTTCTTCTCCGGTGTGGACGGCACGGCCGACTGGACGGGGTCGTTCATGACCGGTTTCTTCCCGATCATGATGTTCGCGCTTCCCGCCGCAGCCCTGGCGATCTATCGCACCGCGCACCCGCAGCGCCGCAAGGTCGTCGGCGGCATCATGCTCTCGGTGGCGCTGACAGCGTTCATCACCGGAATCACGGAGCCGCTCGAATACGCCTTCGCCTATGTCGCATTCCCGCTCTACGCGGTCCACGCCGTGCTCACCGGCACGTCCCTGGCGTTGGTGAATGCGCTCGGCATCAAATCCGGATTCGGCTTCTCGGCCGGCGCGCTGGACTATCTGCTCAACCTCGGACGAGCCTCCGAACTGTCCGGCGGCATCGGGCCGGTCCTGCTTCTGCTGGTCATCGGCCTGGCCTATGCGGTCATCTACTACTTCCTGTTCCGGTGGGCGATCATCAAGTTCAATCTGCACACCCCGGGTCGCGAGGACGAGACCGACACCGGCACCGGAACTCCATCGGTCTTCGACGAAGCGCAGCTCGCCGCCGATGAGTCCACGGGCAAGAAGCGCGCTCAAGACGAAGGGCGGAGCTGACACTCACTGGCACGTGTCGTACAGAGCTCGCAGCTGATCCTCAACCGTCTGTGCCCCTGTGGTGGACTGCGAGTCTGGTTCATCGCCATAGTCGCAGCCGCCCACATTGACCCACCCTGGATTCCACTGATTGTTCGGCCCCGCGTTGAGAGTCCAGTGGAAATCCCAAGACTGAGTGTTGACAACGTCAATGCGTTCGATTTTGTCTCTCAGCTGACTGACCGCTTCTGGTCCGTCAGGGATTTCAACAAAATAGCTCGACACCTGGTCGTCTTCGATCCTGATCTCATCATTCTGGTCAAGGATCGGGCTGATTGCAGTCTCCAGACGGTTCTGCGCCTGCTCTGAGAACGGGAAATCCACATTCCACTCAGCCTGGGACGGAGCTCTGGTCCTCAGTTGGAAGTCTTCGGAGCCGAGCTCTGTCCGTACCGCACTGATTGTCCGGAAGGGGTCAGTCTGCGCGTCGCTCAGCTCCAGTGAGTCTTCGAAGGTACTCTGCTTCGACTGTCTATTCCACTCGATCCGATCGGCGGACAGTGATGCAGCGAGGATAAGAAGATGCGACGTTCGCTCCGCCATGATGTCACTACTCGTGTTGTCTCTGATGTCAAGTTCCTGATCCGAAACCAGGAGCGTGAGCTCCTGGTCATAGCGATCGAACTCCGGACCGGTCTCCTGATCGAACGCGGCGGCCACCTCGAGGGTTTGATTGTGTGTCGCATCGGTGGACATTGTGACGGTGTGAGCCAGCAACCGACCCGAATCGAAGCCGTTCTGGTAAACGGTGCTGACATCTTCGACCCCCGCCTTAGTCGACAGCACCGCGCCGATGTCATGCGCACGGTCGCTGAGATCTGGTCCGAAACACCCGGACAGCCCGACCGCCGCAACAATGACGGCACCGACAGACGCGATCCGGCGGCGATGATGTGCTCTTCGTTCCCCCATGTCTCGAACCTATCGGTCTCACACTCGCTTCCACGGTCACAACGTGTGCCAGTCTCGACACTGATCGCTCGTGGCGGCATCGAAAAATGAAGAAACAGAGAGAAATCGGGAATGATCGCCAACGACACTGTCGTTATAGAGTCGCTCGGGATCACCTTCAGATTCCCGAATCCGCGGAGACATCGCACAAGGACGTTCCGCAGATCATTCCAGCCCCGTGACGAAAGGCGTACACCATGACGGTTCCCACACTCACTCTCAACGACGGCAAGACGATCCCGCAGCTGGGATTCGGCGTCTTCAAGGTCGACCCCGACGAGACGGAACGCATCGTCACCGACGCCCTCGAAGTCGGCTACCGCCACATCGACACCGCCGCCGTCTACGGCAACGAGGAAGGTGTGGGCCGGGCCATCGCGAAGTCCGGGATCGCCCGTGACGAACTCTTCGTGACGACCAAGCTGTGGAACGACCGCCACGGTGCGGAGGAGTCCAAGCGGGCCCTCGGAGAATCCCTGGAGAAGCTCGGCCTCGACCATGTCGACCTCTACCTCATCCATTGGCCGACCCCAGAGAATAAGAACTCCGTCGAAACTTGGGAGGCCTTCCCCGGTTACCGCGATCAGGGCCTGACCTCCTCGATCGGCGTGTCGAACTTCGACCACCGCTTCCTGCCCGAGATCCTCGACACCGGCATCATCCCCGCCGTCGACCAGATCGAGGTCCACCCTCAGTTCCAGCAGGTCGAGACCCGTCCGCTGCTGGCCGAGCACGACATCAAGGTCGAAGCCTGGGGCCCGCTGGGTCAGGGCAAGGTCGACTACGCCAACACCGTCATCGGTGAGATCGCCGCCACCCATGAGAAGTCCTGGGCTCAGGCCATCATCCGCTGGCACCTGCAGAAGGGCCACGTCGTCTTCCCGAAGTCGAACAACCGCGACCGCATGGAACAGAACTACAACGTCTTCGACTTCGAACTCACCGACGCCGAGGTGGCAGCCATCGACGCGCTCGAGAACGGCGGCCGCGTCTCGGCCGATCCTGCCGAGGTGAACTGACCCGGTCAGCTTCGACCAAAACCTCGCCGAGGCGGCCCACCCCGACCAACGGTCGTGACCGACGAGGCCGGTTGAGCAGTCAGGTCGAGCAATGACGAAGCCGCCGGAGAGTTCCGACTCTCCGGCGGCTTCGTCGTTCTGTCACTCCGCCGGCTTGCCATCGACACCGAGGACGACGGCGTCGATGAGCACCGGCCCGTCGGCCTGCAGCGCCTCGCGGTAAGCGGCTTCGAATTCTTCCCGCGTCGTGGTGCGCTGAGCCGGAACTCCGTAGCCCTGTGCCAACGACACGAAGTCGATCGCGCCCAGAGTCAGCCCTGGGGTATCGGGAACTCCCATCCGCTCGGCGAATCCGGACAGCGCACCGTATCCGGAGTTGTTGACGATGACGAAGATCGTCTTCGTGCCCAGCTGAGCGGCCGTGTACAGAGCCGTGAGCCCGTAGTTCGCAGACCCGTCGCCGACGGTGGCGACAACAGTCTTCTCCGGGTCGCCGAGGGCTATGCCGACGGCGACCGGCAACCCGAAGCCCAGTCCTCCCGAGGCCGGGAAGTGATACATTCCGGGCCGGTCGATGACGATCCGCTCGAGGTATTCGAGGTCGAGGGTGGTCGTCTCATTGAGGTAGACGACACTGTCGTCGACGTGCTCGTTGAGGACATCGAGCACCTCGGTGCCGGCCATCCCCTGCTCCGATCGGGCAGGAGCGGTGACGACTCGGGACCCGCGGTCGCCTCGGCGAGTTCCTCGATCCGTCGTCGCTGCAGCGAGGTCGGCAAGCGCGGTCGCGACGTCCGCGACGACGGCACGGCCGAACGGTGCCCGCGTCGCCTCCCGTGGATCCTGGGTGATCTGGATGACCTCGGTGCCCGGCTCCAGGTAGTTCGCCGGTTCCCAGCGGTGGTACCGGAACGTGGCTGCACCGATGACAAGGACGACGTCATGGCCGGACAGTCGGTCGCGCACCGACTTGATGCCCGGAACCAGGACGCCTTCGAAGTTCGGATGGGTTGTGGGGAACGGGCACCGCGTCGGCGAGGGCGCGACATAGACGGAAGCACCGAGGCGCTCGGCCAGCACCACCGCGTCCTCATAGACCGTCGGATCGTCGACGGCGGCGGCATCGACCTGTGGCCCGAGGACGAGAGCGGGGTTCTGCGCCCCGTCGAGGACGTCGGCGAGCTCTCGCCGCAGCGACTCCGACATGGTCCCGGCCGTCGTCACCGAACGCTTCGTCAGCAGCTCGTCGTCGGCAAGTGCTGGCTCGTCCCAGTCGTCGAGGGGGACGGACACATAGACGGGCCCGCTCGGTTCGGTGGCTGCCTCGAATGCGGCCTGCGACAGGGTGCGCGGCACGTCGGTGGCCGACAGCGGCTCGTGTGAGTACTTCACCAGCGGAGCAGGCAGGGTCGAAGCATCGACGCTGGCGAGCATCGTCTCCTGACCGACGGTGCGGCGCACCTGCTGACCTGCGAGGACGACGAGCGGAACGTGGCCGTAGCGGGCGTTCGTCAGCGCACCCACGCCGTTGCCCGACCCCGAGGCGGCGTGCAGATTGACCAGCGCCGGTCCTCCCGCGGCCCGTGCGTATCCTTCGGCCATGCCGACGACGACCTGCTCATGCAGACCGAGGACGAACCGGAAATCCTCGCCGAGTCCTGCGAGGAACGGCAGCTCGTTCGAACCCGGATTTCCGAAGATCGTCGTCATCCCGTGAGCACGGAAGACCTCCAGACTCGCGTCGAGGACTGTCTTCTCACCTTCGGGCTGATCGGCCATTGTGCCTCTGCTTTCGTTTTGGGTGCTCTCGCGGTGGGGCGACGAGGGATGGCGTCCCTCTCACCTCACCATAGCCGTGGCTCATACGTTCCGGCTCAGGCCAGCACGCGGATCGGCTCTCCCGAAATCCAGGCGGCGATGTCCTCGACCGCTTGGGTGAAGAAGATCCGGTACGTGTCCTCGGTGACGTATCCCAGGTGCGGGGTGAGCACGGTGCGCGGTGTGCTGCGCAGGCGATGGTCGACCGGCAGCGGCTCTTCGTCGTGGACGTCGAGTCCAGCACCCCGGATCCCTCCTGCCTCCAGCACGGTGATGAGTGCGTCGGTGTCGACGAGTCCGGCACGCGAGGTGTTGACGAGGATGCTGTCGGGCTTCATCGCCTCGAGCTCGGCTGCTCCCACGAGTCCTCGGCTGCGTTCGCTCAGCTTGTAGTGGATCGTCACCACGTCGGCGGTGGAGAACAGTTCGTCCTTGCTCACCGCGCGCACGCCCAGGGCGTCCGCCCGTTCCGCGTCGAGGTTCTGGCTCCACGCCACGACGTCCATGCCGAAGGCCGCACCGACCCGCGCGACCTTCGTTCCCAGACGTCCCAGACCGACCACGCCGAGGCGGTGCCCATCGAGGTCTCCCCCGACGGTCGACTGCCAGCCCCCGCCTCGGACGGCGGCGTCCTCGGCCGGGATGCTGCGCAGGACGGAGAGGATGAGTCCCCAGGTCAGCTCGGGTGTCGCCGAGGTGGTCGACTCGGTTCCGCAGACCACAATCCCCTGCGCACGCGCCGCCTCCACGTCGATGGAGGCGTTGACCCGTCCCGTGGTCACGAGCAGACGCAAGTTCGGCAGCCGTTCCAGCCGCACGGCGGTGAAGGCGGTTCTCTCTCGCATCGCCACAGCCACCTCGGCACCGGAGAGGACCTGCACCAGGTCATCGTCGTCGACGATGGGACGATCGATGAACTCGACCTCGGCGTCGAGACCGCTCCAGTCCGCGAACTTGCCTGCCACCTGCTGATAGTCATCGAGAACGACGATGCGCATTGTGTTCCTCTTCTGAAGTCGTGTGACCTACATCCTAGAGCCGATACGCTGGGCTGGTGAGTGCACCGATCATCCTGAGACAACGCAGCGGCCCCATCATCACGGTCATCGTGTGGGCGTTCCTCGCTTTCCTCCTCGGCGACGCGCTGCTGCGCGGGGCGTGGGACACCGTCGGTCGTTTCGGTCCAGGTCTTGTACTCATCGGCTGGCTTGCATTCATCATCCTCTGGCGGCCGGCTCTCGTCGTCGGAACCGACGAGGTGGAGGTCAGGGAGATCCTGCGTACGACGTCTGTGCCGTTCACCCGAATCCGTGATATTCGGCTGGGTTCTGTCGTCACGATCGAGACCGCCTCGGCGGAGGGGGCCGAGCGGACCATTCGACCGTGGAACGCTCCCGGAATGCCGCGACGGAAGATCGATTCCGGACTGACAGGCGGAACGCGACCGGAGTCTCTGGACAATCACCCCGCGTTCGAACTGCTGCGCCGATGGGAGCATACTCAGGCCCATGCGCCTGAAACGGCTGTGCGAAGCGGTCCCTCCGGCCTTGCCGAGGACGTCAGCACTCGATGGAGCCTCGGCGTCATCGGGGTGACTCTGGTGCTGGTGCTCCTGGTGGCAGTCGGACTCATCTGAACAAAGAAAGACCGGCCCCGTGGGGAACGTGAACCCACGGGGCCGGCAGTCTCGGATGGCTTCAGTCGATCAGTGCATCACTTCTTGAAGCCGATCTCGGTCCAGTCAGGCGATTCCAGCTGACGCGGCCCGAGGTTGACGACGTCTTCCCTGACACCCCAGACATAGGGGGTCGGATAGAACGGGATGAGCGGCTTGAGCTTCAACACCTCGGCATCGCCCTCATTCGCCAATTTCTTGGCTTCGGCGGGATCAAGCGTCTTCGTCGCGGCCTTGAACTTCTCGCCGATCGCATCGCTGGAGATCTTCGAGTGGTTCTGCTCCGAATCTGCGGGGTAGAACAGGTTCGAACCCGAAGAGATCGGGAAGGCCGTTCCCTCCCAGGTGAAGGTCGCCATGTCGAAGTTGCCGTTGAGCACGTGATCGGCGAAGTACGCAGCCACAGGGACGGTTTCGATCTCGATCTTGAAGCCGACCTCGTTGAGGTCCTTCATGATCTGTTCGGCACGCTGCGCGTTCGACGCGGTGTCGGCGGGAACGACGATCTTGAACTGCAGCTTCTCGCCGTCCTTCTCTCGCACTCCACCGTCGCCTTCGGCCCAGCCGGCGTCGTCGAGGATCTTCTTCGCCGCCTCCTGGTCGAAGTCGAGGCTGCCGTCGGTGTTGTCCTGGTAGCCTTCCTGCCCGGGCATGAAGGTGACGTTGTTGACCAGGGTCACGGGCGCCTCAACGGGGCCGATCGCGGCCTGGGCGATAGCTTCGCGATTGATGGCGTGGCCGATCGCGTCACGGACCTCCTGTTCCTTGAGCGCACCCTTCTCTGCGTTCATCGTCACATGGGTCCATTGCATGCCCTGCGACTTATAGATCTCACCGTCTTCGCGTTTGTCGGCCATCTTGTAGGAGTCGCCGTCGGTTCCCACATCGACGAGGTCGAGCTCCTTATTCGCATACGCCTGGGCCTGCTGCGCCTGAGACACGACCTTGAAGATCACCTTGTCGAGTTTGGGCTCCTGGCCCCACCACTTGTCGTTCTTGACCATCGTGATGACGCCGGACTTCGTGTCGACCTTGTCAGCCTTGAAAGGACCGTTCGAAGGCAGGACCTTCTTCGTGTAGTCCTTGTTGAAGGAGTCGGCATCCTCGGTGATCTCGTTGGGCAGGGGCGCAGCGATATAGTTCGGCCAGTCGATGTTCGGGGTCTTGAAAGTGATCTTGACCTCGTGCTTGTCCTTGCCGGATTCGATCTTCTCGATATCCTCATAGCCCTTGGTCGAAGCAACCTCGAACTCGTCGTGTTTGCCGTCGCGGGTCTGCCAGAACGCCTTGTAGTCGTCGACGTCGATCGGCGTGCCGTCCTCCCAGACGGCGTCTTTGTTCAGCTTGACGTCGATGACCAGCGGATCCTCGCTGGCGATCTCGACGCTCTCGGCGTAGTTCTTGTCGACTTCCCAGGTGCCGTCGTCCTTGATCGTGACGGGCCCGCCCAAGGTGGTGCCGTAGATGTTGTTGTTGTCTACGTGCGCGCCATCGGCGTGGTAGTAGTTGAGGCTCGCGGGGATTTCGGTGATCGGGTAGGTCAGCGTGCCGCCGTCCTTGACCTCGTCGTATCCGGCTTTCTGGTAGTCGGTGGTGGGGAGTCCGGAGATCTCCTTGTCCGCCTTGTCGCTGTCGACTCCGCCGGAGTCCTTGTTCGCCTGCTGGCAGCCGGACAGTGCCAGGCCCAGCGCAGCGGTCGCGGCGACGACCATTGTCGCCTTCTTCCTCATTCTCATGAGTTCCTCATTTCTAGTGTGGTGTTCCTCGAGGTGGGCTATGGGTGCGGCTTCAGGTCGCGGTGTCGAGCTCCCTGATCCGCTCCGCATGGTGGCAGGCGACGAGGTCGCCCTCCAGTGACCGCGGACGGGGGTCATCGGTCAGGCACATCTGCCTGTCCCCGTCCGGCAGCAGGTTGAACAGCGGGCACCTGGTGCGGAAGTTGCAGCCGGAGATCTCATCGGTCGGGCTCGGCAGATCTCCGGTGAGCAGCACCCGTTCCCGAGACCGTTCGACTTCGGGGTCGGGGACGGGGATCGCTGACATCAGTGCTCGCGTATAGGGGTGCCGCGGCTGCCGATAGAGCGCGTCGGATTCGCCGTACTCGACGATCCGACCGAGATACATCACGGCGACATAGTCCGATATCTGTCGGACGACCGCGAGGTCGTGAGCGACGAACAGATAGGACAGTCCCAAGGTGTCACGCAGGTCTTCGAGCAGATTGATGACACCTGCTTGGACGGAGACATCGAGAGCCGAGACGGGTTCGTCGAGGACGAGCAGCTTCGGGTTCGTCACCAGGGCCCGAGCGATGCCGATGCGCTGACGCTGCCCACCGGAGAACTCATGCGGATAGCGTTCGGCCATCGCCGCGTCGAGGCCGACGAGTTCGAGCATCTCGGCAACCTTGTCGTTGCGCTCCTGAGCTGGCAC
Source organism: Brevibacterium sp. JSBI002 (assembly GCF_026013965.1). Taxonomy (NCBI): domain Bacteria; kingdom Bacillati; phylum Actinomycetota; class Actinomycetes; order Micrococcales; family Brevibacteriaceae; genus Brevibacterium; species Brevibacterium sp. JSBI002. The sequence continues at coordinate 2,559,293 of NZ_CP110341.1, forward strand.
CTTGTGCACGGTCAGCGGTTCGGCGATCACTTCGCCGACCGGCAGCCGCGGGTCGATGGCGGCCATCGGATCCTGGAAGACGACCTGGACGTCTCTGCGCATGGCCAGACGTTCACGCTTGTTCAGGTCCGCGACATCGATGCCGTTGATGACCAGCCGCCCCTTCTGCGGAGCGACCATCTCCAGAACCTCACCGATCGTCGTCGACTTCCCGCAGCCCGATTCGCCCACCAGTCCGAGGGTCTGGCCGGCCTTGATCTCGAGATCGATTCCGTCGACGGCTTTCACCGTGCCGATCTGTCGCTTGAACACGGCGCCTTTGAGCAGAGGGAAGTGCTTCTGCAGACCGGTGACCTCAAGGATGTTCGGTGCTGCGTCATCTTTCACTCGAGTCGCCACCGGGTCGGGGCGCGGGTAGATGTCTTTGGCTTCCAGATCGCCCCGGGCGATCTCGTCGGCACGGTGACAGGCCGCCTGCACGCCGGTGACACCGTGTTCGACGAGTTCGGGCTCGACCTCGCTGCATTTGTCGACCGCGATCGGACAACGCGGTGCGAATGGGCACCCGGGCGCAAGATTCGACAGCGACGGCGGTTTGCCCTCGAGCGGAACGAGTCTCTGGGTTCCCGCTGTGGCAAGGTTCGGCACCGAACGCAGCAGTCCTGTCGTATAGGGCATCTGCGGGCTGTGGAAGACCTGCTCCACTCCCCCGGTCTCGACGAGGCGGCCGGCGTACATGACAGCGATTCGGTCGGCGTTTCCGGCCACCACACCGAGGTCGTGGGTGATCAGCACGATCGCGGCACCGGTGATCTCGCGTGCTTTCTGCAGCACGTCGAGGATCTGAGCCTGGATCGTCACGTCCAATGCCGTCGTCGGCTCGTCGGCGATGATGAGATCAGGATCGTTGGCGATCGCAATGGCGATCATGGCTCGCTGCCGCATGCCTCCGGAGAACTCGTGCGGATATGACTTCACCCGCCGCTCCGCCCCTGGGATGCCGACGATTCTGAGCAGTTCGATCGCCCTATCGTTCGCCGCCTCTTTCGACAAGCTCGGGTCATGGATGATCAGACCCTCGGAGATCTGTTCTCCGATCGTATAGACGGGAGTCAGTGCCGACAGCGGATCTTGGAATACCATGGCGATCTCGCGGCCACGCAGCTTCGACATCTGGTGGTCGTTCATGTCGAGAAGAGACTGCCCGCGATACCGGATGGAGCCGGCGATCTGAGCGGTGGAGGGAAGCAGACCCATCACAGCCATCGAGGACACGGATTTGCCTGAGCCGGATTCGCCGACGATGCCGAGGAACTCGCCCGGTCTGACCTCGTAGTTGACCCCGCGCACCGCTTGAACGTCGCCGTTGGGGTTGGGGAAGGTCACCGTCAGGTCTCTGACTTCAAGGATGGGTTCTGCCGCGATGACGGGGGCGAGGTCGATGTCAAGGGTTTCAGTCACGGTTGACTCCTGAGGTCGGATCGATCGCATCCCGCAGGGCATCGGCCATGAGACTGATCGCGAAGAGCATGAGCACGAGCACCCCTGCGGGGAAGACGAACAGCCAGGGACGTGTGGCCGCCGCTCCGGAGCCTTCGGCCAGCAGAGTGCCGATCGACACGTCGGGTTTCTGTATGCCCAGGTTGAAATAGCTCAGGGACGTCTCGGCGAGGATTGCGGAGACGACGCCGAGTGTCGCATCGACGATGAGGATCGAGGCCACGTTGGGGATGATGTGCCGGCTGAGGATCTTCGGAGTCGAAACCCCCATATAGCGGGCGGCTCGGACGAAGTCGCGATCCTTGATCGCCTTGGTCTGGTTGCGCACGACTTGAGCCATGATCATCCAACCGAAGAGCACGAGGAAGACGACGATGGCCGTCCACGACAGCTGCCTCAGCAGAGGCGCCATGAGCACAAGGATGAAGAAGGACGGCAGCACGAGCAGAAGGTTGATGAACCAGACGATGATCGTCTCGACTCGACCACCGAAATAGCCTGCCGTCGATCCGATGATGGCGGCCAGAATGCTCGCACACGGCCCGGCGATGATGCCGATGAGCAGGGATTTCTGCAGTCCCACGACGGTCTGAGCGTAGATGTCCTGGCCGATCGTGTTCGTACCGAACCAGTGCTGGGCACTCGGGCCCTCATTGAGTGCGAAGACATCCTGGTCGGTCGGCGAGTAGATGTTGATGGTGTTGCCGAACAGAGCGAAGAGAACGAAGAATGCGAGCAGGATCCCGCCGACCCAGAAACGTGGCGTCGAGCGCAGGCGGCGCCAGATGAGCATCGCCCGAGAGGTCGGCTTCGAACGCTTCGTCACCACCTCGGTGTCGGGATCTGTGGAGATCGGAATATCTGTTGCCATGTCAGATCCTCACTCTCGGGTCGAGTGCGGCATAGAGCACCTCGGACAAGGTCGAGGCCAGGAGCGTGAGCACTGCGACGAAGAGAACGGAGCCTGCGGCCGCGTTTATATCGGACTGCAGGATCGAGTTGATGGTGAACTGGCCCATGCCGTTCCACGAGAAGATGACCTCGAGCATCGACGAGCCGGCGACCAGTGTGCCGAACGCGTAGGCGAAGTACGTCGACATCGGGATGAGTGCGACGCGCACGCCGTGCTTGACCAACGCGGTTCTGCGGGTGCGCCCTTTGGACCTGGCGGTGCGGATGAAATCCGATGCAAGCACGTCGAGCATGACCGAACGCTGGTAACGCGAGTACGTCGCGGCGCCCATGAGCACAAGCGCCAGGGTCGGCAGCAGCATATGTGACACCTGGTCGGTGAACCACGGGACGAATCCCGGGTCGATATTCGCCGAGTAATCACCCGAGAAGCGGATGAGGGTCGTGCCGAGGGCATTGTTGAATCCGGTGGCGATGATCATGAGGATCACGCCGATGACGAATGTCGGAGTGGCGATGATGAGGTAGGACGCGTAGGTCACGACCTGGTCGGATGTCTTGTACTGTTTGACGGCTCCCCAGACTCCGAGGATCACGCCGAGGATGGCTCCGATGATCGATCCGATGAGCAGGAGCTTGAGGCTGACACCTGCCCGAACGAGGATCTCCTGCAGCACCGGTGAGTTGTGGACCGTCGTGCCGAAATCACCGTGGAGGAAGATGTTGGTCAGCCAGTGCCAGGTCCTCTCGAGGATCGGGACTTCGGGGTTCGTGCCGTGGCCGTTGAGGATGGACCGAATCGAATCTTCTGACAGCGGCGGATTCTGACCACGGTACCGGGAGGCCGGATCCATGAATGAGCTGGAGGTGATGTAGGCGGTGACCGTCGCTATGAACGCGAGGATGAAGTAGTTGATGAACCGCCGCAGGACGTATTTTCCCATGGTGCCGACTACGACACAGGGATCAGCCGAGCCTCACTGGACGTCGAGGAATGGTGCATGGGACCCGGAAGCTGGGAGTAGATCTCACGGCGAATCGGGAAAGCGGTGCGAATCATCAACGATCAAGGTTCCTTTGCGCGAATTTTCCTCTGATCAGCCACTATGAGTGAATCATCAATGGTTCATCACAGAAAACTGAACGTAGTTCGCACTGTATCCCCATGTGACCTGCTGCACAAACGTCCCTTGCAGTATTGATTGCGACAAGGCGCCGTGTCCCCCGGGAACTCGCGCGACACGCCGAAGTAACTTTTCGGTAACTGTAGTTTCGTGTCGCGGGCTCAGAACGGTCCGTACTGCGGTCAGGAACGTTCCCCACCGAAATCGCCGAGGCGGTGCAGACGTGACGTCTGCACCGCCTCGGCGATGGAGGAACCGGACCGTATCGCTGAGTGTCACCCGAGGGTGAGCGGAATCAGCAACGGACCTTGAGGTGGATCAGAAGCAGACCGCGCCCTTCGACGCCGACTGCACGAGCTTCGCGTACTTGCCGAGCACGCCGGTGAGGCGATGGTTGTCCGGGATCGTCCAGGACTTGCGACGCTCGGCCAGCACCTCCTCGTCGACGTGGAGCTCGATCGAGCGGGCCGCGATGTCGACGGTGATCTTGTCACCGTCCTCGACGAGCGCGATCGGGCCGCCGTCGACTGCCTCGGGGGCGATGTGGCCGATGCACAGACCGGTCGAACCGCCGGAGAAGCGGCCGTCGGTGAGCAGCAGGACGTCCTTGCCGATGCCCGCACCCTTGATGGCGCCGGTGATCGCGAGCATCTCGCGCATTCCGGGTCCGCCCTTGGGTCCTTCGTAGCGGATGACGACGACGTCGCCTTTCTTCAGTTCGCCGTTCAGCACGGCATCCATCGCCGGCTTCTCCTGGTTGAAGACGCGAGCGGTGCCTTCGAAGACATCGGCGTCGAAGCCCGCGGACTTCACGACGGCGCCTTCGGGCGCCAGCGATCCCTGCAGCACGGTGAGGCCGCCGGTGGCGTGGATCGGGTTGTTGAGCGCGCGCAGGATCTTCCCGTCCGGGTCCGGCGGGTTGATCGACTCGAGGTTCTCGGCCACGGTCTTGCCGGTCACGGTCAGGCAGTCGCCGTTGAGCAGACCGGCGTCGAGGAGGGCCTTCATGATCACGGGCACGCCGCCGATCTTGAAGACGTCGTTCATCACGTACTGGCCGAAGGGCTTGACGTTGCCCAGGTGCGGAACCTTGTCGCCGATGCGGTTGAAGTCATCGAGATCGAGCTCCACTCCGGCCTCGTGGGCGATGGCCAGCAGGTGGAGGACCGCGTTCGTCGAACCGCCGAAGGCCATGACCACAGCGATCGCGTTGTGCAGCGATTCGCGGGTGATGATGTCCTTCGTGGTGATGCCCTGGCGCAGCATGTTGACGACTGCCTCACCCGACTTGCGGGCGAACATCGTGCGGTTGCGGTGGATGGCCGGCGGAGCGGCCGAACCCGGCAGCGACATCCCCATGGCCTCGGCGGCCGAGGCCATCGTGTTCGCGGTGTACATTCCGCCACAGGCACCCTCACCGGGGCAGACGGCGCGCTCGATGGCGTCGACGTCCTTCTGGGACATGGTGCCCGCACGGCAGGCGCCGACGGCTTCGAAGGCGTCGATGAGGGTGACTTCCCTCTCCGAGCCATCCTCCATCTTCGCGGTTCCGGGCATGATCGAACCGTTGTAGAGGAAGACGCTCGAGAGCCCGAGGCGGGCGGAGGCCATGAGCATTCCGGGGATCGACTTGTCGCAGCCGGCCATGAGCACGGAGCCGTCGAGGCGCTCGGCGCTCATCACGGTCTCCACGGAGTCGGTGATGACCTCACGGGAGACCAGCGAGTAGTGCATTCCCTCGTGGCCCATCGAGATCCCGTCCGAGACGGAGATGGTGCCGAATTCCAGGGGGAAGCCACCGGCCTCGTGGACGCCTTCCTTGGCGGCCGAACCGAGACGCTGCAGCGACATGTTGCAGGGGGTGATCTCATTCCACGAGGTTGCGATCGCGACCTGCGGCTTCACCCAGTCATCGTCGCCCATGCCGACGGCGCGCAGCATGCCGCGTGCGGCGGTGGCCTCGAGGCCGTCCGTGACATCGCGAGAACGGGGTTTGATGTCGGGAGTGGTGTTGTCTGTATCGATGCTCATGCAGGCATGCTACGCCCGATTTCAGCATCCGCACGCCGGACTCTCGCATGGTGGAACCTCTTCTGGGAACCATGCGAGAGTCCGACTGCGAGGCGGTGGTCAGGCCCTGCTTAGATCAGATTTGCGTGACCTAATGACGGCACGTCAGCCCTGTTCGAAAGCCTCAGTGCTGCGGTGGAACATCAGGCCTTGATGAGATTGACCGGCTGCTCGCCGTCGTTGATCCGCCTGACCTGCTCGGCGAGGATCTTCACGACCCGGGGCTCGAACGCCGAGGTGTCGCCTCCGACATGGGGTGTGATGAGAGTGTTCGGGGTGCCCCACAGCGCGTGGTTGCGCGGCAGCGGCTCCGGGTCGGTGACGTCGAGGGCGGCATGGAGCCGACCCGTGGCGAGCTCCGCCACAAGCGCGTCCGTGTCGACGACCTTGCCGCGCGCGACATTGACGATCAGCGCGTTGTCGGGAAGCAGGCTGAGGAACTTCTCATCGACGAGGCGGTGGGTGCCCTCGTTGAGGGGAGTGATGAGCACGGCCACCTCGGTGTGGGGCAGAAGCTCCGGCAGCTCGTCGACGCCGTGGATCTTCCCGCGTTCGTCCTCACGTGCGGTCGAGGCGACTCGGGTGAGCTGGACTTCGAAGGGGTCGAAGCGGTCGGCGATGGCCGAGCCGATCTCGCCGACGCCGATGATCATCACCCGCCGGTCCTGCAGCGAGCGGTGGCGCTGGTGCTCCCATACCCGCGAGACCTGCGAGCGCACGGCGTCGTCGATTCCGCGCAGGCTGGCCAGGGTCAGTGCCAGGGCGAGCTCGGCGGTGCCTCCGGTGTGCACGCCGGAGGCGGTCGCCACCTGGATTCCGCGTTCGGGCAGGTGGGCGACGGGGTCGAATCCGGTCGTCTGCGTGATGACGAGGCGCAGGTTCGGCAGCTCGTCGAGCAGCTCGATCGTCGGCCCGGAATCCATGTACGGCAGGACGACGACGTCGACATCGTCCCGGCTGAGCTTGGCCGACCGTTCGGCATCGGAGAAGACGACGAGGTCGACGTTGGCGCGCTGGTGAGCGGGGATCCGAGCGATCACTCGGTTGCGGAGCTCGGAGTTCGGGAAGGCGATTGTGGTGATGGACATGCCCTCATTGTGGCACGCACCCCTGCCCGGTGCCGAGGGCTTCGTCACTCTGAGATGACGGGCCTCGTCGCTCGGGCAGAGCCCGCCTCGTCACTCGGGCAGCGCTTTCCCGATCCGCGTGAACACGGCCTCGAGCACCTCGAGTTCGGCATCGCTGACATGGTCGAAGAAGATCTCGTCGACGTAGCTCTTGTGCTGGGCCCCGGCGGACAGGAATGCCCGCGCCCCCGCCTCGGTCAGCGCGACATTGTGGGCACGCCCGTCATCGCGACACTGGGTCTTCGTCACCAGCCCCGCGTCGACGAGGACCTTGATCCGATAGTTCAGCCGCGACGGCGAGAAGACGAGCTTCTTCGCCAGTGCGCTCATCGTCAGCGTCCGCTCCGGCGCTTCCCACAGCAGGAGCAGAGTGTTGTAGTCGCTGACATCGAGCCCCGCATCGTCCTTGAGCTGGACCTCGAGGGCCTGACGGAGACGCTGCGAAGTCTCGAAATAGGTCCGCCACGCATTCTGCGCCAGCGTCTCCCTTCCGAGCCCGAATCTGATCTCCGTCATCTCAGCCCTCGAGCAGCTGCGCGAAGGGAGTGACGTTCGCCGGGTCGAATTCGTCGACGATTCCGCGATTCGCCGAGGAGGTGCCCCGGGTCGCGCCCGCCCCTGCACCTGCGTGCGAATCGGGGTCGGCCACCTCGGCGAGGTCGTCATTTCCGGCCCCGATGATCGTTGCAGTCAGGGGCACGAGCTCCTCCCCCGCCTGACGGATCCGGGCGGTCAGCGCGCGGCCGCCTTCGACGGTTCCCCAGTCGTCGGTCGCGGCGAACACCGTGGTGGGCACGACGATGCCCTTGAGGTAGGACAGCATCGGCCGCAGCACCGCGTCCCCGGCCAGCGAATGGCGGGCGGTTCCGCCGGTGGAGGCGATGAGCACGGGTTTGCGGCTCAGCGCCTTGTCGTCGACGAGCTGCCAGAACAGGGTGTGCAGGCCGACGGGGGCGGCCTTGTACACCGGTGCGACGGTGACGATCGCATCGGCGGCGGCGATGGTCGCGAAGGCCTGCTCCAACGCTTCGGACCGGAACCCGGTCAGGGTCATATCGGTCAGCGCGGTGGCGAGGCTGCGGACGTTGATGACGTCCGTGGTCACGTCGATGCTCACCGACTCCCCCGCCGAGGCGGCCTGACCGAGGACCCGGTTCGTGAGCTTGAGCGTGGTCGAGTCCTCGCTCAGCGAGGTGGTCACGGCCACGATGGTCATCGTGTTCGCGCTCATGAGCGGACGGCTCCTTCCGGTGTCGTATTCTGGGCGTTGTTCTGGGCCGCTTCGGCAGCGCGTGCCTGGCGGTCCTCGAAGGCACGCGATCCTTCTCCGCCGCCGGGGATCGGATCCCGGCCTTCGCGGTGGCGGATGACGAGGGACCCGTGCGTCGGGGCATCGGGGACGTCGGCCGGGCGGCCCTTCGCGAACTCCTCGCGGAGAACGGGGATGACCTCTTCGCCGAGGAGGTCGAGCTGCTCGAGCACCGTCTTCTGCGGCAGTCCCGCATGGTCGATGAGGAAGAGCTGACGCTGGTAGTCTCCGGCCCAGTCGCGGAAGCTCAGGGTGCGCTCGATGACCTGCTGGGGTGACCCGACGGTCAGCGGAGTCTGCGTCGAGAAGTCCTCGAGGCTGGGCCCGTGGCCGTAGACAGGGGCGTTGTCGAAGTAGGGACGGAACTCGCGGACGGCGTCCTGGGAGTTCTTGCGCATGAATACCTGACCGCCGAGGCCGACGATCGCCTGGCTGGCCGTTCCGTGGCCGTAATACTCATAGCGCTGACGGTAGAGCTGAATCATCCGCGCGGTGTGCGAGGTCGGCCAGAAGATGTTGTTGTGGAAGAACCCGTCGCCGTAGTAGGCGGCCTGTTCGGCGACCTCGGGGCTGCGGATCGATCCGTGCCAGACGAACGGCGGCACTTCGTCCAGCGGGGTCGGGGTGACGGTGAAGCCGCCCAGCGGAGTGCGGAACTTGCCTTCCCAGTCGAGGTTCTTCTCACGCCACAGACGGTAGAGCAGGTTGTAGTTCTCGACCGCCAGCGGGATGCCGGCACGGATGTCCTTGCCGAACCACGGGTAGACGGGACCGGTGTTGCCGCGGCCCATGATCAGGCTGATGCGGCCGTCGGAGAGGTGCTGCGCATACGAGTAGTCCTCGGCGATGCGCACGGGATCGGTCGTGGTGATGAGCGTCGTCGCCGTGGAGAGTTCGAGTGTCTGCGTCTGCGCTGCGATATTGGCCAGCAGGATCGGCGGATTCGCCGGCGCCACGAAGGGCGGGTTGTGGTGCTGACCGGTGGCGAAGACGTCGAGTCCGACTTCCTCGGCCTTCTTGGCGATCTCGACGGTGTTCTTGATCCGCTGGTGTTCGCTGACTGTGGTGCCGTCGGTCGGGTCGGTGGTGACATCGCCGATTGTGAAGATTCCGAATTCCATGGCGCCTCCTGCGTCTGGGCTCCTGCGGTTCTCGCGGCCGCCCTGCCGATTGGACTAGCTTCAATTTTGAAGTAACTAGTTGAAATCTTAACAGAAGCGGTCGCGAAAGTATTCCCGGCCCCTGAGCGGGCGTCCGAACGGCTCGAGCACGCTATCGCCGCAAGCAGCCGATTGTTGGGTCGATCCACGGCGGTTTCGCCGCTCAGAACAGCGTGGATCGACCCAACAATGCACGAAAAGCGGCTCCCGCCCGAAGGCAGTAGCCGCTTTCAGTCCGACTGCAGGAGTCGACTCAGATCCAGAGGGCCGGGTCCTCGAGGACGAAGTCCGGGTGCGTCGTCGACGACTCGGCGCCCACCTTCGCCGAGGCGGCGCCCTCCTTCTTCTTCGAGCGCACGGTTGCGGGGATGCCCACGGCGCTCGAGTCGGCCGGCACGTCCTTGACGACGACGGCGTTGGCTCCGACCGCGGAGTTGTCGCCGACGACGACCGGACCGAGGATCTTCGCCCCGGCTCCGACGAGCACGTGATTGCCGATCGTCGGGTGGCGCTTCGTCTGCGCCATCGAGGTACCGCCGAGGGTCACCTGATGGTAAAGCATGACATCGTCCCCGACTTCCGAGGTCTCCCCGATCACGACTCCGTTGGCGTGGTCGATGAAGAAGCGACGCCCGATCCTGGCCCCCGGGTGGATCTCCACCCCGGTCAGCGTCCGCACGAGCTGGGACATCAGTCGCGCCGGAACCTTTCCAACGTCATGCTGCCACAGCCGGTGGAGTCCGCGGTGCGCCCAGATGGCATGCATCCCCGGGTAGGAGACCAGGGAGACGAAATCATTGCGCGCCGCCGGATCGCGTCGCTTCACCGTCTCGAGGTCTTCTCTCAGCGTCTCGCGCACACCGGGTCGGCTCAGTCCATAGGCGGCCGCCCCCACAGCCGCCGTGGCCGCTGCCCACAGTGCCTTCATCATTGACTCCCTTGCTCAGTCGTCTCGTTCTGTCTCGTGCAAGTCGGATCCGGTCGGAAGAATTCCCGCAGCGGTCCGACATCGGACTCTGCAGACAGCGAGGGCGCCAAACCGAAGTCTGACGCCCTCGTGCCGCTGACATGGAGTCAGTCCATGTACTCGGCAAACAGCGGAGTCGACAGATAGCGCTCGCCGTAGCTGGGAATGATGACGACGACGCGCTTGCCGGCGTTCTCCGGTCGAGACGCGACCTTCTCGGCAGCGAAGAGTGCAGCACCGGATGAGATGCCGACGAGCAGGCCCTCTTCGAGAGCGACGGCGCGAGCCCGCTCGAAGGCGTCGTCGTTGTCGACATCGACGACTTCGTCGTAGATATCGGTATTGAGCACCTTCGGCACGAAGTTCGCGCCGAGGCCCTGGATCGCGTGCGGTCCGGCCGTGCCTTCGGTCAGCAGCGGCGAAGCGGCGGGCTCGACGGCGATGATCTTCACATCCGGGTTGGCCTCGCGCAGCGCGGCTCCCGCACCGGTGATGGTTCCGCCCGTGCCGATGCCGGAGACGAAGATGTCGACCTTGCCGTCGGTGTCGGCGAGGATCTCGGGACCAGTGGTGGCCTTGTGGATCTCGGCGTTGGCCTGGTTCTCGAACTGGCGCACGAGGACGGCGCCGTCGGAAGCAAGCTCTTCAGCCTTAGCCACTGCACCCTTCATGCCTTCAGCCTTGTCGGTGAGGACGAGTTCGGCTCCGAATGCGCGCAGCAGAGCGCGACGTTCCTTCGACATCGACTCGGGCATCGTCAGCTTGACCTTGTAGCCTCGGGAGGTGCCGACCATGGCCAGCGCAATGCCGGTATTGCCCGAAGTCGCCTCGACGATGGTCCCGCCGGGCTTGAGTTCGCCGGATTTCTCGGCGGCGTCGATCATCGCCACGCCGATGCGGTCCTTGACGGAGTTGCCGGGGTTCGAGGATTCGAGCTTCGCCACAATCTCGGCGCCCGACCGGTCACTGGCCTTGTTGATGCGGACCAGCGGCGTGCGGCCGACGAGTTCGGAGACATTGTTGAAGATGGTCAAAGTAAGTCCTTTCACGATTCTTTGTGCACCGCCGTCGGCGGCCACTCGCCGTTCGGCGTACGTGCACCTGAACGGGTGGAGCGACAGCTTGCATCTCGTGGTCCGAGACGGCTTGCCCTCATCATAACCACGCCGACCCTGAACGTGTTCCCAGATATGTTGCTCAACAATCTGTGTTCGCTGGGGGCGAAACTTTATGACGGCTCCTATCACATACCGAAGATAGCCGCATATCCATCCACCTGATCGAGTGCGGGATACGATCAACCGCTGAGCAATCGGTGGACACGATCACCGAGGCGGCCCTTCCCCGAGATCGCTCCCAAGCGCTGCGATCGGGAGGAGTCTGAGACGGTCTCAGGTGACCGATACGATTATCCTCATGGCTATTCATCCCATCGTCGTCTACGGCGAGCCCGTTCTGCATCGTCGTGCCGAGAAGATCACCGAGTTCGACGAGGACCTTGCCGAACTCGTCGCAGACATGCACGAGACGCTCGACGCCAGCAACGGTGTCGGACTGGCCGCACCGCAGATCGGTGTCGGCAAGTCCATCTTCGTGTTCAACGCCGACGATGACTATGGTGTGCGTCGTCGCGGCACCTTCGTCAATCCCGTGCTCATTGCCTCGAAGGTTCCCGACACCCGTCCCGATCCCGACGATGAGACCGAAGGATGCCTGTCGGTTCCGAGTCTCGATTTCCCCCTCAAACGTGCCGACAGGGTCACCGTCAACGGCTTCGATGAGAAAGGCGAACCGGTGACCCTGAGCGCTGACGGGTGGTTCGCCCGCATAATGCAGCACGAATACGACCACCTGCAGGGCACCCTCTACGTCGACCGCCTCGACAAGCGGTGGTCGAAGAAGTGGAAGAAGGCCCAGGAGGCTCACGGCTATGATCAGCCGGGCCTGTCATGGATGCCGGGAGTCGACCCCGACCCCTTCGGTCACTGAGCCGGGAGCGGGCGGGCCGACGAGCTGAGACACGTCGGCGAACCGGGATCGGTCGACCATTGAGCCAAGGCCGAGCTCAGGCTTCGAGCTCGTCCACGGACTTCTGCGCCGCAGCCAGGCGGGAGTCGAAGTCGTCGAAGTCATCGGCGGTCTGGTCGAGTTCGGCGACGAGCCCGGAGATGATCGACGACTGCGAATCCGCATCGATGCGCAGCTCCCTGAACTGCCAATCGGCGGAATCATCAGCCGCGGTGCGAGACAGCACGTCGAGCACCCGATCACCGAGCTCGCGGGAGCGTTCGGAGTTGTGCAGCAGCATCAGCTGCTGATCGAGTTCGAGGAGGCGCTCGTAGTATTCGTGCATCGACTCCACGCGGCGGGCCATCGACGAGAAGGCAACGGCCAGCTTCGACAGATAGGTCTCCACCGACTTCGCGGTTCCCGCATCGCGGATGCCTTCGATCTCCTCACGCAGGCTGACGAGTTCCTGCAGCCGCACTCCGATGGAGGCCACAGCATGGTCGAGGTCGACGCGGGAGACGTGATCTTTGAGTATCGGGTGGGTCCACGCGCGGGTGCGCACGATCTTGCGAGCGATTGTGACAGCGAGATGGAACAGACGCTGCTCGTCGGTGTCCCGGCCTTCCTTGCGCCCAGGCAGATAGCCGAGACTGGCCGGAGTCACCCACTGGGCACCCGAGACCTTGCGCCGATTCGTGCGGCTCAGACGCTTCGGATCACGCAGGTATTTGGGGCCCGTGACCGCGGCGAAGATTCCGGTGCCCAGCGCCGTGGCCGCACCCATTCCGCCGAAGGTCAGTGCGGCATCGGCGAAACCCGAGACCAGAGCCAGTCCCCCGGGCGCCGCGAATCCCGCGGTCACGGCGGTACCGGCGGCAGTGCCGCCCTTGAACAGGACGCTGGAGCGGAAGAAGTTCCGGCTCATCCCACCGGTGAGCAAGATCGCGCTCGGGGCTCCGGCCGTGTAGCGGTATCCGCGGGCACTCCAGGCTCGCAGCACCGCCTCGTTGACGCTGTCGGGCACGAGCACCCGATAGATCGGCGCGGACTTCCCGCATTCGCTCTTCCACAGCGATTTCCACTCAGACACCGCTTCACCTCCACGCGTGTGGGTCACGCACTCGGCCCTGTCCCTTCGGACCATCGGTTGCGGGGAATGCGAACAGCCACACCCTCCGCTGTGTTCGGGAGACCGGTCGGTTCCCTTGGACGCACAGTCTAGAGGGTGTGGCTGGATCAATCCTGAGTCCTGCTCGGCACCATCAGGCGCCGGCGTCGACCAGGATCGGAGTCGAACCTGGACTCAGACGCCCAACTTGGCGAGGATGAGGTCCTTGGCCTTTCCGGCATCGGCCTGTCCGCGGGTGGCCTTCATGATCGGGCCCATGAGCGCGCCGATGGCCTGCATCTTTCCGCCCTTGATCTTCTCGACCACATCGGGGTTGGCCGCGATGGCCTCCTCGACGGCGACCTCGAGTGCACCGGTGTCCTCGACGATTTCGAGGTCGCGGGCCTTCATCACCTCGGCGGGCTCGCCTTCGCCGGCTGAGACTCCGGTGAGCACATCCTTGGCCAGCTTGTCGTTGAGCTTGCCCTCGTTGATGAGCTCGACGAGTCCTGCCACCTGGGCAGGTGTGACGATCTCGGTGGGGTGCTTGTCCTCCTGGTTGGCCAGGCGGGCGACCTCACCGGTCCACCACTTGCGTGCCGCGGCCGGCTTCGCACCGGCGGTGACGGTGTCCTCGATGGCTTCGAGCAGTCCGGCGTTGACGATGTCGCGCATCTCCAGGTCGGAGAACTTCCATTCCCCGAGGAGGCGGCGGCGCTTCTGCGCCGGCAGCTCGGGCAGGCTCGCCCGCAGCTGATCGACCCATTCGCGGGACGGCTGCAGCGGGACGAGGTCCGGCTCGGGGAAGTAGCGGTAGTCGTCGGCGTCGGACTTCGGACGCCCCGAGGAGGTCTCCCCGGTCTCCTCGTGGAAGTGACGGGTCTCCTGGACAACCTTCTCCCCCGCTTCGAGGAGAGTCGCCTGGCGGGCGATCTCGAAGCGCACTGCGCGTTCGATCGAGCGGAAGGAGTTGACGTTCTTCGTCTCCGTGCGGGTGCCCAGCGGTGCCTCGGGGTTCTCCCGCAGGGACACGTTGACGTCGGCGCGGACGTTGCCCTGTTCCATGCGGGCCTCGGAGACGTCAAGGGCGCGGAAGATGTCCCTCAGGGTCCGCACATAGGCGGCGGCCACCTCGGCGGCCCGTTCCCCTGTCCCGGTGATCGGGTGGGTGACGATCTCCACGAGCGGCACACCGGCTCGGTTGTAGTCGACGAGGGAATGGTCGGCACCCTGGATGCGGCCGGTGGCGCCTCCCACGTGGGTGTTCTTGCCGGCGTCTTCCTCCATATGGGCGCGCTCGACGGGGACGGTCACGATGGTGCCGTCTTCGAGCTCGACCTCGACCTGGCCTTCGGCCGCGATGGGCTCATCGGACTGGCTGGTCTGGAAATCCTTGGGCACGTCCGGGTAGAAGTAGTTCTTGCGGGCGAACCGACAGGTTTCGGCGATCTCGCAGCCGAGGGCCAGACCGATCTTGATCGCGTACTCCACGCCCTTCTCGTTGACCACGGGCAGGGAGCCGGGCAGGCCGAGCGAGGTGGGGGTCACGTTCGTGTTCGGTCCCCCGCCGAAGGTGTTGGGGGCGGCGTCGAACATCTTGGTCGCGGTGCCGAGTTCGACGTGGACCTCGATGCCGATGACCGGATCGTATTTCTTGATCGCGTCTTCGTATTTCACTTGGCGTTCAGTCCTTCCGCGAGAGTGTCGAGCACACGTCGCGCGATTCGAGTGCGGCTTCCAAGGGTCCGGCCACCTCGTAGAGTTTGATGTCCTCACGGGCCGGAGCCAGGATCTGGAAGCCGACGGGCAGACCATCGGCCAGGCCTGCAGGCAGGGACAGTCCGGGAATGCCGGCGAGGTTCGCCGGGATCGTCGCCACGTCGCCGAGGTAGAGGGCCATCGGGTCGGCGGCCTTCTCCGCACCGAACTTCAGCGCGGTCGTCGGGGTCGTCGGGGACACGAGGACGTCGCAGGCGGCGAAGGCCTTGGCGAAGTCGTTCTGGACCAGGGTGCGGATCTTCTGCGCCGAACCGTAGTAGGCGTCGTAGTAGCCGGCCGACAGAGCGTAGGTGCCGAGGATGATGCGGCGTTTGACCTCCGATCCGAAGCCTGCAGCACGAGTGGCCGACATGACGGTCTCGGCGGTGACGGGACCGGATTCCGGTTCCACGCGCAAGCCGTAGCGCATGCCGTCGTAGCGGGCGAGGTTCGAAGACACCTCGGAGGGCATGATGAGGTAGTAGGCGTCGAGGGCGTAGGAGATCGACGGGCAGTCGACCTCGACGATCTCGGCTCCGGCAGCGGCAGCGGTTTCCAGCGCCGCGGTGAACGCGGTGCGGACGCCGTCCTGGTAGCCTTCACCGGCCAGCTGCTTGATGACGCCGAGCTTCTTGCCCTTGAGTTCGCTGGTCTGGGCGGCATTCAGGAATCCGCCGACCTCGTCGGGCAGCGACGTGGAGTCGAGCGGATCGTGTCCGGCCAGCAGTTCGTGCAGGGCTGCGGCGTCGGCGACGCTGCGGCCCATAGGTCCGACCTGGTCGAGGCTCGAGGCCATCGCGATGATGCCGAAGCGCGAGATCGAACCGTAGGTCGGCTTGACGCCGACGGTGCCGGTGAACGCGGCGGGCTGGCGGACGGAGCCGCCGGTGTCGGTGCCCACGGACAGCGGGGCCTGGAATCCGGCCAGCGCTGCGGCCGCGCCTCCGGAGGATCCGCCGGGCACGTGGTCGAGGTTCCACGGGTTGCGGGTGTTGCCGAAGGCCGAGTGCTCGGTCGTCGAACCCATGGCGAATTCGTCGAGGTTGGTCTTGCCGAGCACCGGCAGTCCGGCGGCCTTGACTTTGTTGTGCACCGTCGATTCGTAGGGCGGAACCCAGTTCTCGAGCATCTTCGACCCGGCGGTCGTAGGCGTGCCTTCGGTGACGACGAGGTCCTTCAGGGCCACGGGCACACCGGCCAGCGTGTGGAGGTCCTCACCGGCGGAGCGCTTGGCGTCGACGGCTTTCGCGCTCTCCAGGGCAAGTTCGTCGGTGACGGTGATGAAGGAGTTGAAGTCATCCTCGGTGGCAGAGATGCGGTCGAGGTGCGCCTGCGTGACGTCGACGGAGGAGAACTCGCCGGATTTCAGTCCTGCGGCGAGTTCGAGGGCGGACTTGTTCGTCAGTTCGGTCATCTCACTCCTCCCCGAGGATCTGCGGAACGAGGAACTTGTCGTCCTCGGCGGCCGGAGCCGAGGCCAGAGCCTGTTCGCTGGAGAGCGTCTCGCCCACGACGTCGGGGCGCATGACGTTCGTCAGCGGGATGGGATGGCTGGTTGCGGGCACATCGTCGCCGGCCACTTCGTTGACCCTGGCGACGTTTCCCAGAATTGTGCTCAGATCACCGGCGAGCGATTTCAGCTCATCTTCGCTCATGGCGATCCGAGACAGTGAAGCCAGATGCTCCACCTGTTCGGGGGTGATTGCGGAAGACTCCGTCATTCCCTGCCTTTCATCGTCGTTTTCACTCGCCCCCAGTCTAGTCTCTTCAGCGGACCCGCCCCCGCCGTTGCGCTGTGACCTTCCCCCAGAACTACCTGACGGCGGCCCAGCAACCTGGCGCGAGGTTGCTGAGCCGCCGTCAGGTAGTAATTGTTAGGCGGAGGGGCGTTCGGGCCAGGTGCGGGTGCCTTGGATGTATCCGGCCATGTCAGCCACGACGCGGTCGGCGTCGGCCTGGGTGAACTCGCCGGCTGAGACTCCGGCCTGGAGGTCGGCGGCGAGATCGGCGATGCGGGTCCGGGCGTCGGCCGCGGTGGCCGCGACGAGTTCGGTGCCGGTGGACAGTGCGCCGGACGAGTGTGTGCCGGCCGCCTGGCTTGCGGTGGAAGGCGATCCGTTCGCCGAGGCAGTGTCGGTGAACGAGGCGCCGTTCGCCGAGGCAGTGTCGGTGAACGAGGCGCCCACTGCAGGATCGTCGACGATGGTGCCCTCGATGACCTCATTCGCGTCGGTCGAGGCGCCAGCGAGCGCGGTCGGCGACTCCTCGGTTCGTCCGGTGGCCGGAGCAGCCGGGGTGCGCATGGACGTCAGTTCAGGCTGCGCATTGCGTTTGGTGCTGTTCGGTCCCGGCCCCAGCACCAGGTCGGCCAGGCCCGCCGTAACCGGCACTGCGGTCAGGGCCGCGGCGACGACCACGCAGGTACCGGCGAGAACTTTGGGGATCCATCTCATGTCCCACACTCTTCCACTCGAAGCTGTTTCTGAGCTTGGCTGAGTCTGAACCCCGGCTTCGAGTTCGGTCACGAACGAATCACAGCCGCACCAAGGAACCTCCCCGAACCGGAATGTATTCCCTCCGGCAGCGAGGCACCAGGGACCAGGCACGAGGCCCGGGCACACCTCAGTCGAGTCTGCCGGTCTCCAGCAGAACCCTGAACTGGTCCTCGTCGAGGACGGGCACGCCCAGCGACTCAGCTTTCTCCAACTTCGACCCGGCGTTCTCACCGGCGACGACGTAGTCGGTTTTCTTCGACACCGAACCCGCCGCCTTGCCGCCGGCGCCGAGGATCGCCTCCTTGATTCCGTCGCGGGTGAACGAGCTCAGTGATCCGGTCGCCACGATCGTCAGCCCTTCGAGGGTCTGCTCGGCGGCCTCGACCTCGTCGTCTTCCATCCGCACCCCTGCGGCCGCCCAGGTCTCGACGATTTCGACGTGCCAGTCGATCTCGAACCAATCGCGGATGCTCTGGGCGATCGTCGGACCGATGCTCTCGACGGCGGAGAGCTCCTCTAGGCTGGCCTCACGGATGGCCTCGAGGGTGCGGAACTTCGCGGCCAGTGTCCGTGCGGCGGTCGGTCCGACATGGCGGATCGACAAGGCGACTAGCACCCGCCACAGATCCTGATCCTTCGCCTTCTCCAGCTCGTCGAAGAGCTTCTTCGTGTTCGCGCTCGGGGCGCTCGGCTTCTTCGCTGTTCCCCGGGTGTAGAAGTACGGCACGAGCTCACGCTCACCGGTCTCCACTCCCTTCGACTTCTTGTTCCGCCAGATCTTGACCTCGGCCAGATCCTCCGGGGTGAGGTCGAAGAGGAAGGCCTCCGACGTCAGCGGGGGCGTGTCCGGTTCGGCCGGCGCCGTCAGCGCCAGTGCAGCCTCCTCGCCGAGGGCTTCGATGTCGAAGGCCGCGCGGGAGGCGAGGTAGAAGATGCGGTTGGCCAGCTGTGCCGGGCACGATCGAGAATTCGGGCACCGCAGATCCTTGTCGCCCTCCCTCTGCTCACCGAGCTCGGTTCCGCATGACGGGCAGTGGGTGGGCATGACGAATTCGTGTTCGGATCCGTCCCGCAGGGCCGCGACCGGGCCTAACACCTCGGGGATGACGTCGCCGGCCTTGCGCAGGGTGACGGTGTCGCCGATGAGCACACCCTTGCGTTTGACCTCGTAACCGTTGTGCAGGGTCGCCCGCTCGACGGTCGATCCTGCCACGGTGACCGGTTCCATCACGGCGAATGGGGTCACTCGCCCGGTCCGACCCACCTGCACCTGGATGTCGATGAGCTTCGTCGTGACTTCCTCGGGCGGGTATTTGAAGGCCGTCGCCCACCTCGGTGCGCGAGAGGTGTAGCCCAGCGTCTCCTGCACGGCGATATCGTCGATCTTGATGACGATTCCGTCGATCTCGTGGGTGACATCGTGACGGTGTTCGCCGTAGTAGGAGATGAAGTCTTCGATCTCGTCGACGGTGTCGAGGACCTTGAAATAGTCGCTGATCGGCAGACCCCAGGACCGGAACTGCTCGTAGACCTCGGACTGGTGGGCCGGTTCAGGATGCGAATCATCGGCCGGTGTCCACACGGCGATTCCGTGGACGAGCATGTGCAGGGGCCGGCGTGCGGTGACGGCCGGGTCCTTCTGCCGCAGCGAACCGGCCGCGGAGTTCCGCGGATTCGCGAACGGGGCCTTGCCCTCGGCGACGAGGGAGGCGTTGAGTTCGGCGAAATCCTCGACGGGGAAGAACACCTCGCCGCGGATCTCGACCTCGGCCGGCGGATGCTCGGTGTCGAGGCGGTGCGGGATATCGGAGATCGTGCGCACATTCGCGGTGATGTCCTCACCTATGCGTCCGTCGCCGCGGGTCGCCGCCCGCACGAGTTCGCCGTTCCGGTAGAGCAGATTGACGGCGAGCCCGTCGATCTTGAGTTCGCACAGGAACTTCGACTTCACCGAGGTGGCCGACCGTACCCGTTCGTACCAGGCTCGCAGTTCCTCATAGTCGAAGACGTTGTCGAGGCTGTACATCGGACCGATGTGTTCGACCGGGTCGAAGGTCGAGGTGTCGACGACGCCGCCGACGGTCTGCGTCGGTGAGGAATCGGTGACGAGTTCGGGGAACTGCGCCTCGAGGTCTTCGAGACTATGGACGAGCTCGTCGTACTCGGCATCGGAGACGAGCAGGGAGTCCTGATAGTAGGCGGCCCGCAGCTCCTCGATCCTCTCCGTCAGCTGGGCATGGGCCTGAGCGCGAGCGGTCGCGTCGGTGAGGTCGAGGCCCTGCAGCTCGGGTGTGGTCGAATCCGAGGTCTGGTGCTCGGGCGTCGATGAGTCGGCGTTCTCCGGTGTCGTGGTCATTCGATCTCCTCAAGAGCCCGCCGCAGACCGGCGGCGATGGTCATGGTTCCCCGATTGTGCTCGGGCCCGATCCCCTGCTGGTCCTCCAACAGCGGCGGGTAGGTCATCGGCAGTTCGCGGCCGGCGATGATCCCGAATTCGCGCAGGCTCGCGACCCCCATGCCGATGCGCGACCACGGGGTGCGGATCCGCTCGCACCAGTGATTGACCGCGTCCGATCGCCCACCGGCCGCCGCCGGCAGGTGGATCCAGGTACCGAGCCCCGCCTCGGCGAGGATCGCCAGCTGTTCCCAGCTGTGTGGTTTCAGGCTAGCCAACGGCACTGACACGGAACGGGCGCCGGTGCGGCGGACCACCTCGGCAGCGGGAATCTCCTTGCCCTGCAGGTGCACAGAATCGAGGTCCGGCAGGGCGAGCACGGTGGGTGGGAGGTGGCGCAGCGTGGATTCGAGCGCCGCCCACACCTGGGTTTCGCTGATGGCGGGCAGGCTCGCCCACCCGGACACCGTCGGCCAGGTGCCGGTGAGGACCGGGTTCAGGCGGGATTCGACGAGGCGGACGGTCGGCTGCATGCCCAGGCCCGCAATGCGGTCGGAGAAGGCCGCGATGCCGAACGTGTAGGCCTGGACGACGTCGCGGCGGGCTCCATAATCGCCGAGCACACGGGCGCCGGAGCTCAGGCTCAGCGCGGTCACGAGCGTCCACGGTCCCGGCAGGCTGATCTGGACCTGTCCGGACCGAGACTGGCCGTATTCGGCGATCGCGTCGAAGGCTTCTCTCAATGCCGAGTCCTCGAGCCGTTCGTCTTTGCCGGCCGAGGCGGTCAGCCGCCAACCGTAGGATGTGCGGTCGACGTGAAGTTCGGTGAGCAGGCCGACGGCGCGGCCGATGGCGTCGGCACCCCATCGCCCCTCGGACTGATGCGCGGTCAGGGGCACCGGCGGAAGCTGATCGGCGAGGAGGTCGAAACCGGAAGCCGCGGCCTCCCGGACCGGACTTGTCGCGATATAGCCGCGGCGCGGATCGCGGACTCCGGGCAGCCAGATTCCCGTGGTCGTGGCGGCAGGCAGAACTCGGTCAGCCATGCTGGTGGGCGCGGGGGATTCCGAAGACGTCGACATAGAATCCGAACTCGCTTTCCAGGGAATCGATGATGGTCTCGGCGCGGACGAAGCCGTGGGATTCGCCCTTGTACAGACGGTAAATGTACTCCACTCCGGCCAGTTCGAGTGTATCGACGAATTCCTGGGCCTGTGAGGGTGGGACGATCGGGTCGCGGTCGCCTTGCATCACAGCCACAGGCACGGTGATGTCTGTGGTCCGGCGGATCGGAGACCGGGTGATGTATTCGTCCTGGGCGGCGGGCCAGGGTCCGACGAGGCCGTCGATGTAGTGGGATTCGAAGTCGTGGGTGTCGACGACGAAGCGCATGAGGTCGGTCACCCCGAAATACGAGGTGCCGCACGCGAACACGTTCGTCGAAGCCAGGGCGGACAGCACCGTCCATCCGCCCGAGGAGGCTCCGGAGATGGCGATGCGGTTCGGATCGGCGAGTCCGGCCGCGACGAGTCCGTTGACGGCGGCGACGGTGTCCTCGACGTCGACGACTCCCCATTGCCCGCGCAGCCGGTCACGCCAGGCACGACCGAATCCGGTCGACCCGCCGTAGTTGACTTCGAGGACGCCGATGCCCTGGGAGGTGAAGAAGCTCGTGCGTGCCGTCATCTCCGGGGTCGCCTGCCCCGTCGGTCCGCCGTGGATCGAGACCACGAAGGGCGGGAGTTCGTCGACGAGAGCGGCGAAGCGAGGATTGTGGGGCGGGTGGATGACGACGGGCACTCCCCCGAGCTCGCCGACCTGCGGGCGGGAGTAGTAGCCCTGGTGGGTGTCAAGGCGTTCGCTGGCGATCTCGGTGAACAGGCCGGTCACCCGGTCGACGGCGTAGAGGACTCCGGGGCGCCTGGTCGACTTCGCCGTCAGCAGCAGGTGGGTGCGGCTGAGGTCGAGGAGTTCGATCGTGCCGAAGACCTCCCCCGTCGTATCGATGGTCTCCCAAGTCGTGTCGGAAGGGGTGAGCGTTTTGTCGGATAGGCTCAGCCGGCGGCGCACGAGGGATGCGGTGGCCGCCTGCGAATGGGCCCACACCTCTTCTCCGTCGTTGAGGTGCCACCTCGTGCCCAGCTGCCAGAGGGCGCCGCCGATCTCCTCGCCGGTGTCGATGACCGGTCGCAGCCGGTCGACTCCGATCTTTTCGGGCGCCGGTGGCTGGCGTTCGTCGGTGGCCAGGGGTCGCGCGGTGACGGGGTCGATGTCGAGCCCGAATAACGACCAGTGCCCGTGATGGTCGGAGATGACGTGGAGGGAGGAATCGGAGGTGAACTCCGGCTGGAGCAGGGAGATGCCCGGATCGGTCGGGCTCGGCATTCCCGGATCGGATCTGCGTGGCCGTTCGACGCCGTCGCCGCTGAGCACGGCGACCGCAGGTGTGGCCGGCGTGCGCACATCGACCAGCCACAGGGTGGTCCCGTCCCAGGGCATGTTCGGGTGCTCCCAGCCGACGAATGCCAAGGTGCTGCCGTCGGGTGAGAGTCTGGGCCAGGCCATGAAATGAGAGTGGGTCGAGAGCACATTCGTCGTCCCGTGCTTGGTCAGCAGCACAATCGCGCGTTCACGACGGGTGGACCGGCAGTCCTCGCGCACGCACAGCAGTCCCCACGGACTCATGTGCAGATCTCCATAGCGGATCCGCCCCGAGGTGTCCGGGGTCAGGGCATGCGGGGCTCGGCCGGGAATGATCTGCCAGACGCGCTGATCAGCGGCGTTGACGAAGTAGATGACTTCGCTGTTCTGGTCGAGAGCCCACGAGGCTCCCCCGTATTCGTGGACGGCGGAGCGGATGTTGAACCCGGTCGGAATGACCTGCTCACGCTCTCCCGGACGCGACAGTGAGGTGCGGACGAGCCCGGTGCGGGCTTTCTCGGTGGGGATCTTCGTCGAATAGAAGATCTCGTCTCCCCGGAAGGCGGCGTCGAAGATCGGAGCGGCACCGGCGGCCACCTCGGCGGCGCCCAGAGGTGAGGACCACGTTCCATAAGGTGCCGTGACGACATCTTGGGGACTTTCCTTCATGCCCCCAGAGTATCGCCAGTGGCCGACATCGGCCCCGAAGCAGTCACCTGAGTGAGGTGGGGCGGCTCAGGCGCCTGCGAATTCGGGTGCCGAGGTGATGCGGTCCTTAGCCGTGGAGTCGATGGTGGCCTGGCCGAGGACACGGGTGCCGCGGTAGATCACCATGGTCTGGCCCGGGGCCACTCCGGAGAGCTCCTCATCGACGTCGACGTGCATGAGCTGCCC
This sequence comes from Brevibacterium sp. JSBI002, assembly GCF_026013965.1. Lineage (NCBI taxonomy): Bacteria > Bacillati > Actinomycetota > Actinomycetes > Micrococcales > Brevibacteriaceae > Brevibacterium > Brevibacterium sp. JSBI002. The sequence goes on from NZ_CP110341.1 coordinate 2,582,543, forward strand.
GGCCGGACGTGCGGCGGGCACCTCGACCTCGTCGATGATCGGATTCGCCTCATGTTCGGGTGCCTCGGCGACGAATTCGCCGAGCCAGGCACGGGCCGGCACCGGGTCGGCGTGGGCGCGGATCTGCACTTCGCAGTCGATGCCGGTCTCCGGGGTGTCCCCCATGTCCGACGGCGCTGCACCGGCCCAGGAGGTGCGGATGCCGGTCAGATGCGAGACCGCGAGATCGGCGCGCGATCCGACGGTGACGGTGTTCGTCGCCGGGTCGAGGCCGGTGACGAAGCGCGGCTTGCCGTCGGCAGCGGGCTTCTCGATGCCCAGACCCTTGCGCTGGCCGATCGTATAGGTCATCGCCCCATCATGTTCGCCGAGCACTTCGCCTTCGGAGTCCTTGATGAGTCCCGGACGCATCGGGATCTTGTCGGCCAGCCAGGCCTTCGTGTCCCCGTCGGGGATGAAGCAGATGTCGTAGGAGTCGGGCTTGTTCGCGACGGAGAAACCGCGCTCGGCCGCCTCTGCGCGCACCTCGGCCTTCGACGCCGTCGCACCGATCGGGAAATAGCAGTGCTCGAGCTGGTCGGAGGTGAGCACACCGAGGACGTAGGACTGGTCCTTGGCCAGGTCCTCACCGCGGTGGAGTTCGGGGCGACCCTCATCGTCACGGAGCACCTCGGCATAGTGGCCGGTGGCGATGGCGTCGAAGCCGAGCGCCAGGGCCCGGTCGAGGAGGGCTGCGAACTTGATGCGCTCATTGCAGCGCATGCACGGGTTCGGGGTGCGCCCGGCGGCGTATTCGGCGATGAAGTCATCGACTATGTCTTCCTTGAACCGCTCGGAGAAGTCCCAGACGTAGAAGGGGATGTCGAGCATTCCCGCCACCCGGTGGGCGTCGCGGGAGTCTTCGATCGTGCAGCAGCCGCGCGATCCGGTGCGCAGGGTCCCGGGCATGCGGGACAGGGCGAGGTGAACGCCGACGACTTCGTGTCCGGCGTCGACGGCACGGGCGGCTGCGACGGAGGAATCGACTCCGCCGGACATGGCAACGAGTACTCTCATGATGCTCCTTGCATCCATCGGGGTGTTGCCGAAACCATCCCGGCTCGGCGTGCCTGGTCGACGACCTCGGGCAGGGCCGCGAGCAGGGCATCGACATCGGCTTCGGTCGTTTCGTGACCGAGCGTGAAACGTTGAGTGGTGCGGGCGCTGTCCTCATCCATCCCGCATGCCAAGAGCACACGGGAGGGACGGGAGACACCGGCAGAACAGGCCGATCCCGTCGAGGTGGCCAATCCCCGGGCATCGAGACCGAACAGCAGCGAGTCCCCCTCGCAGCCCGGGAACGTGAAGTGGGCGTTGGCCGGCAGGCGGTCCGCTCCGCGCGGACCGGAGAGCCGTGCCCCGTCGATGCTCGATTCGATTCCCGCGATGAGGCGGTCCCGCAGTCCCGACAGTCGTGCCGCCCGGGCCTCGAGGTCGTCTGTGACGAGGTCGACGGCGGCGGCGAAGGCCACGGCGCCGGCGACGTCGAGGGTGCCCGAGCGCACGCTGCGTTCCTGTCCCCCGCCGTGGAGGATGGGCGTCGGGCTCGCTGCGCGGTCGAGCAGGAGTGCGCCGATTCCGACGGGGCCGCCGATCTTGTGCGCGGTGATCGTCATCGCCGTGGCCTTGAGTGCGGTGAAGTCGAGCGGGATCTGTCCGAGCGCCTGTACGGCGTCGATGTGGAAGGGAACGCCGAGTTCGGCGGCGATCTCACCGATCTCGGCGATCGGCTGCAGAGTGCCGATCTCGTTGTTCGCGGCCATCACGCTGATGAGCGCGGTGCGTTCGGGGTCGCGCCGCAGTTCGGCGGTCGCCGCGTCCAGATCGAGACGTCCTGCCGGGTCGACGTCGAGGTAAACGGCTTCGGCGCCGAGGCTCTCCAGCCACTCTACGGCCTCGAGGATCGCAGGATGTTCGATCGTCGTCGTCAGCACTCGCGGGCGGGCAGGCTCCGTGAACGTTCCGCTGTTGCGGGCGAGGTAGAGGCCTTTGAGAGCGAAATTGTCCGCTTCGGTGCCTCCGGATGTGAAGATCACCTCCGACGAGGTGGCCGCACCGACCGCGCGGGCGATGCCTTCGCGTGCTTCTTCGATGCGCATCCGTGCCGCCTGACCGACCGCGTGCAGGGCCGAGGGGTTGGCCCGACGGGCCAGCTCCTTCGTGTACACCTCAAGCACCTCGGCGGGCATCGGCGAGGTGGCTGCGTGATCAAGATAGATGGGCACCCTGCAATTTTAGGGCGTGAGCCAGGCTGCGGCCAGGATCCGTGCGGCATCTCACCTGCCAAGCGGCACATCCGGACGAGTTGCCTGCCGGTATGGCCGACTAAACTGGGTCGGGTGTTCACCGTTTTCACCATCGTCCTCTATGCCGCCACCGGCATCCTGACCCTGTGGTCGATCATCGAGACCATCCGCAACCGCCCGGCCGGCAAGGCTCTGCTCGGCGGTGCCGCACTGCTTCTGCTGCTGCTCATTGTGCAGCTGATCATCTCGATTGCGACCTTCGGCTCCACACACGATGTCGACCCACTGCTCTACTTCGGCTACATCATCACGGCAATCATGGTCATGGCGCTGGCCGGGTTCTGGGCGTTCGCGGAACTGAGTCGTTGGGGGCCGGGTGTGCTGGCCGCGGCAGGACTGACGGTGATCGTGATGATCGAGAGATTGGACCAGATTTGGCAGTGACCAGGCGCAATCGGTTCGGCGGGGACCCCGCCGACGATGCGAGCTCAGCAGGCAACGCGGACTCCACGGCCGCCTCGGCGAGGGGAAAGACGGGACGGTCGCCGTTCTCGGCGATGCATACCGGACCCGGACGGGCGCTCACGGCGGTGTACGGGGTCTTCGCGCTCTCGGCCACGGCCCGAGCGGGCTACCAGCTCATCCGCGAATTCGATGTCGCGCCGATCGCGTACTCGCTGTCCGCGCTGGCTGCGGTGATCTACATCCTCGCCACGGTCTGCCTGGTCATCGGCAACCGCGTCTCACACCGGATCGCCGTCGCCGCCTGCGCGATCGAGTTCGTCGGCGTCATCGTCGTCGGCATCCTCAGCCACACCCACCCCGAGGACTTCGCGAAGCCGTCGGTGTGGTCGAACTTCGGCAGCGGATACGGCTATATTCCGCTGCTCCTGCCGCTCATCGGCCTATGGTGGCTGCTGCGCGTCGGCCGCCGCGCAAACCGCGACTGACACGCCAAACGAACCGCGGCTGAGCGCGCCTCACTCCACCTTGGAGGACAGGACGTTCCAGTCGGTGGCGACGGCGGTGAGTTCGTCACCGGTCTTCATCAGCACATAGGGGTGCGCGGTGTCGACCTTGATGGTGTCGCCCTCTTTGTCGTTCGTCTTCACGGCTTCGACGGTGTCGCCGAGGTCGAGAGCGTAGTCCGACGGTGCCTTGATCGTCAGGGTGCAGCGCACCTCGCCCATTCCGATCGCACCGTTCTCGGTGCTCAAGGACATGTCCTCGAACTTGAGGTCCTCATAGGGTTTGCAGTCGACGTCGACCTTGTCGAAGCCGGAGTCCTTGTCCCGCAGGTCACCCAGGTAGTCGCGGAATCCCTTGAATCCGCCCTCCTTGAGTCCTTCGGGTCCTCCGGACTTCGCCTTGCCGTCGACGAGGAACGATGAGACGTCACCGGATGCCGTGGTCAGGTCCTCGGAGAAGTCCTCGGGTCCCTTCTCCACGGCGCCGCTGTCATCGGCCATGAGGGTGGGCATCTGATCGGTGGGGATATAGGACGCCGAACGCACGAGCGGATCGGTCGACGCCGACTCTCGCGTCACCAGCATCACCTGGGTCAGCTGCTTGTCCCCATCCGTGGAATTCTTGTCCGCGGTTCCGAAGGCGTAGAACCACATCGGATATTCAGTGAAGTTCGGGCTGCCGGCGACGACCTCGGTGAAGTTCGGTGCGCGCAGCTTCTGCTTCGCCTTGTCCGCGATCTGGATCTGCGCGCGGGTGTGGTCGATGAGCGGTGCCGCCTGGATCTTGTCGAGGTCGGAGCCCTTGTCGCCGAGGGTCTTGTCCAGCGATTCCGTGTAGTTCGTCATGAACTTGCCGGCCTCACCGGGGCGCACCGCCGTGCGTTCGTACGGGGTGGTGTCCGGGCTGCTGGGTTTGGCGATCGGCATGTTCGCACAGCCGCTGAGCACCAGCCCGGTGCCCAAGACGGAGGCCGTCACTGCGCGGAAGGACCGCCGGTTCCGCAGATCCCGTCGCCGAGGCGGCGCTTGGCCGGCCGTGTCCGGCTGCACTGTCGAGATCGGCTGGGTCGCCGGTCCCGGCTCGCCCGTGGCTGTGCGGTCATCTGCCGGTCCCCGGCCGCCTCGGCCCGAGCCGCTGCCGCCTCCGGGTCCGCTGTCGCTGCTGTCCGGTCCGCCGCCCTCGTCGGGTCCGGTGCCGTTCGGGCGTCCGACGTCCTTCTTCGGCGGGCGGATGCGCGAGTCCCACCAGCGCATGAAGAAGAACACCGAGAATCCGGCGAGGATGATCGTGCCGGCAATGCCGAGCAGGCTGAGTGCGAACACGCCCTTGACGCGCATCTGGAGACTCACCGTCGTTCCGTCGAGACTGTCATCGGAGTTCGCAGGAGCGATCACGAGCACCTGCGGTTCGGCATCGAGATCGAACGTCTTCGCGACCGTCTTTCCCGTGTCCTGGCTGATCCACCAGTCGCGATCGGCGATATCGGCCTCCGGCTTCTCATCACCGGGAGTGAACCGGTGGGTCGCGGAATTCGGGAACGACACATCACTGATCTGCTCCTGCGCCACCCCGTCGAGGTAGCTGTCGGCGTCAACTCCGCTGGCGGTGCCGACGAACAGCTCCGTGCCCTTCGAGTTCTTCGCCGTCACGGTCACGCTCGAACCCGAATAGGGCACGATGGCCTCGTCGAGGACGACGGCGTAGGCCCCGTCCTTGACCTTGAAGGCAGGGGTCTCGGTGATCTCGTCGGTGCCGACGACCGAGAGCGCAGAGATGACCAGTCCGGCGAGCGTGAGTGCTGCTACGCCGAAGAGGATGGCGGTGAAGAGTCGGATTCGCTGGATCAGAACAGTGCCCTCATGAGTGCGGTCCGTGCCTTGGTCACGGCTGGGTCGTCGGCGCCGAGGACCGCGAAGAGATCGAGGACACGCAGGCGCAGGGATTCCTTCTCATCACCGGTGGTGGTGCGGATAAGAGAGATGAGTCGGTTGAAGGCGCTGCCGGCATTGCCGCTGACGACTTCGGCGTCGGCCGCGGCCTTCGCGGCCTCGACGTTTTTGGGGTCCGCATCGGCGGCGGCGATGAGATCGGCCGGTTCCTGGTCGATGAGGCGGCGTCCCAAGCCTGCCCGGGCGAGACCGAACTTCGCCTCTTCATCGGCTGGAGAGTTCGCCAGCGCGGCCTTGAAAAGGTTCTCTGCGGTGTCGAAGTCGCCCTTGGCGAGTGCCTCTTCGGCCTCCGGGTGGGCGGGGCCGACCGGTTCGGGCTCGGCTCCCCCGACGACCGCATGGCCGGTCACACCGTTCTCACCGGCGAGCTTGAGCAGTTCGTCGAAGTACGCCTGGACCTGCGGTTCGGGCAGAGCACTCTGGAACAGCGGCACGGGCTGACCCTTGATGAGGGCGACGACCGTGGGGATCGACTGGACTCCGAAGGCCTGCTGCAGACGCGGGTTCGCATCGACGTCGACCTTGGCCAGAACCAGACGTCCCCCGTACGAGGTGACGACGCGTTCGAGGATCGGCGAGAGCTGTTTGCACGGTTCGCACCACTCGGCCCACAGGTCGATGACGACGGGCACGCGGTCGGAGATCGCCACCAGGCTGGTGAACGTCGATTCGTCGACGTCGAAGACCAGTCCCGGAACGGCGACCGTATCCGGGTCCCCACCGGCCGGGCCGCCGGCGGCACCGGCTCCCGCACCGGCTCCCGCACCGGCGGCCTGACCGGCCTGACCGGCCTGTTCGGCGGGCATGTTCTTGCTGCGCACCGCCGACAGGTCGAGTCCCTGATTGGGCTGCGTGCTCTCCTGCGAGGGATCCATTGACACGTGGTCTCCTTTGTGACGCGGTCGGTGGACTCGGCGCAAACCGTGACGCACCTGGTCCTTGCTTATCCAACAGAACGTATCAACACCGGTGCGCCCACGGCTATTTCCTCAGCCGTCACGGAAGGAACACCACGGTGCCGACCCTTCCGCCTCAGCCTGCTTCGGCTCCGGCGAGAGTCTCGAGACCGCCGATGAGCTTGACCTTGCCGTCCTTGGGGACGAGGAAGGTGAGCACCTGGGTGGTCTTCGTCGTCACCGGCTCCTTGGTCGTCGCGGAGCCGACGAGTTCCTTCTGCGGCGACGACAGCGACAGGGTGCCGGTGCGACCCTCTTTCGACTCGGGGCTGATCGTCGATTCGGCGTCGATGACTCCGGTGACGATGGCGGCGTCCCCGGCGGTGCCCTGGGCGACGAGTTCCTTGCCCGGAGTGTACTTGTAGTCGACTTCGGCCTTGCCTTCTTCGGCGCTGGCCTTCTGGTCCTTCTGGTTCTTCCAGATGGACTTCGAGAAGTCATCGGACTCGAACTTCTTCGCCTCCTTCGAGTCCGCCCCGCTGCCGAGGGCCTTAGCGTAGTCGGCAACGGCCTTCTCCGGAGTGGTGACGAAGTCCTTGGATCCGGGTTCGAGCATCTTCGCCCCCTGACGCGAGTCGGGCAGTTCGGGCAGCTTCGTGCCGGCCGTCAGCTGGGTCTGCGACCACAGTTTGTAGTTGCTGCGCGGATCCTCCTGGGTCAGCACGAGCAGCTGCGAATTCCCACCGGCGGAGGTGATCAGGCTGGTCACGCGCGGCCAGGCATCGGTGGCCGAGGTGTAGTTGGCGACGATCTCCTCGCTGGCCACCTCCGGCGCCATCTTCTGGTCTTCGACGTCGTCTTTCACCTTGTACAGGTCTTCACGCTGCTTGAGCGCGGGACCGGCAGCGCGTTCGACCAGTGCCTTCTTATCGGTCTTTTTGTCTGCGGCTTCGACGTCGGCGGCCACGGAGTCGAGGATCCGCTTGGCCTGGTCATCGGTGACGCCCGCGGCCGCGGAGCTCGGAGCCTCGGAGGGCTCGGGCTTCGGCAGCTCTTCGGGCCCGCAGGCACTGAGTGCGAGCACGGGAACGACGGCGAAGGCGGTGCCGTATTCGGCGAGCTTGCGGCGGCGCTCCTGGCGCGCCTTGCGGCGGTTCGCTTCCTTCTTCGAATTGTTCGCACCGAGGAAGAGGAGGACGACGCCGATGACGAAGAGGACGCCGCCGATGATCATCAGCGGGAGTGCCCAGGGTGTGTCGGCGTGGTTGGGCCAGGTGAGGGTCACAGATTTGACCGCTCCGGCTTCGCCGTCACCGGCGACGAGGAATCCGGTGCGGTTGGCCTCGTCGTTCCATTCCAGCTCCACAGAATCGGTGCCGGTGACCTCGGACTGCCACAGATCGGCCCCGGCGGGTTGGGAACCTTGCCCTCACCGTCGGTCGCCTTGACCGTGAGCTTGCCGCCTTCGGCGATCCCGGTGACGCGGTCATAGGCTGACTGTCCCGCCCAGGCTTCGACGTTCTCGATCGGGGCTTGGGCGATCGTGAGATCACCGCTGCCCTTGACCTCCAGGGTCGCAGGCGTTTCGTAGAGGTTGAGCATTCCGGGGTCGACGATGACTGCCGGTTTGTCGGCATCGATCTGTGCGGTGGCAGTGATCGTATCCTCCGGAGCCCACAGGGTCTTCTGCAGGATGCCGAGGCCACCGACGACGACACCCACCACCATGAGCATCACAGCGAATGTGTAACGCACGAGCGAACCTTCCCTCAGCCGAGCAAAATGGCACCCCAGTTCGGGGACTCTTCAAGTTTAAGTCACATACCGGACATCGACTCTGTGCGCACGCTCAGTGTGTGTCGACGTTCACATGCCCGCTCCTTCCCCGGGTCGTTCCCGATCGGCCGTCGGACGATCGCTCCATCCCGACAGTCACCCTCGCCGAGGCGGCCGTTCCCCGGCCGTGGAGAGGTTCCGATCGCACCCCGGAATGTCCCGTTCCCCGCTGTCTGCCCTAAGCTGGGCGGGTGAGCAACAACAGAATTGTGTGGATCGACTGCGAAATGACCGGCCTCGACGAGGTGCGAGACGAACTCATCGAGGTGGCTGCCATCGTCACCGACTTCGAGCTCAACCCCCTCGACGACGGAATCGACATCGTCATCAGGCCCTCGGCGGATGCACGGGCGAACATGAATGAATTCGTCACGAACATGCACACCACCTCGGGCCTGATCACCGAACTCGACGCGGGCACCACCGTCGCCGAGGCGCAGTCCCGGGTCCTCGAATACGTGAAGAAGCATGTCCCCGAGGCCGGCAAGGCACCGTTGGGCGGGAACTCTGTCGGCACCGACAAGGTGTTCCTCACCAAGCAGATGCCCGAACTCGTCGAGCACCTGCACTACCGGATCATCGACGTCTCCTCGATCAAGGAACTGTCCAAGCAGTGGTTCCCCCGCGCCTACTTCCAGGCGCCGACCAAGCATGGTGGGCACCGCGCACTCGGCGACATCATCGACTCGATCATCGAGCTCCAGTACTACCGGAAGGCCGTGTTCTCCGCCGAGGGACCGAGCTCCGACGAGGCGAAGTCGATCGCCGTCGAGGTGGCCGAGAACTACTCGAACCTCACCGAGGCGAGTTCCTCCGACGAGAGCTGAGCGCCTCAGCCGGCCTTCTTCTCGGGGCGGGCGAAGATGTTCGACGGGAAGGCACCTGACTTCGCGATGACGCGCAGCAGGTCCCGGCTAGGCGAGAGCAGCGATTCGATCGTCTGATCGTCGAGGACAGACCAGGCGGCTGCAACGGTGCCGTCGGTCAGGGCTTCGACCTGTTCCTTCAGATCACGTCCCGCCTCGGTGATGACGGGGAGGTCGTGCCCGCGGTCGTCCTTGTCCACGGTGATCAGCCCCGCCTCGGCGAGCCTGGCCTGCGCGGTCTGCCATTCCTCATCCGTGTAGCCACGGGTCTTCTGTGCCGCTCGCGGGCGGAATCCGGCACCGGTCGCGACGTCGAGCATGAGGGCGTCGATTCCGGGCACACCGGCGGTGACGAGGGAGGCGACATGGCCGTCGCCGCGGAATTCGCGGGCCACGGTTGCCACATCCCACATCTTCTCGAATGCGGTGGCCGCCTGATGCCTGCCGATGACGTCGGCGGTGGCCGCGGCCAGGGTGCGGCCGGAGAAGTCCATGGCGGCGCGCACGGGTGCCAGCGTCTGAGTCATCTGGGTGGCCGCCTCGGTGAGCAGGGCGATGTCGTCACGGTCACCGAAGAGTTCAGCCATGTATGCGCTCACTGCGTCGAAGCGAGCCTGGACCATCTGCTCCGGGCTCACCGTCTCCCACAGGCGCGGCAGCATTCCGGCGACGAAATTCGGGGAGTAGTTGTAGTACGCAGCGGACACGACTCCGGGGTTCACCCGTCCCAGCGGGGCCGAACGGGCGGCCATATTGCCTTCGACACCGGGTTCGAGTCCGTACTTGGCGTACTCGGCGCCGACGGTCTCTGAGAAGTAGATCGACGAGTGGAAGGAGTTGATGCGGGCCGAGACCGTTCTGATGTTCTGTGTGCGCTGGGATTCCATATCGTCATCCTATGGGCGGTCCCGTCCCAGGTAAATGGGTCTGCGCGTGCATCGTCGCCGCTCTGGTCGGCGCTGGAGATTAGCGCAGTTTCATAGGACCTAAATCGCCTGCCCCTTCCCCGAGGCGGCCGGACTTCCGCGTCGATCCTCGCACCGGCGCGCCCGTCCGGTCGCGCACATTTGCCGGGTCAGGACCCGGTGCTACGGTCTGAGTATGGAGTGACACGGACCGTTTGCGACCACGGCATCGTCCCGGTCGGAAGCCGATCCCGCAAACCGCATCAGCACAGCGTCCGGCTTGGAGGTCAGATGAGGATCGCACTGTTCGCCACATGCATCGTCGATGCGATGTATCCCGAGGTCGCGCAGGCGACCGTGAGTATTCTGCGCCGACTCGGCCATGAGGTGATCTTCCCCGAAGGCCAGTCGTGCTGCGGGCAGATGCACATCAACTCCGGCAAGTTCGCGCAGGCCGAACCGGTCATCGCCAATCACGTCCGCGCCTTCACGAGCACCGAATGGGATGTCGCCGTCGCCCCGTCCGCCTCCTGCGTGGCCTCGCTCGGCCACCAGCAGCCGATGGTCGCCACCCGGGTGGGCAATGATGCCCTGGCTTCCGAGGCCGCCGAGGTGGCCGAACGCACCTACGAGCTCACCCAGTTCCTCACCGACGTCCAAGGCGTCACGGATGCCGCTGCCGATCTCGGGTCCTATTTCCCGCACCGCGTGACGTATCACCCGTCATGCCACGGAATGCGGCTGCTGCGCCTCGGCGATCGGCAGTCCTCCCTCATCCGGTCCGTCGAGGGCATCGACTTCGTCGAACTGCCTCTGGCCGATTCCTGCTGCGGGTTCGGCGGCACCTTCTCCGTGAAGAACCCGGAGGTGTCCTCGGCGATGCTCGCCGACAAGGTGCGCACGATCCAGGCGACCGAAGCCGATGTCTGCACCGGCGGCGATGCCTCCTGTCTGCTGCACATCGGCGGCGGAATGTCGCGGTTCGAACGCACCGGCAGCTTCGACGGCGCCCCGGACGTCACCGCCGTGCACGTCAAGGAGACGAGCTCGACCGATGAGCAGGGGCACACGACCGAGACGCTGACGACGGTCGTCGGTGCCGACGATGACGACCACCTCACCCCGGGCCATCGGGGCACCGCTCCGGCCGAGCCGAGCCGCACTCAGTCCGGATTCCGCGTCGGTCAGGCCGCGGTCCATCTGGCCCGGATCCTTGCCTCGACGAAGGAGGACCCGTTGCGGGTGCCGAGCGAAGGAGCAGAAGTGAGCGGAGGGAGCCTGCGATGACGTTTCTGGGAATGCCGCTGCTGCCGTCGAAGCGACGCAGCGATCTGCCCGGCGGGCAGGGCAACATCATCGAAGCCGAGGCTTTTCCCGAGGTCTCGCACGAACATCTGAGCAATCAGCAGCTGCGCAACAACATCGGCCACGCCACCTCGACGATCCGGTCCAAGCGCGCCGAGGTCGTCTCCGAGCTCGACGACTGGGAAGCCCTGCGCGACGCCGGTGAGGCCACGAAGAACGAAGTGATGGCGAACCTGCCCGAATACCTCGCGCAGTTCGAAGAGGCATTCACCGCCGCCGGCGGGATCATCCACTGGGCCAGGGATGCCGATGAGGCCAATGCCATCGTCACCGAGCTCGTCGAGGACAATGCGCCGGTGCTCGAGACCGGGCGTCGCGAGGTCATCAAGGTCAAGTCGATGGCCACCCAGGAGATCGGGCTCAACGAGCACCTCGAGCATGAGGGCATCGATGCGTTCGAGACGGATCTGGCCGAGCTCATCGTTCAGCTCGGCGAGGACAAACCCAGCCACATCCTCGTTCCCGCCATCCACCGCAACCGGGATGAGATCCGTGAGATCTTCATGGACAAAATGCCCGACGCCGGGGAGCTGACGAACGAACCGGCCGTCCTCGCCGAGGCGGCTCGCCGTCACCTGCGCCACAAATTCCTCACCACGAAGGTTGCGATCTCCGGAGCGAACTTCGGCATCGCTGAGACCGGCACCCTCGGAGTGGTCGAGTCCGAGGGCAACGGGCGCATGTGCCTGACCCTGCCGGAAACGCTCATCACCGTCATGGGCATCGAGAAGCTGCTGCCGAGGTTCGCCGATCTTGAGGTTTTCCTGCAGCTGCTGCCACGCTCGTCGACCGGTGAGCGGATGAACCCGTACACCTCGTTCTGGACGGGGAAGTCCGAGGGAGACGGTCCGCAGAACGTCCATCTCGTTCTCCTCGACAACGGACGCACCAGGGCCCTGGCCGATGAGCACGGACGCACGGCGCTCAACTGCATCCGCTGCTCGGCATGCATGAACGTCTGCCCTGTCTACGAACGCACAGGCGGCCACGCCTACGGCTCGACCTATCCGGGACCGATCGGAGCGATCCTGTCCCCGCTGCTCACGGGAGTCGAAGAGCAGGGCAACGGTTCGCTGCCGTACGCGTCGAGTCTGTGCGGCGCCTGCTACGACGTGTGTCCCGTGAAGATCAACATCCCGGAGATCCTCGTCCATCTGCGCAACGAGGATGTCAAAGCCAACCACTCCCCTGTGTCCTCCCAGCTCGACGCCGCCCTCACCGGCGCGTCGTGGATGATGGGCGACGGGAAGCGGATGGCCGCGGCGGAGAAGGGACTGCCTCTCGCGCACAAGGTCACCGGCGGTGAGCAGATCAACGCTCTGCCCGGAATCGCCGGCGCCTGGACATCGAGCCGGGACATCCCGGCCCTGCCGGAGAAGAGCTTCCGACAGCTGTGGGCCGAAGAGGAAGCGAACGACCGCGACGAGGAGGGGCAGCGATGACCGATACCGCCCGCGAGGAGATCCTCGCCCGCATCAGTGAGGCCCTCGGTCGTCGTGGCGGCGGGGAGTACGTGCCGTCGTCTCCGCGGACGGCGGCACCAGGCACCGGCGGCACGGCACATGCCGAATCCAACGGAGTCGCCTCGGCGAACACTGCCGCCACGGCCGCCGACGCCGGATACCACCATGAGGGCACACAATCGGGTGAGGACCTCGTTGAGCTGCTCATCGACCGTCTCGTCGATTACAAAGCCAACGTCCACCGCGCCGACGGCGACCCGAGCGCGACGATCGCCGAACTCATCGGGGACCATTCCACGGTCGTCGTCCCCCGCGGTCTCGACTCGTCCTGGCTGGCGGGGTACGCCGGTGAGGTGCGGATCGATGCACCGGGTGAGGAGCTCAGCGTCGACGAACTCGACGCTCAGGGGGCGGTGGTGACCGCCTCGGCGGTGGCGATCGCACAGACGGGCACCATCGTCCTCGACGGATCGAACGAGTGCGGGCGGAGGGCGATCACGCTCGTGCCCGACCATCATGTGTGCATCGTCCGGACGGACGACATCGTCGACATCGTCCCCGAGGGAATCGCCCGGCTCGACGCGCACGCGCCGCTGACGTTCATCTCCGGGCCTTCGGCCACGAGCGATATCGAGCTCAGCCGGGTCGAAGGTGTGCACGGACCGCGCACCCTCGACGTCATCATCCTCAGCAGTTGAGCGCAGCGGAGACCTTCGACTCTGCGGGACCGGCGAATGCGCACGGACCGGCGAGTGCGGAACAATGGAGTCCATGACCACGGCGCAGACCCTTCAGTACCCGCGGCCGGATGACCGGCCTCGTCGTCGCACCCGGCGGACGACATTCATCGTCTCCGCGGTCGTCATCGTCCTCACCCTCATCGTCGGAGTGATCGCGGCCGACCGCATCGTCGACTACACCACGGAGCAGCGCATCGCCGACGGGCTTGCCGACTACGGTGAAGCCGAGGTCTCCGTCGAAGGCTTCCCCATCCTCACGCAGCTGGCTTCAAGTGAGCTGAACTCGGTGCATGTCACCGCCGATGAGGCCACCTATGCGGGCGTCGACTTCACCGACGTCGACGCGAAGCTCTATGACGTTCCGACCGGCGAATCGAAGCCGATCGGCACCGTCGACGGCACTGCGGTCCTCCCCCACTCGACCCTCGACGAGCTTGCCGCCGAACATGCGAACCTGCCCGAAGGAATGTCTTTCACCACCGTCGACGGCGAACTCTTCCTCAAGGGGTCGATGCTCGGTCAGGATCTGCTTGTGGGCATCGACCCGAAAGCCGACGGCAGGAGGGCCGTCGTCGACGCGACGACGATCAAGCTGGGTTCGGCGGAGTTCTCCCTCGATCGCCTGCCGGGGTTCCTCACCTCGGAGATCTCCGATATCGTCATCGATCTCGACTTCCTGCCCGCCGGTCTCGAGCTCACCGACCTCACCGCCACCGACTCGGGACTGCGGGTCCGCCTCCACGGATCCGGAGTCCGCCTGCAATGACCGGCGGGGAACGCAGCCGGCCATGGTCGGAGCGGGCCGCCTCGGCGATCGGGTAATGTTCCGGTCGTGACGACTCCCATTCCCGCCGAAACCGCCGATGATTCCCGCCGCTACCGCCCCGATCCGACCGTCCTCACCGCGCTGACCTCACCGAGGCTGCTCACCCGTGAGGTCCTGGCCGGACTCGTGGTGGGGCTGGCCCTCATCCCCGAGGCGATCGCGTTCTCGATCATCGCCGGGGTCGATCCGAAGGTCGGGCTGTTCTCCGCGTTCATCATGGCCACCTCGATCGCGTTCCTCGGCGGACGCCCGGCCATGATCTCCGCGGCGACTGGAGCCGTCGCCCTCGTCATCGCCCCCGTCGCCCGCGAGCACGGGATGGACATGTTCATAGCCACCGTCATGCTCGGCGGTGTGTTCCAGATCCTGCTGGCCGTGGCCGGAGTCGCGAAGCTCATCCGGTTCATCCCCCGCAGCGTCATGGTCGGGTTCGTCAACGCCTTGTCGATCCTCGTCTTCGCAGCACAGGTCCCGCACGTCATCGGAGTGCCGTGGATGGTCTACCCGCTGCTGGCCATCGCCATCGTCGTGCTCGTGTTCATGCCGAAGCTGACGAAGATCGTGCCGGCACCGCTGATCACGATCGTCATCATCACCGGCATCGTCGTCATGTTCGCCATCGATGTCCCCACCGTCAGCGACCAGGGCGAACTGCCGCGCAGCCTGCCCGAACTCTTCATCCCGCACGTACCGCTGACCTGGCAGACCTTCACGACGATCGCACCCTACTCGCTGGCCATGGCACTGGTCGGGCTGATGGAGTCACTCATGACGGCGAAGCTCGTCGACGAGATCACCGACACCCACTCGAACAAGACCCGTGAGTCCTGGGGTCAGGGTGCTGCTAACATGATCTCCGGTCTCTTCGGCGGGATGGGCGGCTGCGCGATGATCGGGCAGACGATGATCAACGTCCGCGCCTCGGGGGCGAGGACTCGGATCTCGACGTTCATGGCCGGAGCGTTCCTGCTCCTCCTCGTCGTCGTGCTCGGTGACATCGTCGGCATGATCCCTATGGTCGCCCTCGCTGCCATCATGATGATGGTCTGCGTCGACACCTTCGACTGGCATTCCATCCGTCCCTCGACGCTTAAGATGCTGCCGAAGTCCGAGACCTTCGTCATGATCGCCACCGTCGCCGTCGTCGTGGCCACCGGCAACCTGGCCATCGGCGTCGTCGTCGGAGTGTTCGTGGCCAGTGTGCTCTTCGTTCGGAGGGTCGCCCACTTCGTCACCGTCGAACGCACGATCGAGACGACCTCCGCCGAGGCGGTCGCCCGCTATGTGGTCCGCGGCGAGCTCTTCTTCGCCTCCTCGAATGACCTCACCACTCAGTTCCGATACACACATGATCCCGATCGGTCGTCATCGATATGACGGAATCGCATGTCTGGGATGCGTCGACCGTCGCCGCCCTCGATGCGATCGTGACGAAGTACGAAGCACTGGGCACGAGTGTGGAGATCACCGGAATGAACGCGTACACCGAGACTCTGCATACTCGACTCTCCGGCGGGCTGGGTTAGCTGCCCGGTGAAGTCAGGCAGCTGCGCGATCCGCTGAGGTAGACTGTCCGCAATGTCAGAGTCAGCCCCGGATGCCGCTTTCCACCCGAAAACGTGGGTACTTCCGCATTCGGGCACCAACGGCTACATCACCTCGTGGGGCGAGATGCAGTCGGGCACACAGCCGTTCACGCGCGGAGATCTTCCACTCCGACCCCTGGTGTGATTCCCCGACAGATCTCATCGTCCGAGCCGACGACGTCCGCTCGAATCACGCACGTACGCTCAGCGTCGACGAACTGAGCACTGTCTGCACATCCACTCTTCGGGTCGAGCCATATTCTCTGCCGACCACGAACAGGATCACTGTGACCACCACTTCTGCAATCGCTTTGCCATCAGCCTCACCGACCCCTTTGGGACAGCGCTTCTGCCAGGCGCTCCGCAGCGACACCGTCGGCGGTGCGCTGCTCCTCATCGCCGCAGCTGCCGCTCTGATCTGGGCGAACTCACCGGCGTCGGCCGGATACTTCGCACTCCGCGATATCGAGTTCGGTTACGAACCGTGGCATCTGCGGCTGAGCATCGGGCAATGGGCCGCCGACGGACTGCTCGCAGTCTTCTTCTTCCTCGTCGGCATCGAGCTCAAGGCGGAATTCACCCGCGGTGATCTGCGTCGGCTCCGCACCGCCGTCGTCCCGATCACCGCGGCAGCCGGCGGAGTCCTCGTCCCCGCCCTCATCTGCGCGGCGTTTCTGCTCACCCGCCCAGAGCTGCTGCGCGGCTGGGCCATCCCCACGGCAACCGACATCGCCTTCGCCGTCGCCGTCCTTGCGATCGTCGGCTCCCACCTGCCGAAGGCGCTGCGCCTCTTCCTGCTGACCCTGGCCGCAGTCGACGACCTGCTGGCGATCGCCATCATCGCGATCTTCTATACCGAGTCCATCGCTGTTCTCCCCCTCGCCGCGGCGCTCGGAATCGTCATCGTCTACGGGCTCATCGCGAGCCGATTCCGTCGCTACTTCGTCGACCGTGCCTGGTCCGCGTGGGTCATCCTCCTCCCCCTCGGACTCACCGCCTGGGCGTTCATGCACGCCTCCGGCGTCCACGCGACCATCGCCGGAGTGCTGCTGGGCTTCACGATCCCCGCAGTCGTCGGTCGTGGCTCGAAACGCACAACCGATGCCGACTACGGCACTTCGAGAGACATCGATCCTTCCGCCGACGGCAGGTCCGGAAGCGACCTCGCCGAGGCGCTCGAACACCGCCTTCGACCGCTGTCGGCCGGTTTCGCCGTCCCGGTCTTCGCGTTCTTCGCCGCCGGCGTCGATATCGGCGGAACCCCCGGTCTGGCTTCGGCGTTCTCCCACCCGCTGACCTACGGGATCGTGACGGCACTGATCGTGGGCAAGCCTGTCGGCATCCTCGTCTCCACCTGGTTGGTCACCCGGTTCACCGGTGGGTTGAATCCTGATCTGCGATGGGCCGATCTCACCGGCGTCGGGCTGCTTGCCGGCATCGGCTTCACCGTCTCGCTCCTCGTCGCCGAGCTCAGCTTCACCGCCGGTTCGGTCGAACACGATGTGGCGAAGGTCGCCGTACTCAGTGCTTCTCTGCTCTCGGCCGCACTCGCCGCGCTCATCCTCACCGTCCGCAATGCCCAGCACCGTCGCCGGTCTGAGGGGCACCCGCGCCGATCGCAGGTGTGAACGAGCTCGCTGACCAGCGCATCCGCACCAGGCGCTTGCCAGTTCCGTCACAGACTGCCGCACTAGGATTCGAAGCGTCCCTGTTCATCCCCACGATCAGCATCGACAGAGCATTCGACCAACTGAGAAGGACCCTGCCATGGCATTCGACAAATTCCTCGACAAGGCCAAGAACCTCGCCAATGATCCTAAGGTCAAGGACAAGCTCAACTCGGACAAGGCGGAGAAGGTCACCGACTCTGTCCTCGACAAGGCCGCCGGTGTCGCCGACTCCCTGACCGGAGGCAAGCACTCGGACAAGATCAAGAAGGCCCGGGACGCCGCCGACAACGCCATCGGCAATGACCGTCAGACCGGGAGTGCGAATCGCGGCGACGAGCAGCCCGGCGGTGCGACCCGCAGCGACGAAGTTCGTGAGAACGATGTCCGCGGAGATGATCGTGACGACAGTGGATTCGACAGTGGCAACGGACCTGCCGGAGACCGCTGATCTGCTGTTTCACCCGATCGAGCCCTTGCCGACTGCGGCAGGGGCTCGATCTCTGTTCGGCGGTCTCAAGCGGACGCAGCGGTGCGGCTGGCGGTGGGACCAGCAGGGTCAGATATGCGACGGTGTCGACTATCCGGACTCAGGAATCGATGTCCGGGGCCGGCATTCCTTTCGGATCGGCGTCGATCGTGATCCGCACTGCGTCGATGACGGCAGAGTCGCGCAGCAGCTCGTCACTCGAGACTGCCCACCCATCTCCCCTCTTCTCGCCACAGGACTTGCCGTACGGAGCGACGACCTCACAGTCGACCGCGGTGATCGGTGCCGCTGACTCGATGACGAGGTCTCCGCGGTCCAGGGGACGGACGTACACGACGACGCCGTCGTCCTGGTCGCCGTTCACGTCTGCGGCCGGCACCGCTGCCCCGGCAACCTCGTAGTCAAGGACTCCTCGGTGAGATCCCGCAGTGAGCCTATCCGTGGAGAAGCCGATATCGACGGAATGCACCTCTGTCTCAATGGTCGCCTCGGCGGGATCCGAATCGATGGTTCCCTGCGGATTCGAATAGTGCACCCGCAGGTACGGCGGCAGCAGAGCCTCGGTGTCGGGCAAGCGGAAACCATCATGGATGTCACCGCCGAATCCCCATGTCGTCTCCAGCGCCAGGTCGAGTTTCGTATCCATTCGCACCGAGTAGCTGCCGTCGGCGGCGATGCTGACCGTGTGCTCAGCAGTCTTGTCCCGCAGCGGGTTCGGCGCTGCGTCTACTCCGCCGGACGCTGCAATCACAGCCGTCATCGTCGCAGTCGCGGCGAGCGCTGCCGTGACGGAGGACGCACGGCGGCGTCCACATCTCGGTTCCATCTCGCTCGTCACTGCCTCTCATGCGCGGGGGTCGGGGATGCCGTCATACCCGCAGGAGGGGCGAAGGCGATGACTTCTCGATTGTCGGTGTAGGACTTCCGCCAGACCACGTGGGTTCCGTCGCCGCTGCTGATCGCACCGCTGTCATCGACTCTCGAGAATGCTTCAGCGTCGCAGCCGTCACCAAGATCGAAGTCGACGTTGTCGGCCGGACAGTACACCGGCCCGTCGGTGTCGATCTCCAGAGTGTGCGTCTTCACTGTGTGGTGACCATTGCCGATCGACGGCAGGGGCAGTGCGAAGAATTCTTCGCCGGACACTGTCAGGAACACTTCGGCGAGGGCATACTCGAGCTCGACGACATGACGACCTTCGCTCCACCCCACGGCCGCGCCTTGAGAATTCTGCGGACTGAGCGTGAAGTGCACCGCCGGATGGTCGAAGCCCTGCCGCCTCTCTTCGTCGACGGTGATGTCCAACTTCCCGAGCGTCTTCGGCGAGGTTCGAGTCGAACCGGCTGCCGTGCTCAGTTCGACTGCGCTCAGCGAGGACACCTTCGGCATCGTCGCCAGTCTGTTCCCGGTTTGCGGATTGCGACCCAAGCCCGCGTCGCTGATCCACAGCCCCACCGTTGATCCGTCCTCGGGTGGGACCTCGAAGATCAGCCTTTGGCGGATCTGGGCAGTGCCGTCCTTGTGCGGGGCCACCTCGGTGATGGTTTCCTGCGGGGTCAGCGCGTGTTCGGGCAGGCTTGTGGTCTCAGGGTGTGGAGCCGTATATCGCAGCACCAGCGCCGTTACGATCACGCCGATGACCACGACGGCGACCGCGGTGGACGCGATGCCGATGAGGAGGAGCAGCCTGGGGCGGGTCATGACTCCACACTATGGCCAGGGCCCGTCACAGGAGCTGCACGTTCGGTGCCAGACCTGGAACAATCGCAGGTACGCTGCTGCGGCTGTGCCGCCGATTGCGTCGTCGAAGTTCCGCCGCACCGGTCCCGTTCGGCCGAATCGGTGGCTCTGCTGCCGACGAACGGCAGCCGGCGGAGGAGTGTGTGAGAATGGCAGTCTGCGTCAAACTACGCTGTGCCCACCGACCACGACTGCAGCAGGAGGTGCCATGCGATCGCCTATCCCGGATTTCCTCGATGAGACGCTCGAACGATTCCGACCGGACCGGTCCGGGGAGAATGCGGACTACATCCCGGACCTCGCCTCAGCGGATCCGGAGAAGCTCGCGATCTGCATCTCGACCCTCGACGGCGTCGAATACACCTCCGGTGATGCCGACTTCGAATTCTCGATCCAGTCGATGTCGAAGCCCTTCATCTACGGGCTCGCCCTCGAGCAGGAAGGCCTGGCCGGAGTCCTCGAGATGGTCGGCGTCGAACCCAGCGGTGAGAAGTTCAACGAACTCTCCCTGGACAAGAAGTCGGGCCGACCGCTCAACCCGATGATCAACGCCGGGGCGATGACAATCCACTCCATCCTCGGCGCTCCCGGTGCAGGCTTGGCCGAACGCACGGAGATCGCGCGCGCCGGGCTCTCCCGCTTCGCCGGAAGGGAGCTGTCGATCGACGAATCGGTGGCCGACGGCGAATGGCGGGAGGCATACCGCAACGTCGCGATCGCGAATATGCTCCGGTCCTACGACATCTTCTACGACGACCCCGACGAGGTCGTCCGCGGCTATATCGAACAGTGCGCGATCACCGTCACCGTCAAAGACCTCGCCATCATGGCCTCGACTCTGGCAGGCGGCGGCATCAACCCGCTGACCGGTGAACAGGTGCTCTCCCCCAGGGTCAATCGGCAGGTGCTCGCCGTCATGATGACCTGCGGCATGTACGACGCGGCCGGCGACTGGATGACAGAGATCGGGATCCCAGCCAAGAGCGGCGTGTCCGGCGGTGTCTTCGGCGTCATGCCCGGTCAGGTCGGCATCGCCACGTTCTCTCCGCGACTGGACAGGCACGGCACGAGCGTCCGCGGAGCGAAGATCTTCCAAGACCTTTCCGACAGGTTGAGCCTGCACATCATGGATGCTCCGGAACCGGCGCGCTCGATCATCCGCCGCGACCGTCGCTTCGTCGACTCGGAGGGCAAGATGGTCCGCATCTGCAGCCTGCAGGGACTCATCCAGTGGAGCGGTTCGGAGAACGTCCTGCGCACGATGGACGAACCCAGTTCCACCACGAACACCTTCGTCCTCGACCTGCGCCGCGTCAACGAGATCAACTCCGTCGCCCGGAGCATGCTCACCGAGGCGCTGTCACGAATGAAGGACGATGGGATCCGCGTGGTCCTGCTCGACCCCGACGACATGATGCAGTGCAAAGGACCGAACTCCGCCCTTCCAGGTGTGCAGATCCTCGATTCGCTCAAATCGGTCAAAGGACTCAAACGCATCCGCGACGATCGTCGTCGGGAGATGGCCGATCGCTCCAACTGACGGGGGCCGGTGGGACCGCCCTCTGGGCTCGGGGCCGGTGGGTGGTCGAGAGAGATTTGATAAGGTGAGCCTTACTGAACCCCTGCGCCGAGGCGGCTCCACACTTCAAGGCCGACCGTGAGCTTCCAGGGGCACCCCGTTTGAGAAAGGCCGCCTGTGACGACCGCACCCAACACCCCCGAACGCACCGCACGACCTGTCCGCCAGCAGGCTGTTCTCACCGTGCTCGAGACGACCGAAGTCAGCCCGCACCTGGTGCGGATCCGCCTCGGCGGGGACACCTTCGACAACATCGATTCGAACGATGCGACCGACAAGTACGTCAAGCTCCTCTTCGCCGATCCGGCCCACGGGCTCGTCCCGCCCTACGACCTGACGAAGCTGCGCGAGCAATCCCCCGAGAAGCTGCCGAGTCGCCGTACCTACACGGTGCGCGAGATCAACCTAAACGAGAAGTGGCTGAGCATCGACTTCGTCATCCACGACGATGACGGAATCGCCGGACCGTGGGCGAAGAGCGCGAAGCCGGGAGACACGCTGGTCCTCTCCGGCGCGGGCGGCAAGTACGCCCCTGCCGCCGAGTCCGACTGGCACCTGCTCATCGCCGACCATTCCGCGATCCCCGCGGTGAGTTCGGCCATCGAGGCGATGCCCACCGAAGCCACCGGGGTTGTCCTGGCCTATGTCGCCGACGATGCCGACCGGGTTCTGCCCGAGGCGCCGGAAGGCGTCGAGGTGAGATGGGTGGACTCGGATAGGGAGCTCATTGCCGCAGTCGAGGGGCTCGAATGGCGTGCGGGTACTCCGCAGGTCTTCGCCCACGGCGAGCGCGAGACGATCAAGGCGATCCGCAAGATCCTCAAGGACCGCGAAGTGCCGCGGGAGTCACTGTCGATCTCCGCCTACTGGGCACGCGGCCGCGCCGAGGACCAGTTCCAGGCCGAGAAGCGCGAGCCCATCGGCCAGATCGACTGATTTCCCTGCCTGGTCACACTGACCGCTCAGGTCGCCGTCGACCGCTCTAGTCAGCGTCGGCGCCGCCGCTGACCGCTCGTGCCATAGGGTGAGCGGTCGACGCTGAGGTGAGCTGTCGGCAGTCGTGTGCGGCTAGGTGTCAGCTGCGACGGCGGGCGAGGAAGAAGGCCGCAGTGCCGATGGCGATGAGACCGACAGCGATGCCGCCGAGGATGAGGTACTGACCGAGGTCGGCACCGGTGCGCGGCAGCGGGTCACCGTCACCGTCGGCGTCGTTGGAAGCTTCGGAACCGTCTGCACTCGAGCCCACGTCTGAAGCGCTTGAGTCCGACCCTGCGTCAGGATCGCTGCTGGAGCCTGCGTTCGAGTTGCCTGCCGAGTCCGATTCGCTGCCCGAATCTGATTCGCTGCCCGCATCGGCCCGAGCGTTGTCGTTCGCACCGGCCTCGGAGTTGGACTCACTGCCGGCCGCGTCAGCCTGAGCATCCTCGTGCGCGTTGTCGTCGGCACCCGCGTTGTCGTCTGCGCCGGCTTCCTGATCAGTACCGGCGTTGTCGTCGCCACCGGCGTCCTCATCAGTGCCGGCATCCTCATCGGCACCCGCGCCATCGGCATCGGCGTTCTCATCGTCGCCGTCGTTGCCACCGTTTGCGAGATCGGCCACCGAGTAGAGGCTCGTCGTTCCCGAGACCTCATTGCCGACGACGAGCGCAGCCTCACCCGTCGGCGACTCATCGGGGCCGAGGAACGTGATGCCCTCCGGCCCGAGATCCCCCGCGCTCGAGAGCAGCGCAGCAGGTTCAGTGGCATCCTCGATCTCGTCCTCGACGGAGACCGAGAAGTCCCTGTTGTTGAAGTAGGTCGCGAACTTCGGGGCGCTCGGGTCGCTGAGGTCGAAGGCCGCGATTCCGCCGATGCGTTCGAAGCCGACGAACGCGTAGGTCGTCTCCCCCACTTGACCGATGGTCAGCGCCTCGGGCTCGGGCCCCTTGTCATCGCTGCGTCCTTCGAGGTTCGACTCGGAGTGGTTGGAGTTGAAGAACTCGGCCACAGCCTCGGCGGTCAGACGTTCGAACTCATCCGCGGAATCGGCGACGAGCTTCCCGTCGGTGGTCCACACGGAGAATGAGCGGGCGCCGAAAGCCACGAGCTCCTCATAGCAGTCGCCGGCGTCGTTCAGACCCAGATCGGTGATGATGTTCAGTCGTCCGAGGTCCTCGTCGCCGAGCTTGTCCGCCAGCGGCGAGGTCTCGCAGACCTGCGCGAGGCCGTCCTCGCCGAGGTCCTTGACCCTGGCCGCATCGACGAAGTCGCCCCATTCGCGGGAGTCACCCTCGTTCGCGGTCACCAGGTAGTCGGTTCCGCCGGAGGTGAACGTCGAGATCGTATCGGGCATGTAGGCGCCCTTGAGCCCCTCGTATGCCGTGATGTTCACGGTCGGAGCATCCTCGGGATCCCGGTCGGACGCATCGAGTCCGTTGCCTGCCCGGCCATGATCTTTGAGTCCCAACGGGAGGATCTCCTCGACCGACGCCGAGGCGATGTCGACGACCGCGATCGCGTTCGCTTCCTGCAGGGTTGCGTAGGCCTTGTCACCGGCGACGGTGATGTACTCGGGTTCGAGATTGCGCGAGATCGGCAGGTCCTCTTCGGGTGTGGGTCCGAAGATCCGCACATCCTCGGGCAGGGTCTTCGCTCCGTCGTCCTCGAACTCGTGGAAGTCCGCTGTGTGCACGTCCGCGTCCGACGGCGCGGCCACCTCGGCGGGAAGGTCGATGACGGACACCGACCCTTCCGGATCGGTCGAGAAGTCATCGGCCGGTTCGCCCTCGTTCGCCACCAGGGCGTGGGCGCCGTCCGGGGTGACGGTGACCATGTCGGGCAGGGACCCGACGGGAACCTCGCCGAGGATGTCC
Source organism: Brevibacterium sp. JSBI002 (assembly GCF_026013965.1). Lineage (NCBI taxonomy): Bacteria > Bacillati > Actinomycetota > Actinomycetes > Micrococcales > Brevibacteriaceae > Brevibacterium > Brevibacterium sp. JSBI002. The sequence goes on from NZ_CP110341.1 coordinate 2,606,557, forward strand.
GCCTCGGGGTCGTTCGCGTCGAAGAACATCACGGTGCCCGGCTGCGTTTTGTCCTCGTCCTCGAGGGCGATGACGCCGAGACCGTCCTCGCGGACGGAGATCGAGTTCGCGACCCCGGTCCCGGTGATCTCGGAGACCTTCTGCGGGTTGGTCGGGTCGGAGGCGTCGATGACGTCGACGGTGGCCGCCTGCGCGTTGACGGTGAAGACGGTATCGCCGTGGACGGCGGTGATCTCGGCGGCGGATTCGTCGAACTGTCCGGTCTCGTGGGAGCCGAGGAAGTCCATCTCGATCTGTGCGTCCGAAGCCGAGGAGCTGATCGGATCGTCCACTTCTGCGGCGTGGGCGGTGCTCGTGCCCGTCGTTGTGCCGCCGATTGTGAAACCGGTGGTCAACAGCAGGGCGGCCGCCGAGGCCGTGAGCGTTTTCGCGGACAGTGGGATCGTCATCGGTTCTCCGGATTTCGAAAAGATGTCGCGGGCCGAATGGACCCACAATCACCTATTCCTAGACACCCGGAATGGACCGGTTCCGAACCGCAGATGGACGGACGGTGAACTCGTTCACCCGGAACCGTTGCGGTTCGAAGTGAACGGCGGGGTTTCGGAGTGGACGGCAGGGGGCGAGCTCAGGCGAAGTCGAGGCTCTCGGCCACCTCGGCGACCTTGCGCTTCGCCGCGTCGTCGAGATCGCGGACCGGCAGGGGCAGGCTGTCCGCGCCTACGAGACCGAGGTGTTCGGCGATGGCGGCAGTCACGCGCAGGCTGCCGCCGAACTCGGTGAACAGATCCCACAGCGGCTGCAGCTCGGCGGACAGTTCGCGGGCGAGATCGGCGTTGCCGAGTTCGGCCGCCCGGGTGATCTCAAGTACCGGTTCGGGCAGGGTGCCGCCGATGACCGTGTACCAGGCGTCGCAGCCGGCGATGAGGCCCTCCGCTCCATGGGCATCGCCGGAGATGCCGATCGTCACCTCACTGCCGATGGCCGCACGGATCTCGCCGATGCGCTCGTCCCATCCGGCGGGCGAGGCAGGTGCTCCGGGGATCTTGATCGAGGCCACACCGTCGAGCCCAGCCAGACGCGAGTAGAGCTCGGTGGTGAACGTGAAGTGCGTGGTGCCGGGGTTGTCGTAGACGACGACGGGCAGGTCGGTGGACTCTGTGACGGTGCGGAAGAGTGCGAACACCTCATCCTCGGTCAGCGGCTGATAGCTCACCGGTGCCAGCAGCAGCCCCTGCGCTCCGGCCGCTTCGGCGGAGGCGACATTGGCCAGAACGTCTCTCGTCCGCAGCGCACCGACTCCGATGAAGACGGGGATGTCCAGGGCGGTTTCGACGCTCAGCTGCGCCACCCGGGCGCGTTCGTCGGTGTCGAGGTAAGCATACGAACCGGTCGATCCGAGCGCCGTGATCGAGTCGACTCCGGCGAGAACGAGACGTTCGATGAGCCCGATGAAGGCATCCTCGTCGAGGGAATCGTCCTTCAGCGGGGTCAGCGGAAAGGCACTCAGCCCGGTGAACAGGGACGGGTCGGGGGTGTTCGTCAATGATCCTCCTCGGGTGGACGCGGGCCACCGATGGCGCGAACCTCGGGTGGCCGCGACGAAACGCGGTCGGCAGCAGCGGATGGGCCCGCTTGCGTTCAGTCTGCCAGGTCAGTCGAGAGTAGGCAGGTACGTCTCGAACGGGTCGAACTCCGGTTGCGCCGAGGCGACTTCCACAGCCGCAGCACCGACGGCGTTGGCTGCCCGCAGCGCGCGTTCCGGCTCGAGTCCGCCGGTCAGACCGATGGTCAGCGCCGCGCAGTAGGCGTCTCCGGCACCGACGGTGCTGACGGGATTCGCGGGGACCGCCTCGGCGAAGGCGATCTGCTCACCTCTTCGCAGCAGCGCCGACCCTTCCGCCCCGTAGGTGACAGCCACGAGCTGCGCGGTCTGCAGCTGCGGCAGCTGGAAGTACTCGTATTCGTTGACGATGATGAGATCGGCACGGTCGACCACCTCGGCGGGCAGCTGAAGGGCGGGAGCCGCATTGACGGCGAGGAACCCGGGCACGCGGTCGGCGAGTTCGACGATGAGGTCGAGGGAGATCTCGAGTTGAGTGAGCACGGCTTCGTCGGCACCGAATTCGATTCCAGCGAGACTGACCTCGGCATTCGCTCCTTCGCAGACGGCGATCTGATTCTCACCGTGAGTGTCGACCATGATGAGCGCGGTCCCGGTCTCGGCGGTCGCCTCGGCGATGTCATCGGTCCGGACTCCGGCAATCCGGAGGGCCTCGAGCATTGCCCTGCCGTCGGAGTCCGGGCCGACTGCACCGATCATGCGGGTCCGCGCACCGAGACGCGCGGCAGCGGCGGCCTGGTTCGCCCCCTTCCCGCCGGGAGAACGGGACAGTCTGCCTCCCCCCACGGTCTCACCGGCGGCAGGGAGGCGGGTGGTGGTGGCGGTGATATCGGCGTTGATGCTGCCGACAACCGTCAGGGAGCAGTCGATGGTCATGGCCCCATTATCGACGATCGAGAGAAGGCAGGCTGTCGACGATCGGGGTCGGGCGGGTGTGGGCAAAACATGGGCACACGGCGGGCATGAGAGAAGCCCCGTGATCCATCTGCACAGATCACGGGGCTTCCCGATCGGGGTGAGTAACGGGACTTGAACCCGCGACATCCGCGACCACAACGCGGCGCTCTACCAGCTGAGCTATACCCACCACATGCGCTGCACCTCAAGGCGCAGACAGCAAGATACATCTTAACCGCACCCGCCTGACCCGGGCAAACCAGAACCGCCCCTTCCGCCGGATGAGACGCAGATCTCATTACGTGCAACGATTCAGTAGCGATCTATAACGGTTTCGGAAAACTGGTAGGAGCGACCCTCGACATTCATTAGTATTGACTCGGCCCTGTCCTCGATAGCTGTCAAGGAACCCTGTACATGCCTCGTGCGTTGATCTCCGTCTCCGATGACGGGTTCACCTACACCACCCTCAACGGGGCGACGAGTCGCTATTCGGACACCGGACAGGCCATCTCCTACCTCGGCGACTATGCCAAGGAGACCGCGACCCCTCTGACCGTGACGATCGACGACGGCACGAAGACGGCTGAGATCGGCATCGATGAGAATGGCCGAGTCGGGGCGGTTCCCACATATGACTCCGGCGCCGAGGAGGTCGCGGACGAATCGTCGACCGCTTCGTCCGTGCATGGTTCGGCTGAGCCGACCGGAGATTCGGAGAACGCCGACCAGAGCACAGGCAGCGAGAACACTAACGGCCGGACCGCCAGCGGACAGAACGGCTTCGCAGCCCAAGAAGACTCATCAGGGTCGAACGGCGACAGCTACCCGATGGGCACGCCGTTCTCCGGACCGGCCACACCGGCCGCGCCGACGGTGAAGAAGACACCGGTGCGCAAACGGTCGGCACGCAATCGTCCGCAGCGGCTGAAGAAGATCACCATCCCAGGGCTCGTGCTCATCGGTCTGGCGATCCTCATGATCGGCGCTTTCGTCGTTCCCAATATCGTCCCCGTCGACTCCCCCGATACCCCGCAGACGATCGGTTCGGAGCAGCAGGTCAACCCCGCCTCCGAGCTCTCCGTCGACAATACCCAGGACATTGTTCCCAGCTACGACAACTCCCCCACGTGGGAAGCCGAGGTGCCCAAGCGCGCCTCGGTGACGGCTTCTGATCGCGGTGTGCTCCTCGTCAACGACAACCGCCTCGAAGTCCTCGACGCCGACACAGGCAAGTCGCGGTACAAGGCCAAGATCGATGAGTCCCCGACTTTCGCCGTCGACACCGTCATCGACGGTCGGCCGGCCCTGCTGTGGCAATCGGGCAATACCGCCGAGGCGCTCTTTGACGGGGAATCGAAGCCGAAGACCTACCAGCTGCCGGAGACGGCACGCATCACCTCCGCCGGCAAGAGCGTGCTCATCAAGTCGGGCAACAAGCTCTCGACCTTCGGTGCCGATGGCCTGGTCGACGTGCCCACCCCGCAGGCCGGTTCGACACCGATGGCCATCGATGACGATGAGATCTTCAGTTCGGACTGGAACGGTCCGGTCAAAGCGAAGAACATCAAGTCCGGCGACGAACGCAGCATCAAGCTCGAAAGCCCCGGCGACGAATTGAGGGTCATCGACTGGATCTCGGCCGGCCACGGAAAAGCGATCACGCTGTGGGGCGAACAGGGCGCTTCGACGAACTCCGGTCACAGGATCCAGCTCGTCGTCCATTCCCTCGACGACGGGTCGATCCTCTCAACCGTGACGACGACGACCGACATCGTCGGCGAGAAGTCCTGGGTGCGCGGGCAGGCGGGAGAACGCGCCTATATCGGTCCGTATCTCTTCGACCTGGAGTCGGGTCTGCTGCTGATGGACGTCTCCAGCCGCGATATCCATCTCTCCGAACCGCGCGGATCCATCGTGCCCTGCACGATGGACACGAGCACCTCGTGCCTGCTCGCCGGCAAACATGCGTTCAAGACCGACACCGATCTGCTGGCGGTCGTCGACAAGGGCAACGAGGCCCTGGTGCTCGGCGACGACTCGACAGTTCGGGCATATCCGAAGAAGTCAGAGACGCAGGATCGCTGATTCCGCGCCACGGCGAAACACGCCTATGGCTTTAACACATCTGGCCGAGACACTAAGATAGTGCCCGATGTGTCTGAACGTCATGTCCCCTTGACCCAATGAAGTCGGAATCCCCACCGCGAAGGAACGTAGTGCCAGTCTCACACAGGTTCAGCCGCAGAGCCGCCGCAATCGGCGCAGCGCTTGCCCTGGCAGCACTACCGATCTCGGCGACGTTCACACCTGCATTCGCCCAGCCGAGTCCCAGTCCCACGGCCGAAGCCAGTGCGAGTGCCGAGGCTGGCGCTTCCGCCGGAGCCGATTCATCTGCCGACGATGATGGTGGTTCAACTGCTGAAGGCACCAATGGTGCCGACGCGGATTCGAGCAGCGCCGAATCCGAGGGAGGGGCCGACAGCGACCCCGATCCGGATCCGACCGAAGACGGTGACAAGGCCTGTAAGGATCCGAAGTGGAACTCGGACGAACCGTGCGAGATCGAAGGTGAGCTCACCGCCAAGTGGCAGACGATCGGCAGTCAGCTGTCAGTTCCAGCGAACGATCAGGACGAGCCTGAAGGCACCCTGCCGAACAGCTGGGTCGGAAAGCCATTCAAAGTCCCCAAACAGGCGATGAAGCGCATTCCGGCGCAGTCGTCCGACACCAATTCCGATGCGTCGACCGAGAACGATTCGGACACCGACGACAGCGGCCAGCTCGTCGCCGAAGCTACCGCACAGGCTTCTATCCCAAATAGCGTTGAGTTCAATGAAGACGGCGTGATCGTCGGTGCCGACGGTTCCGGTCCAGTGGAGTTCGAGAACTTTGATGCCGTCAATGGGCCTGACCCCGCCTGGACTTTCGCGCTCAACGACAACGGCCAGATCGCCGTCACCGATGGGCAGCCCTATCCCGACAACGAGGACGGGGCCGGCGCGTCCACCGACCCAGACGGTTCCTCCAACGACGGCTCGAACGCCGGCACCGAAAAGGACGGGACGGCCGACAGCGGCTCCTCTCCAACAGCGGATGGGTCGGACTCGTCTGACGGCGCCACCGCCAACAGTGACCCGGACGAAGGCAAGAACGCCAGTAAGGACGGCGCCACCTCCGACGACGGCTCTGCGAACGACCGCGGGGCTGGCAAGGACGGCTCTTCCTCGGCCAGCGAAGCCTCTGACGACAGCACTACCTCGACCGATGGCTCCACTTCGTCGGATTCAGGATCGAAGGACCGCGCGAACACGTCTGGCGACAAGGACTCCGACGGCCGAGAATCTGACGCCGACACCGGCTCAGGCTCGGACGGCTCACGCGGCAGCGATTCCGACAGGTCGGGCTCCAGTTCGGATTCCGGCGACGATGACGAGAAGGATTCGGACAAGGATGGTTCCGGCTCGTCGATCGGCGCCTCTGATGCCGACGGCACCACCCCGGACCCGTCGAACGGCAACGGCTCCCCCGATGATGAGCGCGAGACCATTCCCGGCAATGCTGGTGATGAATGGCTGCCCGGGGATGACGAGGATACCGAAACCCCTGACTACTCGGACCCTGTGCCTCGCAACCCCGACGAGCCTGCGCCCAAAGACGATACGGACCTCATCACGGGTGGCGATCAGCCGTCCCCGCGAGCCAACCAGAATCCGGCGACCTCGTTCGGCGAATCCATCATCTCCACGATCGTCAGCTCCTGGCCCATCTTCGTCCTCGCCGCCTCCGGTATGGCCGCGGTCGGGTTCATCATCTACCTCATGGGACGCCGCGGAAAACAGGAGTGAGGCCGCGTGGACCTATTCGACTCCGAACTGCGAGTCATCGCCGCTGCCGAGCAGCTCGTTAGGGGACTCGGCAGCGATGACAACCACACCGTTGCCGCTGCCGCGATGGACACCTCCGGTCGCATCTACACCGGCGTCAACGTCTTTCACTTCACCGGCGGACCCTGCGCGGAACTCGTCGTGATCGGTGCCGCCGCGGCAGCGAACGCCGGACCACTGGTCACGATCGCTGCGGTCGGCGACCGGAACCGCGGTGTGCTGGCCCCGTGCGGACGCTGCCGTCAGGTCATCCTCGACCTCCATCCTGATGCGCTCGTCGTCGTACCCGACAACACCACTGGCCAGACGTCGATCGCCCCGATCCCCGCCCTGCTCCCCCACTCCTACCGACATCCGGATTCTGATCCCAAACGGCTGCTGAGGTTCCACGCTAGATACTTCGAGGCCGTCGCGGACGGGACGAAGACGCTGACGGTGCGGTGGAACGAAGGCCACCGCACGGGTCCGGCTCTGGCGTACTTCGAGAACACCGCGCATGGCACGCTCCCCGTGGAAGTCGCCTCGGTGATGGTGAAGCGACTCGACGAACTGCGACCTGAGGATCTCGACCTCACCCGCCCGAGTGGATTGGAGCGGTATATCGCCAATCTCCGCGGGCACTACCCGACCATGCCCGCGGACGCGAGCGTCGAGATCGTAAGATTCCGTCGAACCGCGGCCGATATCTGACACTCACAGTGCCCAGCCGCTAAGCTGGACAGCGAAGCACTGTGGCACAAGGTCACAGACGCAGCAAAGCATTCTCGACCGGGAGGACTCGACCCGATGACTGACAACGTCTACACCTCAGATGTGACCGTCGACCAGGCGACAACCGCGCAGCTCGCGGAGTCGATCCGACTGCGCGAGGAGCGCATCGCCGAGAACATCGACGAGCTCGTCGGCCGCATCCACCCAAAGGTGCTGGCGACGCGCGCCGTCAACAAGGCGAAGTCCGAGGTCGTCGAGGAAGACGGCTCCCCCAAGCCCGAAATCATCGCACTCGGTGCCGGTGCCGTCCTCGGTGTGGCCGCCCTCATCGTCGGACTCTCCGGTCGCAAGCGTGGCTGATGCCGCACTACCGATCCGGATGCTCCATGATCGGATCCTGCTCGAACCCAGCGCGGAAGCCGGGGAACGCAAATCCTCGGCGGGCATCGTCATTCCCGCCACCGCCAGCATGGGCAGACGCCTCGTGTGGGGCAAGGTCGTAGCGGCCGGCCCGCACGTGAGGCAGGCCAACCTCGGCGATACCGTACTCTACGATCCCGAGGAACTCGCCGAGGTGGAGCTCGAGGGACGCGCGTATGTGCTGTTGCGCGAACGCGACGTCCACGCAATCTCCGAACCTGCCGAACAGTCGAGTTCCGGAATGTACCTGTAGGGATCCTTTGGGGTTCGCAGCCCCATGGAAAGGGACTCTGACCAGGAGCTTGCGACCTTCATCACAAAACTGAATATGGGCCGATCTCGGTTTGCATGATCGGTCGACACCTGAGTAATATTAATTCTCGTTGCACAGCATGTGCGGCAAGCACCTCTAGCTCAATTGGCAGAGCAACTGACTCTTAATCAGTGGGTTCCGGGTTCAAGTCCCGGGGGGTGCACAGAGAACTGAGAACCGCCATTCGGATCATCCGGGTGGCGGTTTTCTGTTCTCTTTCCCGCGAAGAGAATCGTGGGCTGTAGGCCAAGATTTGGGTCTGGACTGGACGTGTCAGCCTCGACACTGCTTTCGGTCCCTGAGAAGCCGATCGTCTCCTCCCAGCCCATCTTGAGTTTCGCCACCTTCGGGGCCCCACGCGATGATAGCCAGGCCCAGGGACTACCGAACAACCACTGGTCCTCAGGTGCCTCGGTATGAAGATACAACAGCAAGTTCAGATAGACTCCCTCCATGCAGAACTTCGCTGACCGTAAGCCAGGTCTCGGTCAAATCGTACGCAGTCTACGAACAGAGTCCGGATCGGCGATGTTTCTGGCGCTGGTCACAGTATTGGCGCTTGCGTGGGCGAACTCGCCGTTATCTGAAAGCTATTTCGCGCTCTGGCATCAGGAGGTCGGCTTCGATGTCGGTCCCGTGGGCATGCATATGACTCTGCACCACTGGATCAACGACGGACTCATGGTGATCTTCTTCTTTGTTGTCGGACTGGAGGTGCGGCAAGAGTTCGCGCACGGATCTTTGCGCGATCGAAGTCGTGCTCAACTCGCTTTGATAGCTGGCGTCGCAGGCGTCGCTCTCCCGGCTCTCGTGTATGCGTTTGTCGTCAGCTTGTCCGGCGGCAGCGGACTTGGCGGATGGGGTGCTGTCGTCGGAACGGATACAGCGTTCATGCTCGGCGCCTTGGCAATAGTGGGTCCACGACTGTCAGGTCAGTTGCGTGTCTTCCTCCTCACCCTGACAGTGGTCGATGACTTCCTGGCAGTATCGATCATCGGCATTGTCTATAGCGATGAGATCAAGTTTGTCCCATTGTTGATCGCTCTAGCCTGCCTCATCGGCTTGTGGGCGCTTGGCCGTTCACGACAGTGGATTACGGGGCCTTATGTGATCATTGTGATTGTTCTGTGGTTCGCCACTGTCTCTTCCGGGGTTCATGCTTCACTCGCGGGCATGATAGCCGGGCTGCTCATCCCTGCCTACCCTACCCAGCGCCAAGAGGTAGTTGCTGCCCGCCAGCTTTTCCGTGACTTCTGGCAGTCGCCCAGCGCCGCCTCGGCGCGCGGTGTCAACCGCGGCCTCGCACGGGGGATCTCGGTGAACGAGAGAATGCACGAAGTCCTTCGCTGGCCCACTGCGCTGCTTGTCGTGCCGATCTTCGCACTCGCCAATGCCGGCGTCGACCTCAGAGGTGGATTGCTCGCTGATTCCCTCGGCTCTTCCGTGACCTGGGGAGTCATTGCCGGCCTCGTACTCGGTAAGCTTCTTGGAATTGGCTTTGCCACTCTGCTGGCAGTCCGGATGGGCCTTGGCCGACCGCCAGAAGGGGTGGGAATGGGCAGCGTGTTCGGCGGTGCAGCGCTTTCAGGCATCGGGTTCACCGTCTCTCTGCTCGTCATCGGACTTGCCTTCGGCTCGACAACTGATCTCGGGAGACAGGCGACTGTGGGTGTCCTGGTCTCCATGGTGCTCGCCGTTGCCCTGGGCTGGTTGATTTTCAAGATCGCTGCCAAGCGCTGGGGTGAGGAGACTGCAGATCTGCCGATGGTGCTCGATCCTACGGTCGATCCCGAAGTCGATCACATTCGCGGCCCGCAGGACGCCAAGCTGACACTGGTCGAATATATCGACTTCGAGTGCGAGTACTGTGCACACGCCACTGGCTCCTGGGACGACCTGCGCGCGCAATTCGGCGACGATCTTCGTTACGTAGTGCGGCATCTTCCCCACCACCCACACGGGCCATTGGCTGCAAAAGCGTCTGAAGCAGCTGCAAACCAAGGCGAGTTCTGGCGATGGCTCGATTTCGTATTCACGCACCAGGACGCGCTCGAGCGGGAGCATCTCCTTGCCTATGCGGAAGAGCTCGGGCTGAACGTCGATCGTTTCATCCAAGACATGGACAGCGAGGCTGTCGCGCAACGAGTCAACCGCGACCTCGTGAGTGCCGAGGCCAGCGGTGCTCATGCCACTCCAACGTTCTTTGTCGAAGGTCGGCGCCTGTTGGGCGACTATGACGCCCGGACGTTGACTGCGGCGCTCGAAGCGAGGAGGCGCGGCACACGTACCCAGGAGGCACCCCGCTGAAAGGATGGTGAGGGGGTCGGCGACTACTACCGAGGAGTGTCAACCCGCGGGTTTCCCGGAGGCTCCTATCCTGGTCTCCTTGGCAGCCGCGGGTTCTGTCGCGGACTGGTTGATCCACTCCGAATGGACCTCGAGTGGCGGGCGGCAACTCGTCGCTGGGTGCAGTCAGGTCGTGTTACACCAGGCCACAACCGCGTATTGCGTGTTCGCCCCGTTTGCGACGTCCAGATCGGCTTCGGCACGGACGACACGCTCGACAGCACGATACTCGAGCTCGTCGGCGTATTTCACTGGCAAGAGAGAATCTCGTTCCTCCAATCTCACTGCCTCTGTTATCCCTGGGGCGATTCACCTAGGCTGAGCCAGCAGGCGAAAAATAAACGCTTTCGCATGCAAGTTCCAGCAGAAAGCTGGATGATCACCCTATGGAAGGACACGAAAATCATGGCTGATGGCAATCGCGCAGTAGTGTTCGCTAATCCACAAGACATGCAGGTCGAAAATCTCGACTTCCCAAAACTGGAGATGCCCGACGGAGCAAAAGCACCGCACGGTGTCATACTGAAAATCGTCGCTACGAATATCTGCGGAAGCGACCTCCACATCTACCGTGGCTCTTTCCCAGTGCCCCAAGGCATGGTCATGGGACACGAAATGACAGGCCAGGTAGTTGAGCTCGGATCCGATGTCACTTTCCTCAAGGAAGGCGATCTCGTCTCGGTGCCGTTCAATGTCGCTTGCGGCCGGTGTCGCAATTGCCGGGCGCGCAGGACGGAAGTCTGCGAGACTACGAATCCAGATGTCGCCTGCGCAGCCTACGGGTTCAACCTCGGCAATTGGCAAGGTGGACAGGCGGAATACCTGTTTGTGCCCTATGCCGACTTTCAGCTGCTCCGCTTCCCAGACAAGGACCAGGCCATGGAGAAGATCCGCGACTTGGCCCTCCTATCGGACATTCTTCCCACTGCATTCCACGGACTCATGGAGGCTGGCGCCAAGCCAGGCTCCACAGTCTATATTGCCGGCGCGGGACCTGTCGGCCGGTGCGGGGCAGCGGCAGCTCGCCTCCTCGGAGCGTCATGCATCATTGTCGGCGACTACCACAAGGACCGCCTCGATCTGATGAAGCAGAACGGCTGCGAGACCATTGACCTCAACGAGGATGTTCCTCTGACCGATCAGATCGAAGCTATTCTAGGCGAGCCCATGGTGGATTGTGCGGTAGATTACGTGGGCTCGGAAGCGCATGGAATCGGTCGTGACGCCAATGATATGGATCCTGCGCACGCGATCAATCAGGTCATGGACGCCACCCGACCTGGCGGGGCTACTGGCATCATCGGAGTGTACGGCCCCGATCCGCTTGCAGAGTCGAAAGCAGAGCAGGAAGGAACTTTCCCACTCGACTTCGGAAAAGCATGGATCAAGTCACCTCGAATCTCGGGCGGCCAGGCACCGATCATGCACTACAACCGCGAGTTGATGATGGCCATTCTCTGGGACCGCATGCCGTACCTCAGCGACATGCTCAACACGAAGATCATCAGTCTCGACGATGCTCCAGACGCCTACGCAACCTTTGATAAGGGTGCTTCGGACAAGTTCATCATCGATCCGCACGGGCTCATTCCAGCCTGACCTGATCCACCCTCCAGAAGGACTGCAAGCTTCATTTAACGACATCAGAGAACGGGTTCGGGTGCTGCCTTTGGTGGCACCCGAACTGCACTGACTGTCCGATCAGTCTGTCTTCACATCGATTGACACGGCTTCGCGCGAAGCTAGGTGTTGTCGTGACCTTAGTGAGCCAACTCTGCCACCCGCCAGATTTCAATCGGCCAGCTGGTCAACTCTGAAGAGCTCAAGGATTGATGCTCCAGACTACTGGCAGCACATTCGTAAGCAGGCTTACCTTGGTGTATCCAACGGCCCCTTCTCATCTAAGCTCAAAGGCGCGTCCAAGCTGACTCCTCAGAACGACCGCTATTCGCAGCTCGAGGCGTCATCGATTCCGGTTCAATAGCGCTCACGAGCCCCAGCTTCCCAATTCAGTCCTGACCGGCGCGGGCATAGGCACCGAGAACCTGTCTCTCCGAATCCCCGAGGTAGACGGCAAGCCTAGCAGCGGCGGCCCCCGGCCCATCAGAGCGATAGATCTCGACCACCTCGCGGTTGCGCTCGATGAAGGGCGCATGGAGGAAGTCGAGGACCTCGACTTTGAGGAACGCCAACCGCAGCTCGGCGAGCACATTGGAGAACGACTGCATCAGCCGCCGGCTGTCCGAGAGCGAAACGACGGCATTGTGGAACTCCATGTTCGCCGTTCCCACTTCCAGCCAGTTCTCCTCGGCAGCGAACTTCTCAGCGGCTTCGACGGCCGCCTCCATCCTCACGGCGTTCGGGTGATTGCGCGGAGCATGCTCAAGCACCGAGCACTCGACATGATGGCGCACCCGGTAGATGTCGACGACATCGGCGGTGCTCGGTGACGCCACGGACACACCTCGGTGCGGGATGTGCGTGATCAAGCCCTGCTCCCCGAGGACTCGAAAAGCCTCACGCAGAGTATTGCGCGAAACATCGAATTCCTTCGCCAGCGCGGTTTCGGACAGCCGCTCACCGGGGCGCAGCTCTCCAGCGATGAGACGGTCGGTGAGCCTGTTGACCAGGGACGAATCGTGATTCACCTCTCCATCCTACTGAAACAGCGCCCCGAACTCCCATCCGCTCGTCGACAAAGCGACGACGAAAAGTGTGACCCCCGTCTATGTTTGTTGAACAATAGGTGCTAGATTGTTTACCACTTCACGTGTGCCAGGACACAGACATCGCTGTCCTCACCCCATCGGCGCACACGAAGAAACAATTGACCACCAGACATTCGGAGACTCCTATGTCACACGCACCGGAATCCTCTTCTGCGGATGGGACCGCCTCAGGCCTTGACAATGCCAAGAGCGAAATCGGTTCGAAGATCAGCCGCAGCGCGATCATCGGCGCCATCTTCCTCATGGCCACCTCGGCGATCGGCCCGGGCTTCATCACCCAGACAGCCACCTTCACGGCTCAGATGGGTGCGGCCTTTGCCTTCGCGATCTTCGCGTCGATCCTCATCGACATCGCCATCCAGCTCAATATCTGGCGGATGGTGACTTCTTCGGGCAAACGTGCTGCCCAGCTGGCCTCCTCGGCAGTGCCGGGATCGGGCATCCTCCTGTCCATCCTCATCGTCGTCGGCGGCCTGGCCTTCAATATCGGCAATATCGCCGGCGGCGGCCTCGGCCTCAACGCGCTGCTGGGCATCGACCCGAAGTTCGGCGGACTGCTCACCGGCGTCCTGGCAGTCGGCATCTTCCTGTTCAAACGCGCCGGAAAGGTCGTCGACACCGTCGTCCTCGTCCTCGGCATCGGGATGATCATCCTCACCTGCATCGTCGCCATCGTCTCGAACCCTCCGGTCGGTGAGGCGATCAAACAGTCATTCGTGCCCGACACCATCAACTTCGCCACGGTGACCACGATCGTCGGCGGCACGGTCGGCGGCTACATCACCTATTCCGGCGCCCACCGCTACCTCGACTCGGGCAAGACAGGGCCGGAGAACGCCGGCTCCGTCATGCGCTCGGCTCTGTCGGGCATCGTCGTCACCGGTGTCATGCGCTACGTCCTCTTCCTCGCCATCCTCGGCGTCGTCGCCTCCGGCGTCGCACTCGACCTCGACTCGAGCGTGGCCAACCCCGCCGGTCAGGCCTTCGCCGCAGTCCTCGGCGATGCGGGAATGCGCATCTTCGGAGCGATCTTCTGGGCCGCGGCACTGAGCTCGGTCATCGGCGCCGCCTATACCTCGGCGACGTTCCTCTCGGCGTTCTCCAAACGCCTCAAAGGCGGTTGGCCGCTGCAGCTGGCGACAGTGGCCTTCATCGTCGTCTCGCTCGTCGTCTACCTCGTCCTCGGCACGGCGCCTGCCACGCTGCTCGTCTTCGTCGGCGGCTTCAACGGTCTCATCCTGCCGATCGGTCTGACGATCTTCATGTACATCGGCTGGTTCAGGCCGCGCCTGCTGCGCACTGATTCGTACCCGAAGTGGTTGCTCATCATCGGCACCGCGGCAACACTGGTCACGTGGTACACGGCCACACAGTCCATCGGCCCCATCTTCGCCATGATCGGAATCGGAGGGTGACATTGTCTGTCAACAGCGAACTGAGAATCGACCTCAACTCTGACCTCGGGGAGAACGTTCCCGACCGCGTCGTCAGCGACGATGCCGCCATGCTCGGCCTCGTCACCAGCGCCAACGTGTCCTGCGGTTTCCATGCCGGAAACCCCGAAGGCATCCGCGCCACCGTCGCCGCCGCGACGAAGGGCGGAGTCGTCATCGGAGCACATCCCGGCTACGACGATTACGAAGGATTCGGTCGCCGCGCCCTCGACGTACCGGCAGCGACCCTGCAGGCGCAGGTCGAATACCAGATCGGCGCACTCATCGGACTGACCACCGCCGTCGGCGGAACCGTCTCCTACGTCAAGCCCCACGGCGGCCTCTACAACGCGATCGTCCACGACGAAGCGCAGGCGAAGGTCGTCGTGGACGCGGTCAAAGCCATCGACGACTCGCTGGTTTTCCTCGGCCTCGCCGGCAGCGTGGCCAACCGCGTCGCCGCCTCGTCCGGGCTGACCGTTGCCGCCGAGGCTTTCGCCGACCGGTCCTACAACCCCGACGGTTCCCTGGTCTCCCGGTCGGAGCCGAACGCGGTCCTCCACGACCCAGAGGCCGTGGCTGCGCGCGTCCTGCGCCTCGTCCAGACCGGACAGGTCGAAGCCATCGACGGCAGCCACGTCGACGTCGATGCGCAGTCCATCTGCTTCCACGGCGACAGCCAGGGATCCATCGACATGGCCCGGGCCGCCCGTGATCTCCTCGAATCCGAAGGCGTCACGATCGCCGCCTTCGCCGGAGCCGAACGATGAGCGCCGCCACCCCCACAGGCACCTCTGCCATGGACACTATGAGGGCGGCCGGTGCGGAAGCTCGCGCACGCATCCGGGCAGGATTCGACGGTCCCACCTCGGGGATGGCACCGGGACTCGTCCAGGCGAACCTCATCTCCGTCCCCGTGGACTGGGCCTTCGACGTCCTCCTGTTCACCCAGCGCAACCCGAAGCCGTGCCCGGTCGTCGACGTCCTCGAACCCGGGCAGCTGGCATCCGCACTCGCCCCCGGCAGCGATATCCGCACCGACATTCCCGGCTACCGGATCTGGGAGAACGGCGCGCTGACCGGCGAGGTCACCGATGCCACTTCAGTTTGGGAGCAGCATCCGGACCTCGTGTCCTTCCTCATCGGCTGCTCGTTCACCTTCGAGAACGGGCTGACCGAGGCGGGCATCCCGATCCGCCACCAGGAGGCCGGCCGCAACGTTCCGATGTACCGCACGTCGACGGCCTGCCGTCCCGCCGGCCGGATCAGCGGGGACATGGTCGTGTCCATGCGCCCGATCCCGGCCTCCCAGGTCGCCGAGGCGGTCCGCATCACCGACCGCTTCCCCGCAGTCCACGGTGCCCCGATCCACATCGGCGAGCCCTCCCAGATCGGCATCGACGACCTCGGCGCCCCGGATTTCGGTGACGCCCCGGTCATCGAAGGCGGCGACATTCCCGTCTTCTGGGCCTGCGGAGTCACCCCGCAAGCCGCCATCCAGGCCTCGGGAATTCCCTTCGCGATCACGCACTCACCTGGGAAGATGTTCATCACCGGCGAACCGGAAGACACCTACCGCCAATGACCTCGACACCGCAGGCCGACTCCCTGACCTTCCACACCGCGTCGAAGCGCCACCTCCTCGTCGAATGCGCGGACCTGAGCGCGACGATGGCGTTGCACCACAGCCTCGAAGCCGCCGACCTGCGCGGCGTCACCGAACTCATCCCCGCCGCCCGCACCGTGCTGATCAGCTTCGATCCCGCGCGCACGAACGCCGAGATCCTCGCCGAGGCAGTGCGCGGGCTCGGGCACAGCGAGTCGGCCTCGGATACGGCCCGGGAGGTGATGATCGACGTCCACTACGACGGGGACGACCTCGCCGAGGTGGCCGACCTCCTCTCCGTCTCCCCCACCGAAGTGGTCAACCGCCACCAAGCCGCCACCTGGCAGGTCGCGTTCGCCGGGTTCGCCCCCGGCTTCGGCTACCTTGCCGGCGACGATGAGCTGTTCAACGTGCCCCGCCGCTCGTCCCCACGCACACGTGTGCCCGTGGGTTCGGTGGCGCTGGCCGGAGAGTTCACCGGTGTCTACCCACGTTCCTCCCCCGGCGGCTGGCAGCTCATCGGCCGCACCGATGCAAAGCTGTGGGACCTCGAACGGGAACCACCGGCCCTGTTCGTCCCCGGCACGATCGTGAAATTCGCCGAGGCGGCGCGTGACACGGTGGAGGTCGCGGGCTCGAGTGTGGGGTCGGGTGCCCCAGGTTCGCAGGGTTCGTCAGATGCTGAGGCAGCTGCAGAGTCCGCAGCTGCCACCTCCGACTTCACCGCGGCTTCCCACTCCCTCGAGGTGCTGCGTCCCGGGCTGCAGCTTCTCGTCCAGGATCTCGGGCGGCCCGGTTTCGCTTCGATGGGAGTCTCCGCCGCCGGTGCCGCCGACCGCACAGCGTTGACCACCGCCAACCGTCTTGTGGGAAACGCCGAGTCCAGTGCCGGGCTGGAGAGCTTCGGCGGCGCAGTGCTCCTGCGCTCGACAGGTGACGGCGTCGCCGCTGTCACCGGGGCCACCGGGACGATCACCGTGACCGCTGCCGATGGCACAGTGCTCACGCCCCGCCTCGGCGAGGCCTTTGCCGTGTCCGACGGAGACGAACTCGAACTCGGACCCGCCGAGCGCGGAGTCCGCCGCTACCTCGCCGTGCGCGGTGGAATCGCTGTCGAGACGGCTCTCGACAGCAGCTCCGCCGACACCCTGGCCGGGCTCGGTCCGGCCGCTGTGGACAAAGGCACCACGGTGGGAGTGCACGATCCGCGGACGGCGCCCCACCTCGTCGATCCCGATCCCACGCAGCCGAGGAACCTGCCGCAGGCGGGTGAAACGGTGACGCTGAGCGTGACGCTGGGACCACGTGAGGACTGGTTCACCGAAGGCGGGATCGAGACTCTGCTGTCACAGGAGTGGACGGTCACCCACGAATCCGACCGGGTCGGACTGCGACTGAACGGTGAGGTTCCACTCGAACGTGCCCGCACGGGCGAGCTGCCCAGCGAAGGCGCGGTCACCGGTGCCCTGCAGGTTCCGCCGAACGGACAGCCGGTGCTCTTCGGGCCCGACCATCCGCTCACCGGCGGCTATCCGATCATCGCCAGCGTCGATGATGTAGACCTCGCCGCGCAGCTGCCTCCCGGCGTGAAGCTTCGCTTCACCACCTCTGCCGAACCGTCGCCGAACGCCCATCCGACCGAGGCGTCCAGCACCGCCGCAGGACCCCGCACCTACGAGAACGAAGGCTGAACAATGTCGAGAATCCTCATCGCCAACCGCGGCGAGATCGCCGTCCGCATCATCCGCGCCTGCGCCCAGCACGGGCACACTTCGGTGGCTGTCTACGCTGATCAGGACGCCGACGCCATGCATGCCCGGTTCGCAGACGAAGCGTTCGCTCTGCCCGGGACGACAGCGGGTGATACGTACCTCAACATCGATGCGATCCTCGCCGCAGCGAAGTCCGCCGGTGCCGATGCCGTCCACCCCGGGTACGGATTCCTGTCCGAGAACGCCGATTTCGCCGCCGCCGTCGAAGGCGCCGGCCTCATCTGGATCGGTCCGACCGCGGACACGATCACGGCCCTCGGCGACAAGGTCACGGCCCGTCAGCTCGCGCAGAAGGTCGGCGCTCCCCTGGCACCGGGCATCGATCGACCGCTGAAGAACGCGGCCGAGGTCGAGTCCTTCGCCGCCGAGGCGGGACTGCCGATCATCATCAAAGCCGCCCACGGCGGTGGCGGACGCGGAATGAAGATCGTCCATGAGCTCTCCGAGGTGGCCGGTGCCTTCGAATCGGCGACTCGTGAGGCGGTCGAGGCGTTCGGTCGCCCCGAATGCTTCGTCGAGAAGTACCTCGAGCGCCCCCGCCATGTCGAAGTCCAGATCGTCGGCGACGGTCAGGGCCGTGTTGTGGCCGTCGGCGACAGGGACTGCTCGGCGCAGCGCCGCAACCAGAAGCTCATCGAGGAAGCCCGGCGCCGGGCTGACGGCAGAGCAGCGAGAGCGTCTGCACCGTTCAGCCGAAGCAATCTGCGCCGAGGTGGACTACCGCGGTGCCGGCACTGTCGAGTTCCTGCTCGCCGCCGATGGCACGATGACGTTCCTCGAGGTCAACACACGTCTGCAGGTCGAGCACCCCATCACCGAGGTGACCTCCGGAGTCGACCTCGTTTCCGAACAGTTCCGCATCGCCTTCGGTAAGGGTCTATCACTGGAATCGACTCCTGAGCCGGTCGGTCATGCGATCGAGCTGCGCATCAACGCCGAGGATCCCGGCCGCGGCTTCCTGCCGACTCCGGGACGCATCGATGTCCTCGACGTGCCCGGGGGCCTCGGCGTGCGCTGGGATTCCGGTGTGCGTGCCGGTGACACCGTACAGCCGGCCTTCGATTCCCTCTTCGCGAAGCTCATTGTGGCCGGTCCCGATCGTGAGGCTGCGATCGCGCGCACAGTGACTGCGGCGAAGGAGCTCAACGTCGAAGGTGTCGCCACCGTGCTGCCATGTTCGTTGGCGATCCTCACCGATGAAGCGTTCTTGGGCCTCGGCGTCGAAGGCGTCGACGGCATCCACACACAGTGGATCGAGGCCGAACTGCTGCCGCGCTTCGAGGTTCAGGACCGTCCGGATCCGGTGGCCGGTGGTGAGATGCAGCGGATGTCGATCGAGATCGACGGGAAGCTAACGACCATCGGACTGCCCGCCGGACTGCTCGCGGCCCTCGGCTCGGTCGGTGGGACCGGTCAGGGCACCAACGGTCTGGGCGGTGACGGCGGCAGCGCCGGAACCGGTGGAGCCGCCTCGGCGAGCGCCGGGGATATCACCGCACCTGTGCCGGGCAACCTTGTGGACTTCCTCGTCGAGGATGGTGCGCAGGTGGCTGCCGGTGACGAGGTCGCGGTGCTCTCGGCGATGAAGATGGAGACCCGGGTCGAAGCCCCGGTCGCGGGAACGCTGCGCCAGGTCGCGGCGATCGGCGACGTCGTAGCGGTCGGTCAGGCCATCGCACGGGTCGACTGAGACGGCGAGCCGCCTCGGCGAAAGGATCGGTCGAAGTGGTTGCGTGCATCGGCCTGAGCATCGGGCCCGGCAACGGAATAGAGTGGTGGTCAGCAATGGTTGTCCATCACGTAGACCACCCCGATCAGGAGGAGCATTCATGTCACGTCTGTCGGTCGGCGACACCGCCCCGGAGTTCACCCTCGTCAACCAGGACGGGAAGTCCGTCAGCCTCAGCGATTTCCGAGGTCAGCGGGTCGTCGTGTACTTCTACCCCGCCGCTATGACCCCGGGCTGCACGACCGAGGCCTGCGATTTCAGGGACTCGCTCTCGGCACTCAAGGCCGCCGGAATCGCCGTCGTCGGCATCTCCCCGGACAAGCCGGAGAAGCTGCAGCAGTTCATCGAGAAGGAGGGGCTGAACTTCGATCTCCTCTCCGATGAGGACAAGACGATGATGACCGAATGGGGTGCCTTCGGCGAGAAGAAGAACTACGGCAAGGTCGTCCAGGGCGTCATCCGCTCGACAGTCGTCGTCGATGCCGAGGGCAAGGTCGAACTCGCCCAGTACAACGTCAAGGCCACCGGACACGTTGCCCGCGTGCGCAAGGAGCTCGGCATCGACGCTGCCTGAGTCCGCTGCAACTTGAGCGTCGGGCGGGCTGAACTGCCCGTACTCAACGTGAGCATCGGGGCGGTCCGAGTTTTCAACAACTCGGGCCGCCCCTGCTAATCTTGAGGACGTTGTGGCCGCGACTGTGGCCGCTTCAGCGCGAGTGGCGGAATTGGTAGACGCGCTGGATTTAGGTTCCAGTGTCTTCGGACGTAGGGGTTCAAGTCCCCTCTCGCGTACCGCGGTCCCCGGCGCGGAAGTCGACAGGCTTCCGCGCCGGGGACTTTTCTGTCATCACATCTGTACGCGAACAGCCGCGGAGAACGTAGTGTGGTCATTGGTGCACCGAACCTAGTGAGAGGACTGCCGATGACGACGTCCCCAGCCCCGACGATCCGCCCTACCACGCCCACCGACGAGGCCCGCTGGAAGGAGCTCTTCCGCGCCTACCGCGAGTTCTACCGACTGGCGCCGTCCGAGGAGATCGTCTCTCGCGTGTGGTCGTGGCTGACCGACTCCGCCCATGAATGCCAGGGACTCGTCGCCGAGGCGGACGGATCGATCGTCGGAATCGCCGACTACCGTCGTTTCTCACGGCCCTCGACCGGCAGCGTCGGCATCTGGCTCGACGATCTCTTCACCGATCCCGAGGCGCGCGGCCGAGGTGTCGGCCGTGCCTTGATCTCCCGGCTGCAGATGATCGCCGCATCCGAAGGCTGTTCGGTGGTCCGGTGGATCACCGCCGATGACAACGCTCAGGCTCAGGTGCTCTATGACGATGTCGCGGCGAAGACTAACTGGCTCACCTACGACGCGAAGCCGACGGAGTCGTGAGCAAGGAGTTGCCGAGTGAGGAGAGGCCGAGCTCGGTAGGCCAGGGCGAAGTGCTGCTGAACGAGCAGGATCAGCGCCTCGAGCAACAGTAGGCGAAGCGCTCCGACCGCTGAGGTTTCAGTTCATCCGTCGCCAGAGTTCGGAGACTCCGCTCCCGGTCAGAGCTGTCAGTGCTTCCGGTCGGCCGGCCATGGCCAGGACGAGGTCGAGCACACGACCGGTCACCTCCGGCCCGCTTCCGGATTCGAAGTCGGCGTCGACAGCACTGAGTTTCAGCCCTTTGACCAGGGTCTTCGAGTTCACGGCGAAGTCCTTAGAGGCAAAGTATCGGGCCACCTCGACTGTCGTCTCGGCGTCGGGGGTCAGGTCGCGCTCCAGTGGTCGTGCGATGTCCTGTCCGTGGACGATGACTTCGCCGAGGAAGGCCGGGAAGTCTTTGGTCGGCGCGATAGTCAGTGGGATCGAGCTGTGGAACTTCGCAAGGGTCTCCTCTGGTGAGTCACCGAGGCTGCGCTCGAGCAGTCGCGCATTGTGTTTGGCAGGATCGAATCCCGCCCGGACGATGCTGCGGATCCAGGCCCACTTCCCGGTGTTGGCTGCGGCCGTCAGGTGGGCGACGACCTGCTCGACCGTCCAGTCTGCACACAGAGTGGCGAGCGCCCACTGCTCGGGTTCGAGTGTGGTGAGCAGATCGGCCAGGCGCGCGCGTTCCGTGTGGATGAGATCCCAGGATTCGGTTTCGCTCATGGGCTCGTCCCCTGTGATTCGTCGCCGGAGACGCTCACGCGCCCTTCGTCTTCTATGTCGAACAGCAACCGGAACCGTTCGCAGACGACCGGCATCTCGGGCGCGAATCCGCGTTGACCATGCTCTTGCCAAAAGCGCTCATGGATCTCGCGCCAGGCGGCCAGGGTTCGGTCGCCCTCCCCCTCCGAGTGGGCATGCTCGGCGGTCACCTCACAGAACGGAACGATGTCGATCGCCGTGGTTTCAATGAGGGCCCTCGGCCGCCGCGGCCGTCGAGGATGATGCTCAGTTCACCCACCTCTGGTACGGATTCGTCATCGGCTTCGATGTCCCACAGCGCCGAGGCGGTGCCCGTCTTGGTCCCAGCCAGCACGAGAGCGAGGAGGTCGTCCGCATGCTTGGGAGTCGCGCCGAAGGCCCATGCTTCAGGCATCGCCACCGGTAGGTCGGGGATGCAGCTGCGGACCCGCACCCAGAACGAGTCGAGTGTGACATCGAGCCTTGCCGAATGACTCACGACACGACCTCAAGCCGATGCCTCAGGCCTTGGATCAAGCTAGCCAGACCGAACTCGAAGGACGCAACCGCTGACGAGTTCTCGCCGAATCGAGGATCCAGCGCACCTCGGATCTCCGCAAATCTGTCTCCGGCCGATTCTTGAGTGATGAGGTCGACCGGAGCGACGATGTCCAGAGCGGAACCGAGGACATAGGCTTCGACAGACCGCATCACCGCCACAGTCTGACCCTGCGGCCATCCCCCTCGACGAAGTCCACCGATCACGGAGTCATACATTTCATACGTTGAGAGGTCTCGAATCGAGGTCGTGGCCAGCAAACGGATGAGGTTCGGATGGTCGGCAAAAGCCCTGAGATACGACCGCGCCCACAGCTCCACAGCCCTGTCCCACGGCATGCTCTCCGACGAACCCTCGACACCAGCAAATACTTGAACGTCGATTCCAGCCACTATACGCGCGCGCATCAATTCGATGAGTTCACCTCGGCCGGAGACATGGTTGTACAGAGAGGACACCTGCCGGTCGACGCGAGCCGCCAGAGTTCGCATCGACAATGCCTCTTCGCCGAGGTCGTCGACAAGCGCGAGCGCGGCATCAACCAGCCGACCCTGATTCAATCTCACAGAATGCTCGCTCTCAATTTCGCACTTCCTTCCACCTTTCGAGCAGTGTATCGTGTTCCCAGTCACACACGAACACTGTTCGTGTAAACGCCGGTGCGGCCGGCCATACGCAATGGAGCAGGAGGACGGCCATGAAGACTCAGCACTTCCACAACGGCACCATCTGGTTGGGCGCCGGCGCCCAAACTGAGGATTCCCTTGTGGTTCAAGACGGCACTGTCGTTGCCTCTGGTTCACATGCGGTGGCGGCCGTCCTCGATCAAGTCTCGAGCCACGTCGGCGCAGAGCTTGAGTCAATAGACCTCGATGGCGGGTTCCTCATGCCGTCCTTCGGCGACGGCCATGCTCATCCGATCTTCGGTGGCATGGAAGCAGAGGGCCCACAGGTGAGATCGTGCACGAGCGTCGAAGAGATCATCGCCGAAGTGGAACGGTACGCCGAGGCGCATCCCGACGACGACTGGATCACTGGTGCCTCATATGACGGCAGCCTCGTACGTGACGGTCTCTTCGACGCCGAATGGCTCGACAGAGCCGTGTCCGACCGACCGGTCGTCCTTCGCGCCTGGGACTACCACACCGTGTGGTGCAATTCTCGAGCATTGGAACTCGCGGGAATCACCGCTGCAACACCTGAACCGCAGATAGGCGAGATTCCTCGCCGAGACGACGGCTCACCGCTTGGCACTCTGCGTGAATGGGGTGCGGTAGATCTGATCGATGCTTTTCGTCCGCCGCACCACGAATCCGTCCGACTTCGCGCTCTCGATCGGGCAGCCGACTATTACCTGGCTCGAGGCGTCACTTGGGTCCAGGACGCGTGGGTGGAACCAGCCGATGTCGAGACCTATGTGTCCGCCTCTCAGCAGGATCGGCTCAAACTGAGATTCAACCTCGCGTTCTACGCCGATCCCCGCCGCTTCACGCAACAGCTGCCCGAAATGCTCTCAGCGCGCCAAAGGATCGAGGGACTGTCGGATCCGCTCCTGACCGCTCGGACCGTGAAATTCTTCGCCGACGGAGTCATCGAGAACGAAACCGGTGCACTCATCGAGCCCTACTGCACTTCCCTTCACAACCACGGCATGCGAGTCTGGGAAGGAGATTCGCTGGCAAAGGCGGTTCGCGAAGTCGACGCGGCAGGGTTTCAGGTCCACATCCACGCCATCGGCGACGCGGCCGTTCGACAGGCATTGGATGCCATCGAGTACACAATCCGGCACAACGGTGCCCGTGATCGGCGGCCGGTGATTGCACATGCCCAGATCATCGACTCTGCCGACCTGTCCCGCTTTGCTGAACTCGGCGTCATCGCGAATATGCAGCCTCTGTGGGCGCAGCTCGATGACCTCATGACGGTACTCACCGTCCCCCGGATCGGCAGAGAACGCGCCGTGGCCCAATATCGGATGCGCAGTGTCCTCGACAGCGGCGGGCACCTTGCGTTCGGGTCGGACTGGCCTTGTACTTCAGGGGCACCACTCGAGGGTCTCGCCATTGCCGTGAGCAGACAGACCGACGACGGTGAGCCCGACGGCGGGTGGACTCCCGAAGAGATCCTCGACATCGAACGCTCTCTCGACGCCTATTCGGCCGCGGTTGCCCACCAAGCATTTGCAGACCAAAGATCCGAAGAGTGGGGAGTGATCCGTCCAGGTGCGAGCGCCGACTTCATCATTCTCGGTACCGATCCTCGAACACTGCTCCCACAGGAACTGTCTGATGCCCCAGTTCGCCGCACATACCTGCGCGGCGTGGCCGTCCATTCAGCGGACTGAATCGAAAGGACAATGATGTCCCATTCCAATCACAACGCCACCACTCAAGACACCTCCCAAACCCACCTGAAACGTGCACTCGGGGTACCTTCACTCGTCTTCTTCGGCCTCGTCTATATGGTTCCGCTGACAGTCTTCACGACTTACGGTATAGTCACCCAGGTCACCGGCGGCCGCGTCCCGGCCGCTTACGTCATCACGTTGCTGGCAATGGTGTTCACCGCGCGGTCCTATGCGAAGATGGCTGCCGCAATGCCCTTCGCCGGTTCGGCATACACGTACACGCAGAAGAGCTTCGGAGCAGGAATCGGCTTCGTTGCCGGCTGGGCACTGCTTCTCGACTACCTGTTCTTGCCGATGATCAATTATCTCGTCATCGGCATCTACCTCAGCGCAGCCTTCACCATGATCCCTGCCTGGGTCTTCGTCGTCTCTGCCATTGTTCTCGTCACCGTCCTCAACGTCATCGGAATCGTCTCCGTTGCACGCGCCAACATCGTCATCATCGCTGCTCAAGCAATCTTCATCGTTGTGTTCGCAGCGCTCGGCATCGCCTCATTCACCGGATCCGGTTCTGTCGACCTCACCGCCCCATTCACCGGTGACGGTTCTGCACCCGGATTCGACAACGTCATGGCCGGCGCAGCGATTCTGTGTCTGTCATTCCTCGGCTTCGATGCGGTCTCGACTTTGTCCGAGGAAGCCAAGGACGCGAAGAGAGCAGTCCCCCGCGCAATCGTCATCGCCACTGTCACCGGCGGCCTCATCTACATTGTTCTGTCATACCTGGCCCAGCTGGTCTACCCGTCGAATCAGTTCGCCGATGTCGATTCAGGCGCGCTCGACGTCATGGCCGCGGCCGGCGGCGAATTTCTCACCGCCTTCTTCACCGCCGCCTACGTCGCCGGAGCATGCGGCTCAGCTCTGACCTCGCAAGCATCAGTCTCACGCATTCTCTTCGCGATGGGTCGAGACGGCGTGCTCCCGAAAAGCTACTTCGGCCGCTTGTCACCGCGCTTTCACACACCCACGATTGCAACCCTGACCGTCGGCGCAGTCTCTCTGCTTGCGCTCGCCGTCGATTTGGCCTTCATATCGGAGATGGTCAGCTTCGGTGCTCTGATCGCGTTCTCAGCAGTGAATCTGTCGGTCATCAAACACTTCATCATCGACGAGAAGAATCGTGGTTCACGTGCTGTTCTCAGTTCGATCGTTCTACCGGGAATCGGATTCTGTCTGACCCTGTGGCTGTGGACGAGCCTGTCTCCGCGAACTCTTCTCATCGGCGCAATCTGGCTGGTTCTCGGAGTCGGATACCTCGCTTTCGTCACACGGGGATTCCGTCGGCCGACACCAATGCTCGACCTGACGGACTGACGTTGACCTACTCGGCTCAACGGGCACGCGATCACCCTCGACACGATCCGGCTCGTCATCGGAGCCGTCATCCTCATCCCTGCCGTGGCAACGAAGGGCTTTCGCACCCAGCTTTCCGAATTCGCCAGTGACTCCGTCGACTCCGAACAGCCGGATGCCGTGGCACGGGCCTGACGCGATCGCGCTTCATTCATCGCCTGCGGGGCCGGGACTTCACCGTCCGTACTCCGCAGGCGATGGCACATCCTGCGACCATCCACTCGCCCCACGCCTGCCAGGCTGCAGGGACATCCAGCAGTCCTGGACAGCAGCATCAGCACCGCAGAGGACCCTGCCAGCGGCAGGCTTGAGACTTGGCACACCCTGCCCCAAAATGCACGCCGAGGAAACTGATCCGTTGACAGGAACCTGTACCAAAACGGCTGTCGACGCCGATGGTCTGCCGTGGCGCACGCTGCAACGTGTTTCGCTGTGCCGCACACCGTGCCGCAGCAAAAAAACTCCGCCTCTTGTAATAGTGTGCGTCACACACTATCGTGTGATGCATGAACGAGGATGAATACAAGGCACTGGCCACCCACGAACAGGAGCTGCGACGCGGCACCGTGGTCTTCGCCAGCCTCGTCGCCTGTCGACGGCCGCAGTACGGCTACTCGCTGCTGACGACGCTGACTGAAGCAGGCATCGCCACCGAGGCCAACACCCTCTACCCCCTGCTGCGGCGGCTCGAGAAACAGGGCCTGCTCACATCGGTTTGGAACACCGAGCAAGCCCGCCCCCGCAAGTACTACACACTCACCGACAGCGGCGCCGAAGTCGCCGCCGCACTGCACAGCCACTGGCTCGAACTCAACTCCAGCATCACCCAGCTCTGGAAGGACGGCACACCATGAGTGCGCTCACCGAAATCTACGTCGACAACGTCACCCGCCACCTCCCCGAAGACTCCCGGCCCGACATCGCCGCCGAGATCACCGCCACGATCGACGATATGGTCGACGCCCGCCTCGGCGAGGATGCGGACACGTCCCCGGATCACACGGCCGCCGTCGAACGCGAAGTCCTTGAGGAACTCGGCGACCCCGTCGCGCTGTCGCGGGAGTACTCGAACTCGCCGCAGCACCTCATCGGCCCGAATTCCTACCCGGTCTTCGTCTGGGCGCTGCGCTGGGTCCTGCCCGTCGTCGGTCTGCTCGCCGTTCTCACAAACGTCGTGACCACCATCGCCATCTCCCCCGGAGTCCAGATCGGAGAGATCATCGGCAAAGCGGCGGGCAACACGGTCATCGCCCTGTTGACCGCATTCGCCGCGATCACGATCATCATCGGCCTCGGCGACCGCGGAATGGACGGCGGCGCAGCCGATTCGCTTCGGAAACGGAAGCCGGGCACGTGGACGGTTGATGATCTCGACCGACGTGATTCCCACGGCAAGCAGATCCGCGCCGAGGCGGGGCTCGGGCTGGTCTTCATCGTCGCCCTGGCAACGGTCCCGCTCATCCCGACGACCCTGCTCTACGTCGGTCACCTCAACGATGGGGAGACGTTCATCAACCCCGCTCTCGGCGTCGGATGGTTGGTCGGCTACTGGGCGTTCCTCGCGCTCATGGCCGTGGTCGAGATCATCAAGTTCACGACCGCCTCGGCGAAACCGACCGTGGCCGTCTTCGGCGGAATCGTCGACCTCGCGATGGCTGTCTTCCTGACCATTGCGCTGCTCACTCAGCCGGTCCTCCATCCCGAGCTCACGAACACTGCGAACGCCGACATCCAGCAGATCATCACGGTCATCGCGATCTGGATCATCACCGTCTGGGACCAGGTGAGCACCTGGCGGATCTATCGCCGCAATCGTCGGTGAGTTTGTGCGATCGGGACGGCCACCAGCCGACCCGATCGCACAGCTGCTGAGAGATATCAGTCGCGGCGACTGGCGATGACCGTGAACTTCTTGTTCCGGGCCAGCTGCCGACTCGGTCCGATGATCGATTCGAGACGATCCCGGTAACGCAGGTGCGAATTGAACACCGTGAGTACCTGCCCGCCCGGCGCCAGATGCTCGGCGGCCGCGGCCATGAGCGCCGCGGCCGTCTCGGTCTCGATGGCCGTCCCCTGATGGAACGGCGGATTGAGCAGGATGAGGTCGAATTCGCCCAGTCCCGCGAGCGCCGGCTCCTCCGAGTCCGCGGCATCACCGAGGATGACGTCGACTCCGACTCCGTTCGCCTCCGCCGTGGCCCTCGCCGAGGCGACCGCCGCCTTCGACACGTCGACGCCGAGTCCCGTATTCGCTCCCGAGGCTCGCATGGCCGCGGTGAGCAGCCAGCCATTGCCGCAGCCGAGGTCGAGCACGGACTCCGGCGCTTCGTCGGCCAGCAGTCCCAGCAGAGAGTCGACGAGCAGCTCCGAGCCCTCATCGCTCTTCGTCCCGGAGAAGCATGCCCCATGCGCGCGGACTTCGAGCTCACCGACACCGCGATGGGTGATCACCCCGCGGCGCGGGAATTCCGGCAGGCTCGGCGAGGACAGGGGGCGGCTGCCGATGATCATCCGGTGTTTGCCGACCCCGGGCGAGACATCGACTCGGCCGAAGCCGCGGGCGAGCTCCTTGTTGACGCCCCGGCTCATCGCATCGCTGCGGCCGATGACGATGATGGTGCTCACGAATGGCTGCAGCACCGCGATCGTCTCGGTGAGCGCATTCATCGCCTTCGGAGCGTTGACGACGGCCCACGTCTCCCCCACACCGAGTTCGGCCAGTCCCGCGATCTCACTGAGCTCGCTCACCGCCAGCACAGGGGCCGCCTCTGTGACGACCTCTCCGGCCGATTCGCCGGCTCCGGCCAGGGACTCGACCGCTGCGGCCAAGGTCCGTGCCTCGTCGAGCCGGTCGTTGTATGTGCATACCTGCGTCAGCCGGCTGAGTAGGGTCGCCTGCAGACCGTGCGCATCGTCGACGAGGATGAGGTTCTCGGGGACCTCGGCTGAGAGTTCGGCGGCGACGAATGTGCCTTCGGTGTTACGACCCGATACGTCGAGGGCTCCGCAGCGGCGGCCGATGACGTAGTCGATGAGCATCCGCGCCTGCGGCAGACCGGGCAAGTCGCTCAGCTGAGGGAATATCGCCAGCAGATCCCGGCTGCGGTGGGCGGCGGCAGAGTCAGAGGGCAGCAGGGAGGCGGACATTCGATCAGTCTAAACCGAGCGGACCGGTCGCCGCCTCCTCGGCAGAGCGGCGCTCAGCCTTCGGCGTCGTGGTCGGTCTCGATGAGCTGCTTGAGGTTGGCCAATGCTTCGTCGGCTCCGTCACCCTCGGCGCGCAGCACGACGTTCTGACCGTATTCCGCACCGAGGCCCATGAGGGAGAGCACGCTGGCTGCATCGAGGGCGTCCTCAGCCGGTTCGCCCTCCAGGGCGATGGTGATCTCGAGGTCATAGTCTGCGGCGGCCTCGGCCAGCAGTGCTGCTGGACGGGCGTGCAGGCCGACGGTGCTTCCGACTGTTGCGATGGTCTCTGCCATGAGTTGTCCTTCCTTGTCAGACCGGCCGTGGTTCGGCCTGCCCGGTGTTTCGGCATTTTCTGTTGATGATGTCTGTGGTGGTGCTGAGTATGTCATGGGGTCACTCCCCCGACGGCCGGGCTCACAGGCCGAGCTCATCGAGGATCGGCAGCTCGGCTCGGACTGCGGCCTTCGCCTCGTTCGGGCTGCGTGCCGCAAGTGCGCTGCGGGCGATCTGCTGCGCCTGGTCCAGGGAGACACCGGACAGCACCTCGGCGACTGCCGGCAGAGCCCGCGGCGCCATGGACAGACTGGTGACTCCGAGGCCGACGAGGACAACGGCCAGCGCCGGATCCGCCGCGGCCTCTCCGCACACGCCCACCGACTTCTCCGCCGCAGCTCCTTGCGCGGCAGCCATCCCGATGAGCTGCAGGACTGCCGGCTGCCATGAGTCGCTGAGTTCGGCCAGACCGCCGAGCATGCGGTCGGAGGCCATGACGTACTGGGTCAGATCGTTCGTGCCGATGGACGCGAACTCGACTTCCTCGAGGATCGCTGCCGCCTGCAGCGCCGCCGAGGGAACCTCGACCATGACACCGGCGGTGGGGAGTCCTGCCGCATGGACGAGTTCGGAGAACTGCCGGGCCTCGTCTGCGGTGGCGATCATCGGAGCCATGACGTGGACGGTCACCGCATGCTTCGAAGCGGCCAGCGCGATTGCCTCGAGCTGACGTTCGAGGACTCCCTGAGCGCGGCGGCTGGTCCGGAAGCCACGTACACCCAGGGCCGGGTTCGGTTCATCGGAGTCGGTGAGGAACGGCAGAGGCTTGTCGGCTCCGGCGTCGAGAGTGCGCACGACGACCTTGTGATCGTCGAAAGCCGCGAATACCTGCCCGTAGGCCTCGGCCTGCTCCTCGACGCTGGGTTCGGTGTCGCGATCGAGGAAGCAGAACTCGGTGCGCAGCAGACCGACGCCTTCGGCACCGGCGGCCGCCGCTGCCCGTGCTTGAGCGCCGTCTCCGACATTCGCACGCAGCGGAATCCGTGTGCCGTCCCTCAGCAGACACGGACCCGTGAACGACTGCAGCCGAGCGGCCGTCTCCGACCACGCCAAGACGAGGCCGGTTTCCGTCGCACCGGGTTCGGTGCGCAGGACGCCGGTACCGCCATCGAGGAAGACCGGTGTGCCGTCGGTGATGTCGCGGACGCCGGAGGCCGCCACTACGGCGGGAATGCCCAGCGACCTGGCGAGGATGGCCGTATGGCTCTGCGGTCCACCCTCTGCGCAGACGAGTCCGACGACCAGCTCCGGGTCGAGCGTCGCGGTGTCTGCGGGAGCGAGATCCGCGGCGATGAGCACGAAGGGTTCGGCCGCGTGTGGAATACCGGGTGCGGGCACTCCGCGCAGATGGGCGACGAGGCGGGCACGGACATCGAGGACGTCGGCTGCGCGTTCGGCCATGTAGCCGCCGAGCTTCTCCAGCTGCGCAGCGGTCTCGGCGGCCACCGTCCAGATCGCGGTCTCCGCGTCGGTCTCGGACAGGCGTTTGATCGCCGTCTTCACCAAGGTCGGGTCCTTGGCCATGAGCGCCGTGGCCTTGAGTACGTCGCGGGCGTCTCCTGTGACGGATTCGGCTCGCTCACGCAGTTCGGCGTGGACGACGGCCGAGGCCTCACGGATCCTGTTCGCCTCCGCTTCGGGATCGGCCAGGGCGGGCTTCGCCACGGGTGCGGACACGGGGTCGGGCATGGTCAGCGCCGGGGCGATGACCCGCCCGGGTACGACTCCGATGCCTGAGAACTCTGCGGACATCCCCATTCCTTCCTGTCTTGCCTCTTCAGTGAGAGCAGTCAGACTCGTGTGGCGTCAGCGTTCGACGATACCGGTTCGGACTGCTCAGCCTCACCGGCCGAACCGGATCCGGTGGTCGGACCGGTCGACGCGGCTGCAGTCGTCGCCGATGCGGACCGGTCGGCCGCCTCGGCGAGGCTCGCCGCTCTGCCCTTGCGGACGAGGATCTTGAGCGCGAGCACCAGCACGGCGCTGATGATCGTGCCGACGACGACGGAGAGCAGGAACAGCAGGAACGAGTCGATGGCGAAGAAGACGAACACTCCGCCGTGCGGGGCCTGGCTGGTCACGGAGAAGGCCATCGTCATACCGCCCGTGACGCCGGCACCGACGACCGAGGCAGGGATCACACGCAGCGGGTCGGAGGCGGCGAAGGGAATCGCGCCTTCGGAGATGAACGCGGCGCCGAGCAGCCAAGCGGCCTTTCCGTTCTCCTTCTCCGCTTGGGAGAAGATGCGCGGGCGGACGGCGGTGGCCAGCGCCATGGCCAGGGGTGGAACCATTCCGGCGGCCATGACCGTGGCCATGATCTCCCACGGCACCGGGTTCTCCACGGAGCCCGCGGCGAGCCCGGCGACGGCGAAGGAGTACGCGACCTTGTTGACGGGTCCGCCCAAGTCGACGGCCATCATGGCGCCGAGGATGAGCCCGAGGACGACAGCGGCGGTTCCGGTCATCGAGCTCAGCCAACTGTCGAGACCCTTGGTCAGGGCGCTGATCGGCCCGCCGAGGACCATGAACATCAGGCCGGAGGAGACAAGGGAGGCCACCAGCGGGATGATGACGACGGGCATGAGTCCGCGCAGCCACCTCGGTGCAGCGAAGGCGCCGATCCAGTGGGCGATATAGCCGGCGAGCAGTCCACCGATGATGCCGCCGATGAACCCGGCGCCCATGAGCACGGCGACGGCGCCGACAGTGAAGCCGGGAGCGATTCCGGGGCGGTCGGCGATGCCGTAGGCGATGTACCCTGCCAGGGCGGCGACGAGGAAGCTCATCGACAGGTTGCCGATCTGGAAGGCCACGGCGCCCAGGTAGGCGCCGACGGGTCCGAGTGCCAGGTCACCGTATTCGGTGGGCAGGTTCCACAGGGAGTTGCCCAGGACGATGTCCTCGGCGTAGTCGGGGATGTCGAATCCGCCGAGGAGGAACCCCAGTGCCATGAGCAGACCGCCGGCGGCGACGAAGGGGATCATGTAGCTGACACCGGTCAGCAGCACGCGCTTGAGGTGGGCGCCGACACTTTCGCGTGAGTTTCCTGCCGAGGACGATTCGTCGTCGGCGGCGGCGTGAGCGGCGGCCAGCCTGCGGCCGTTGGGAGCGTCCGCCTCGGCGAGGGCCTTGCGAATGAGGCCCTGCGGATCATCGATTCCCGCCTTGACCGGCACCTGCACATAGGGTTTGCCGGCGAAGCGGGCCTTGTCGCGAACGTCGACGTCGACGGCGAAGACGACGGCGTCGGCGGCATCGATGACGGACTGGTCAATCGGAGTCGTGCCGCTCGAGCCCTGGGTCTCGGTGACGACGTCGATGCCCATCTCGGACCCGGCCTGGGCGAGGGCGTCGGCGGCCATATACGTGTGGGCGATTCCCGTCGGGCAGGCCGTGACGGCGACGACGCGGCGGGGGCGCTCGGCCGAGGATGCGGGGGTCTCGGTGGGGGCCGCCTCGGTGCTGGCCTGCTCTTCGGGCGTCTCGCGCAGGCCGAGGGCGGTTTCGACGAGGTCGACGACTTCCTGCTCGGTCGTCGCCGCGCGCAGGGAGGCGACGAAGTCCTTCTTCACCAGCGACCGCGCGAGTTTCGACAGGAGCTTGAGGTGGTCCTTCCCTGCGCCATCGGGGGCCGCGATCATGAACACGAGGTCGGCGGGGCCGTCCTTGGCACCGAAGTCGACTGGCGGGTTCAGTCGGGCCATTGCGAGGCTGGGTTCGGTGACCGCCTCGGTGCGGGCGTGCGGGATGGCGATGCCGCCGGGAACGCCGGTAGGGGTCTTCTCTTCGCGGGCGATCGCCGCGTCCGCCAATCCGTCTGCGGAGTTCGCGCGGCCCTGTTCGGCGATCGTGGCGGCCAGAGCGCGGATGACAGCGGACGACTCCGTCCCCTGATCCGCGTCGAGGACCACCAGGTCTGTTGTGATGAGCGATGTCATCGTGCCTCCTCGGCTTCGGGGGCTGTGCCCTCATGTCGGTGGGAAGTGTCGTCGGTATGCGTGTCTGTATGTGCTGTGGGACTACCTGTCAGCGGTGCTGCGGATGTCTCAAGTGGCATCACGGTCACTGCGTCGGTCCGAGCGTCCGCTGAGCTCGGCACCCCGGTGCCGCGCAGACGGGCGGCTGCAGCTCCGTAGGCGACGGCTCGGGCCAGGGCCGCATCGGGTTCACGGCCGTCGGTCAGCCCCAGCAGGTACCCGGCAAGGGTGGAGTCGCCCGCGCCCACGGTGCTCACGACCTCCATCGGCGGATGCTGGGCATGCCAGGCGGTGTCCGGCTGGGCGAGAACTGCGCCGCCGGCGCCCAGGGTCGCAAGGATCGACCGCGGGCGGGGGCCGCGCGCGTTGAGCAGGGTCGATGTGGCGCGGGCGGCGAGCTGCGGTGACGATTCCAGCCGGTCGGCGATTGCGTGCAGTTCTGCGGTGTCGAGGGGTTCGGCGGGTCGGTGCAGTTCGGCGGCATCGCGTGAATCGGAAGCACCGCAGTCGCTGTGCGCTCGGGAATCATCGCGGAGACCAGCGGCGTGCAGGAGGCCGGCGGCGTTGAGGAGCTCGGCGAGTTCTTCGGCGTTGGGTTTGATGAGATCCGGTGAGGCCATCAGGGCCGCAGCCAGAGGAGCACCGGAGGTGTCGACGGCGATCAGCGGCGGACGATCAAGCTGGCGGATACGTTTGATCACGCGGGCGTAGAAGTCATCGTCGACTCCTGGAGGCAGCGAACCGGCCAGGACGACCCAGCTCGCACCGACTGCCTGCTCGGCCACGAGGTCGAGCAGTGCGTTCTGAGTCTGCCGGCTCAGAGGCGAGCCTGGTTCGTTGATCTTCGTCGTCGTGCCGTCGGGTTCGGTGACAGTGATATTGGACCGCAGCGGTGTGCCGGTGGGAACGGCGCGATGGGCCAGTCCGATCGCGTCGAGTCCGGTGAGCACCGGGTCGTCGAGGTCTCCCGGCAGGACCGCGAGGGTGTCACGGTCGGCGGCCGCCACGGCACGGGAGACATTGACTCCCTTGCCGCCGGGCTGCTGTCCTGCCCAGACGGCACGCTGCACCTGACCGTGGAGAACCGGTCCGGACAATTCGATGGTCCGGTCGAGGCTGGGGTTGGCTGTGAGGGTGAGGATCATGGAGTGACGACCTCGACTTCCGCAGTCTCCAGATCGGCCGACAACGGCTTTTCTGGCGTCTCATCGGAGATGAGGACATCGATCTGGTCGAGTTCCGCGAACCGCACCAGAGAGACGGCATCGAACTTTGCGGAGTCGGCGAGCACAGCGACCCTGCGTCCGGAGGACACAAACGCCGACTTCGTCGCCGCCTCGTCATGGTCGGGCGTGGAGACGCCGTCACCTGTGAGGCCATTGGTGCCGAGCACCGCGAGATCCACTCGATGGCCTTCGACGGCCGAGATCGTCTGTGGTCCGACCATGGCCCGCGTGACCGGGCGGAACCGGCCGGGGAGGACGAAGATCTCGACGCCGGGCGCACCGGCCAGACTGTCGATGGCGGACAGGGAGTTCGTGATGACACGCAGCTGTCGCGGCGTCTGTCCGGCGACGAGGCGGCCATGGGCGTCGTCGGCGATCGCACGGGCGAAAGCCGCGCAGGTCGTGCCGCCGTCCACGGAGATGCTCATCGTCTCCTCCAACAGGCTCAGCGCGGACCGGGCGATCGCGGTCTTCTCATCGAGATTGTGGATCTCACGATCGTCGAAGGTCGGCTCTTCGAGGCTGTGGGGACGGCACGGCACCGCGCCCCCATGGACGCGCTGGAGGACTCCGGCCTTTTCGAGGGCGGCGAGGTCGCGTCGGACGGTTTCCGTGGTGATGTCGAAATCGGCGGCCAGGTCGGTCACATTGACCCTGCCCGCTTCGCTGACCAGCTCAGCGATGCGGCGTTGCCGTTCTTCAGCGAACACGTCCGGCCTTTCCTTTCGCGCGGCGCATCGTCGATTCGGACGAATAGCCACGTGGCTATCTGTTGGTTTGATCGATCATAGGAGTCTATTCACAAACCGTCAATCACATTCCAACATTTTTCCAACCATTCCCACATCGGATTGTGGTCGACCGGGCAAGGAGGCTCACCCGAGGCGACGGGGTCGATGAATGACGAGTGCCCCAGAACTCAGCGTTCTGGGGCACTCGTCATTCGCGGCCGGGGCGGGCCGCCTCGGCGATGGGAGCAGCCGTCTGGAAATCAGCTGCCGATGCGTTTGTACGCCGAGGAATCGGCGTTGTCGATCGTCGAGTGTTTGCGGTTGTCGTGCATGAAGGCCACGGCAACGAAGCCGACGATCGCGATGACGACGACGTAGACGGCGAACCAGGTGCCGATTCCCGCGTTGCGGAACCACAGCGCGACGTACTCGGCGGAGCCGCCGAACAGCGAGTTGCCGACCGCATAGGTGAAGCCGACGCCGATTCCGCGGATGTGGGCAGGGAACATCTCGGCCTTCACGATTCCGGAGATCGAGGTGTACATGCTGATGAACGCCATGGCGATGACGATGAGGATGCCTGCGGTGAGGACGGAATCGGCCTTGCCGATCATGCCGAGCAGCGGGATGGGCAGCGCAATCATGCCGATGACGAAGATGAGCATGTTGTTCTTGCGGCCGATCTTGTCCGAGATCTTGCCGGCGATGGGCTGCATGACGACGAAGATGAGCAGGCAGATGGTCATGAGGTCGGCGATGGAGCCCTTGTTGAACACGGCTTCGCCCGCGGTGCCTTCGTTCTGCAGCAGCAGGAACTTCTGCATGTAGGTGGTGAAGACATAGAAGACGAGCGATCCGACGCTGGTGATGCCGAGGACGACGAAGAAGGCGCGAGGGTGGCGCAGCACTTCGCGGAAGCTGCCCGAGTTCTCGTCCTTGCGGGTGTCCGCCGAGGTGGTCTCCTCGAGTCCGCGGCGCAGCCACAGGGAGACGATCGCGGCAGCCGCGCCGATGGCGAAGGGCAGTCGCCACCATCCGGCCTCGATCTGGTCGGTGCCCAGGGTGTGGGTCATGATGACCGCCAGCAGGCTGGCCAGCAGCTGGCCGCCGATGAGCGTGACGTATTGGAAGGAGGAGTAGAAGCCCCGCTTGCCCTCGGTGGCGACCTCGGACATGTAGGTAGCGGTCGCACCGTATTCGCCGCCGACGGCCAGGCCCTGGATCATTCGCACGATGAGCAGCAGGATCGCCGCCCAGGAGCCGACGACCGCGCTCGTGGGCAGCAGCGCCATCATCAGCGAGCCGGCGCACATGAGCAGAATGGAGATGAGCATCGAATTCTTGCGCCCGAGGCGGTCGGCGGCGCGACCGAAGATATAGCCGCCGATGGGACGCATGAGGAAGCCGACGAAGAAGACGCCTGCGGCCTGCATGAGGGACAGCGCCTGGTTGTCAGCAACGAAGAACTGATCGGCGAAGTACACGCTGAAGAAGGCGTAGATGTAGAAGTCGAACCACTCGACTAGGTTGCCCGACGATGCCGCCATGATGGCCTTGACCGTCTGCCATTCCGACTTCTTCTGCGTTGGGGTCTCACCGGCTTCTGCCTGGTCGAGATGCGTATTCTGATCTGTCAATGCTTCTTCTTTCTCACTCGTACACGGCGCAAAAGCGCCCAAGTCACCTTACTGCCGCATCGACGGAACCGACGATTCGGTCGGTAATTGAGATCTGCGCTCGGATGGCCGATTCCGCGAAGTTTTCGCGCGGTTTCCGCGCGGTTACAGAGCAGAAATCGTTCGATGGTGACGGACCCACTTGTGGCGAGGTGAGGAAGATCTCAGCCGAAGCTCCCCGATTCCCTCGTCGCAGAGTGAGCTGCCGTCCGTCCGAACAGGGCGGATATGCTACTAATTGAGAGAGCTTCGTCCAATGTCGCACCAGGAGAGATCATGACAATCCTCGTCGGTTATTCCCCCTCGCCCGAAGGCAAGGCCGCTGTCGAATTCGGCATCGAACAGGCCCGCGCATTCGACGATGTCCTCGTCGTGCTCAATGCCGGAATCGGTGAGACTCCCGACGAGCGCGGCGTCGCCACCAGCAAAGACATCGAGGAGCTCAAGAAGACGCTGAAGTCTTCCGAAGTCTCCCACGAGATCCTTCAGTTCCTCCGCGGCAATGATCCCGTCGAAGAGCTCCTGGCGCTGGCCGAGGCGACCGCCGACACCCGCATGATCGTCATCGGTTCGCGTCGCCGCTCCCCCGTCGGCAAGCTCATCATGGGTTCGACGGCCCAGCGCATCATCCTCGACTCCGACGTCCCCGTCGTCTCCGTCAAGGTCGATCGCCGGAAGAAGAAGTAACCGCGGCGGTTCGCTGGAACGAGAATGCCCCGCACTGTCGTCAGTGCGGGGCATTTTCGATAGGATCGCTGCTTGGGTCGGCGTTCAGCCGGGCCCGCAGTCGGTTCGCCGACCGACTTCAGTCATCATCGCGAACCGGTGCGTCCCATGCGTCCAGGTCGGATTCGCTCCAGTCGCCGTAGGTCGGATTGGGTAGGACGATCCATTCGGTGCCGAACTTCGCACGGTTCCTCTCCACCAGTTTCCTCTGCTCGTCGACGGACGCATCCGCGAATGCGCCATCGAAATCGTGCAGGGTGTCACCGAGCTGCATGAGCAGGGTGTGGTTCGCCTCGACATTCGCACGCCGTTCATCCTTCGGCGGGCCAAGCAGCATCACGTGTTCGTCATCGGCCTGAGGCAGGCCCAACTTGGCAATGGCTTCGACATTCTTCGCCCGATTCTCTTCCGTCCGGTCCGAGACGTAGTAGATGTCGACTCCGAGCTGGTCGGCATGTTCGAAGAACTCCAACGCACCGGGGATCATTGTCGGCTCCCCGTTCTTCTCCCAGTCGTCCCAGGTGTCCCAGCCGCTGAAGTCATGGCACTTGGCGATATCACGGGCCAGCAGCTTCGAATTGTCGATGGCAGTCTCGTCGAGGTCGGTCATGATAGCCAGATCTTCCCCGTCCGGGGCCTTGGAAACGGCCTTGTCGAGCTGACGCGCAGCCATCTCATAGGTCTGTCCCTGCAGTGCCATCGCCTCAGCGCTCTGCTGCTGCCACTTCACACCCATGGTGTAGGCCGAGACGTCGCAGTCATCCGCCGCTTCGTCGCCCGATACCGGACCCGAATTGAGGATGTATCCGATCACCCCGACGATGAGCACGAGCAGAATCGTCAGGGCAGGAACGAGGGCTTTCTTCATTCATCTTCTTTCTTCAGTGTTCTTCTCTGCGGACAATTGTCAGTTCAGGCGGTTATCAGTCGTCGTGGCTGGCACGGCCGCTCGACGGTTCCGCAGCCTGGGAGCGTCGGATCAGTCCCCTGCGATGGCGGCGACGAGTGCGTCGATGTCCTCGGTCGTCGTGTCGAAGGCGCACATGAGGCGGACGATGTTCTTCTCCAACGGCCAGTTCGCGAAGGCGAACTTCTGCCGGGCACGGGCGGCCACCTCGGCGGGCATCGCTGCGAAGACGACGTTCGACTCGACCTTCTGCACGATCTCGAGTCCGAGGACTCGGTCGCTGTCGACCACCTCGGCGAGCTTGTCGGCGAGGTACCGGGCCATCTCATTGGACCGGTAGGCTGAATTCCTCCACAGGTCACCTTCGTACAGGGCGCCCAGCTGCGCGGAGAGGAAGCGCATCTTCGAGGCCAGCTGCAGGTTCATCTTCCGCAGGAAGCGCATGCCGTGGCCGATGTCGGGATTGAGGACAATGACCGCCTCGGCGCCGAGCAGGCCGTTCTTCGTTCCACCCAGGCTGATGATGTCGACGCCGACCGACGTCGTGATATCGCCGAGTCCGACACCGAGGAAGGCCGCCGCGTTGCCGAGGCGGGATCCGTCGACGTGGAGGATCATGTCGTTCTCGTGCGCGGTGGACGCGATCGCCGCGATCTCCTCCGGGGTGTAGGTCGTGCCCCACTCGGTCGATTGGGAGATCGACACGGCCAACGGCTGCGCATTGTGTTCACTGCCGCGGCCGATGATCGCACCCGTGATGATCTCGGGAGTGAGTTTGCCGTTCTCGGTGGCGGCACCGACGATCTTGAGCCCGCCGACCTTCTCCGGGGCCCCGGTCTCGTCGTAGTTGATGTGCGCCGAGGCGGCCGTGATCACCGCTGCCCACCGCGGCAGCGCCGACTGCAGGGCCAGCACGTTCGCGCCGGTGCCGTTGAAGACAGGAAACGCCTGAGCCTCAGGCCCGAAGTGGTGGGCCATGATGTCGTGGAAGCGAGCCGTCCAGGGGTCACCGCCGTAGCCGGGGGTGTGGCCGACGTTGGCCTCGGCGATGGCCGCGAGCACCTCGGGGTGGACACCGGCCCAGTTGTCCGAGCCGAAGTTGCGCGGGTGCGCCTCGGGGCTGGTGTCGACGGGCGGCGCGGCGGTGCCGGTGTTGGGGAGGGTGTCCGCGGGGTTCGTCGACTGCGCCGTCTGATCAGATGTCTGGGAGTTCACATTCTCAGACTAGTACGTGCCCCGTGACGTGTGCAGTGCAGTCCGGGCGTTCCCGGAACGCACTGCGGCCCGCCTCCACGAATGGAGGTGGGCCGCAGTGTGGTTCGGATCAGTGCCGGTCAGGCGCTCACCCGTTGCGGGAGTGCTCGACTCAGCCGAGGAGTCCGCGCATGAGTTCGGCGGTCTCGGTCGGGGTCTTGCCGACCTTGACACCTGCCGCTTCGAGAGCTTCCTTCTTGGCCTGAGCGGTGCCCGAGGAACCGGAGACGATGGCGCCGGCGTGGCCCATGGTCTTGCCCTCGGGAGCGGTGAAGCCTGCAACGTAGCCGACGACCGGCTTCGTCACGTTCTCCTTGATGAAGGCGGCGGCGCGCTCTTCGGCGTCTCCGCCGATCTCGCCGATCATGACGATGGCTTCGGTCTCCGGGTCGGCCTCGAAAGCTTCGAGCGCATCGATGTGCGTGGTGCCGATGACCGGGTCTCCGCCGATGCCGATGGCCGTCGAGAAGCCGAGGTCACGCAGTTCGTACATCATCTGGTAGGTCAGGGTGCCGGACTTCGAGACGAGGCCCAGCTTGCCCTTCTTCGTGATGTTGGCCGGGATGATGCCGGCCAGCGACTCGCCGGGAGTGATGATGCCGGGGCAGTTGGGTCCGATGATGCGGGTGGCGTTTCCGGCCGCCTGCGCACGGGCCCAGACCTCTGCGGAGTCCTGCACCGGGATGCCCTCGGTGATGATGACGAGCAGACCGATCTTGGCGTCGATGGCCTCGATCGCGGCGTCCTTGGAGAACGCCGGCGGCACGAAGGCCACGGACACGTCGGCACCGGTAGCTTCCATCGCCTCGGCGACGGACCCGAAGACGGGGAGTTCGACCTCGTTGCCGGCCTGGTCGTTGTGCTTG
The DNA here is from genome assembly GCF_026013965.1 of Brevibacterium sp. JSBI002. Taxonomy (NCBI): domain Bacteria; kingdom Bacillati; phylum Actinomycetota; class Actinomycetes; order Micrococcales; family Brevibacteriaceae; genus Brevibacterium; species Brevibacterium sp. JSBI002. Next base: position 2,647,383 of record NZ_CP110341.1, read on the forward strand.
ACGGTGGTGCCGGCCTTGCGGGCGTTGACACCGCCGACGACGTTCGATCCGGCGGCGAGCATGCGGGCGGTGTGCTTCGAGCCCTCTCCGCCGGTGATGCCCTGGACGATGATCTTCGAATCGGAATTCAGGAAGATAGACATTGTTGTAAAGACCTTTCCTTACTTGGCAGCAGCCAGTTCGGCGGCCTTGTCGGCTCCACCGTCCATCGTGTCAGTGAGCGTGACGAGCGGGTGCGCGGCCTTCTGCAGGATGGCGCGTCCCTCTTCCACGTTGTTGCCGTCGAGGCGGACGACGAGCGGCTTGGTGGCCTGGTCGCCGAGGATCTCGAGGGCCTTGACGATGCCGTCGGCCACGGCGTCACAGGCGGTGATTCCGCCGAAGACGTTGACGAAGACGGACTTCACCTGATCATCACCGAGGATGACGTCGAGTCCGTTGGCCATGACCTCGGCCGAGGCGCCGCCTCCGATGTCGAGGAAGTTCGCGGGCTTGACGCCGTTGTGGTTCTCACCTGCGTACGCGACGACGTCGAGGGTCGACATGACCAGTCCTGCGCCGTTGCCGATGATTCCGACCTCACCGTCGAGCTTGACGTAGTTGAGGTCGAGCTTCTTGGCCTTGAGCTCCAGCGGGTTCTCTGCGCTGATGTCGCGCAGCTCCTCGTGCTCCTTCTGGCGGAAGTCGGCGTTGTCGTCGAGCGAGACCTTGCCGTCGAGGGCGATGATGTCACCGGCACCGGTCTTGACCAGCGGGTTGACCTCGACCAAGGTGGCGTCTTCCTTCTCGAAGACGGTCCACAGGCTGGTCAGAACGGGGGCGACCTTAGCGGCGGTGTCGGCATCGAAGCCGGCCGCCTCGGCGATCTCTGCTGCCTTGGCATCGTTGATGCCGTCGATGGCGGAGACGGGGATCTTTGCGAGCGCTTCCGGACGTTCCACGGCCAGCTGCTCGATCTCCATGCCGCCTTCCTTCGAGCACATGGCCAGATAGGTGCGGTTGGACCGATCGAGGAGGACGGAGAAGTAGTACTCCTCAGCAATGTCGGCACCCTCGGCGATCATCACCTTTTCGGTGATGTGGCCTTTGATGTCGAGTCCCAGGATGTCCTTGGCGCGAGCCTCGGCCTCATCGGGGTTCTTGGCGACCTTGACGCCGCCGGCCTTTCCACGGCCGCCGATCTTGACCTGAGACTTGACGACGACGACACCGCCGCCAAGATCTTCGGCTGCCTTCTTCGCTGCTTCTGGCGTCGTCGCGACCTGGGCCTTGAGCACGGGCACTCCGTGCTTCTCGAACAGGTCACGTGCTTGATACTCGAAAAGATCCACGTGTTTTCCTTCGTTTCTGCTGCCGGGTGGTTGGCCCCTGCAGGTTCGTTGACGGATGCAACAACCAAGGACAACCATATTCCCAAACGCACCCGTCCATCCAAACCTGCAGGTTAAACGGACCCTGAGAGTAAGGAATCTCTCGTCAAAAAGTATCTTTGCTCTCAAGATTCTTGATATGGACGTAAAATCGATTCATGGACGAAGTGGATCGAATAGTCGCAGCCTGGCGACGTGAGCGTCCGGATCTCGACGTCTCCCCGATGGAGATCCTCTCCCGAGTCTCGCGGCTGGCCAGGCAGTTGGACCTGGCACGGAAGGCGAGCTTCTCCGATTACGGAATCGAGGGATGGGCCTTCGACGTGCTCTCCGCCCTCCGCCGAGCCGGTGAGCCCTATCAGCTCTCCCCCTCGACCCTGCTGCAGGAGACGCTTGTCACGAGCGGCACCATGACCAATCGCATCGACCGCCTCGTGGCCCGCGGATGGGTGGAGCGTCGCCCCGATCCGGGTGATCGCCGCGGAGTGCTCGTCCACCTCACCGACAGCGGCCGCGCCACCGTCGACTCCGCATTGGCGGATCTGCTGGTGAAGGAGCGCGAGATCCTCAGCGGCCTCACCCCCGCCGGCAGTCGCAAACTCGCCGGGCTGCTGCGCGAGCTGTCCACCGGCTTCGACGGCGGCGAGGACTGAACCCCAGTCACACCTGCCCAACCACAGGCACGGACGCACAAACCCCACCCGAACCCCAACGACGAGGACCCAACCATGAACGACGACCTCACGAATTTCACCGGTGCACAGCCGCCTCGGCGAGCGCCCATCCACGGTCATTACGTCGATCTCGAACCCCTGGATCCTGCCGTCCACGGCGATGATCTGTTCGCTGCGGTCTCAGTTCCCGACGGGATCGAGGAGCGGTTCCGCTACCTGCCGCAGTCTCCGCAGACCGAACGCAGCGACTTCGATACCTGGATCGCCGAGGCGGCCACGTCGTCCGATCCCCTCTTCTTCGCCGTCGTGGACCGATCCACCGGTCGAGCCGAGGGGCGGCAGGCACTGATGCGCATCGACACCGCCAACGGGGTCATGGAGATCGGGCACATCCTCTGGGGTCCGGCGCTGCGGCGGACGCGAGCAGCCACCGAGGCGCTCTTCCTCTCCGCCGATCTCGCCTTCGCCTCCGGTTTCCGACGCTTCGAGTGGAAGTGCGATGACGCGAACGCCCAGTCGAAAGCGGCCGCCGAACGCTTCGGGTTCACCTTCGAAGGAGTGTTCCGACAGCACGTCGTGTACAAGGGCCGCAACCGCGACACCGCGTGGTTCTCGATCATCGACAGCGAATGGCCGGCGCTGCGATCGGCGTATGAGCAGTGGCTCGACGAAGCGAACTTCGATGCCGCCGGCGGCCAGCGCCAGAGCCTGCGCGAACTCATCGCCGCACCACGCCGCGGCTGAGGCAGCAGGGTCGGGCGCCGCGGTTGGGCGGCCGGCCTGTGCCGTCAGGGCCACTGCGTCGCATCCCGGCGCAGAGGCCTCGCACCTGCGCCGCTTTCGCCGCATCGCCGCGCGTCCATCCGGGCTCTGGCCGTCCCGCGCATTAGGGTGGAAGCGACACCATTTGGACGCTGAGACACCTCGAGGAATCATGCGACTTCGCCCCCTTGCCCTGCTGTCCGCCGCTGCGCTGCTGGCCACGACGACGGCCTGCGTGTCGACTCCCGATGAGACCCGGCCCCAGCCGCGCCCCTCGGTGAGCAAAGAAGAAGTCACCCCGATCGAGACGCCTGACGATGCGCCGAAGGTATCCATCGTCGATTCCTCGCCGGGCGGGGCGAAGGACACCGACCCACTGTGGCAGGGCCTCGCCGAGGCGGCCGAGAAGAAGACCGAGGCCTACCTCAAGGTCTACGTGCACACCGGCAACCCCGAAGTCCCAGACTCCGGCGAGACGACCGTGACCGCCGACAGCCCCGACAGCGTCAGCGTCACCGTCGACGCGAAGAACGTCGACGACGGCACGTCCCCGTTCTTGCTCATCCACGGCACCTTCGAGGTCGAAGAGATCGGCAACTCGGCTTACACCCTCAAGACCGTCGACGACGAAGACATCCCCGAGCTCGACCCGAAGGGCCCGGATGACGAGAAGCGCTGCACCGCCGATGATGCCCAGGACCGCATCGGCCTGGCCGCCGACGACCTCGCCGAGGATCCCGGCCGTCGCGAAGAGTTCCGCCAGCAGTGGGGAGGTTCGCCGCGCGTGTGGTGGGGCATCCAGATGACCGCCATCAGCCTCGGAGAAGAGGGCGGAGTCGCCGGCGACTACCTCACCGAAGCCTGCGGAGAGTACCTCCAGTAATTCCTGGGCTCCGCCTCGCTTCGTCTCGCCTCGGTGCGTGTTAAGTGTGCGCAGATTGCCATTCTGAGGCCTGTTCTGGGCAGTCTGCGCACACTTAACGTGTACCAACGGCCAGCCGGCGGCGTCGCCACCCGGCGCTCTGCGTGCGACGATGAGTTCATGAAGATCGCTGTCATCGGAGCTGGAATCGGCGGACTCTCGGCGGCCGTGGGACTGCAGAGGACCGGAGCCGAGGTCACTGTGTTCGAACGTGCCCCCGAAGTAAGGGCCGGTGGCTCGGCACTGTCGATCTTCGCCAACGGTCTTGCCGCGATGGAGACGCTCGGCCTGCGTGAGGCCTTCGACGCCGTGACCGACTCCAGTGTCGAAGGCTTCGCCGCAGGTCAGCGTCTTGCCGACGGCCGCTGGATCGCTCAGGTGCCCAATGATTCCGTCGGTGCCCTGCGCATCGTCGACCGGGCCGACCTCCACCGCATCCTCCTCGATGCTTTGGCTCCCGGGACAGTGCGCACCGGCACCGTGGCCACGGCGACCGGCACCGACGGGACGCTGACCATCAGGGCCGGGTCCGCCGACGATTCGAACACGATGGAATCGAACGCAGAGCGTTTCGACCTCATCATCGGCGCCGACGGCCTGCACAGCCGGGTCCTCACCGTCGTCGACGGTGAACCGGTGGCGCCGCGGTACTCCGGGTATTCCGCGTGGCGGGGCATCACCTCGGTGCCGGTGGATCTGTCCGGCGAGGCCGGGGAGTCGGTCGGGCACGGACGCCGCTTCGGCATCGCTCCTCTGGCCGACGGCCGCGTCTACTGGTTCGCTGTGGCGAATATGCCGCAGAACGCGGTCTTCGCCAATGAGAAGGCGACGATCGAGCAGATGTTCACGGGCTGGCACTCCCCCATCGCCGAGCTCATCGCCGCCACCCCCGCCGAGGAGGTTCGCCGCACCGCGATCTCCGACCTCTCCCGCCGGTTGCGTCATTATCACCGCGACCGAGTCGTCCTCCTCGGGGATGCCGCGCATGCGATGACGCCGAACCTCGGCCAAGGCGGAGGTCAGGCCCTCGAAGACGCGGCGACGCTCACCGTCCTGCTCGCCCCGCTGATCGGGAAGTCTCCGGGGCCCGAGGCGGGCCGGAGCGCCTCAGTACCGCCAGACCTCGCTGCGGCACTCGGCCGCTATGACTCGCTGCGCCGCCCGCGGACGCAGTCGATCGCCCAGAAGTCTCGGCTGATGGGGCAGGTGTTCCAACTCGAATCGCCGCTGCTGGCGCGGATACGCAATGCCGTCTTCTCAGCGGTTCCATCGCGACTCATCGCCGCTCAGGCCGCGAGCGTCCAGAAATGGTCACCGCCGACGGTGTGATGCTGCCTGGTTCCGACTGCGCTGCGAGCTCACCGACGCTGACTGCGCGGCGGGCCCGATGCTGTTGGTCGCACCTCTGTGACGCGAGTTAAGTGTGCGCACATTGCCCATCAGACGCCGGTTTTTTGGCAATCTGCCCACACTTAACTCGTGCAGACCGACGCCCAGCGGATCGAAGTCGAAAGAACTTAGGTCGCTATCGGATACTCTGTGCAGAATTCAGGTCGCATTCGGATACTTTTCTCGCTCGAAAGTATCCGATTGCGACCTATAGCCGGGCGAGTGACCGTCTCGACCACTCAGGACCCTCAGTCAGCGCCCGCCTGCTCAATCAGTCAAAGCGCGGTTGTAGGCGTCGACGACGGCGGGCAGGAAGAAGCCCAAGAGCACGGCGATGGCAGTGACCAGGCAGGCCAGCCCCAGCCACAGGGAACCGCCGATGACGCTGAAGGCGAAGACGATGACGAGCAGCTCGAAGGCGATCGCCGCCGGACGCGCCCACCGATGCAGACGCCAGGCGCCCCGGGCCGCGGCGCCGACACCAGCAGCGAAGATGAGGAACATGACGGCCAGACCGATCAGCGAAGTCGCCAAGGGTCCGGCGGTGACCGCGGTGATGACGAATGAGACCGCCGCACCGACCAGGGCCAGCGCCTGGATGCCGAGGACGCTCACGGGCAGCAGCATCGCCCGTGGGGTCGGAACGCCGTGCCCCTCAGGCTCCGGTGAGGCACCGGACTCTGCGGCCCGGTCATTGCGTGAGCTCAAATGGTCACCCGGGCGAATCCGGGGATGAGGATCTCGTCGAGCATGCGCTCACGCACATCCAGCGGCAGGAAGGCAGCGGTGATGGCATTGACCGTCGCCCATTCGAGGTCGGTCTGGTTCCAACCGGCATCATCGACGAGCAGACGCATCTCACGCGACACCGAAGTGCCGGACATGAGCCGGTTGTCCGGGTTGATGGTGACCGCGAAGCCGAGGTCTTTCAGTCCCGTGATCGGGTGGCTGGCGATGGTGCCGCCGATGTCGGTCTGCAGGTTGGAGCTCGGGCACAGCTCGAGCGGGATCTGCTGGTCGAGGACCCAGGCGGCGAGGCTGCCGAGCTGACCCTGACCGTCGACGATGTCCATGTCCTCGACGATGCGCGCACCGTGGCCCAGACGCTGGGCGTGGCAGATCGTGACCGCCTCGTGGATTGATTCCTTGCCGGCGGCCTCACCGGCATGGATCGTCACCGGCACATATGCCTGGTGCAGGGCGTTGAAGGCGGAGAGGTGCGCAGACGGCGGGAAGCCGTTCTCGGGCCCGGCGATGTCGAAGCCGACGACACCGGAATCCGCGCCCTTCTCACGATGGCGGATGGCCAGTTCGGCGATCGCCAGCGAGTTGTCGGCCTGACGCATGGCCGTGATGAGCTGTCCGACGCGGATGTACTTGCCCTCGGCCGCGGCCTCGGAGACACCGGCTTCCAGACCGTCCTGGACGGCTTCGACGACGGCGTCGAGTTCGAGTCCGCCTTCGAGGTGCTGTTCGGGAGCCCACCTGGCCTCGGCATAGAAGACTCCGTCGGCCACCTGGTCGAGGACCCATTCCTTGGCCACGCGGCGCAGGTTGTCCTCGCTCTGCATGACCGCCACGGTGTGCGAGAACGTCTCGAGGTAGCGGACCAGGTCACCGGAGTTCGCGGACTCGGAGAACCACCGGCGCAGCGATTCGGCATCGGAGGCGGGCAGGGTGTGACCGATCGAGTCGGCCAGTTCGAGCATCGTCGACGGGCGCAGACCGCCGTCGAGGTGATCGTGGAGGGAGACTTTGGGCAGCTGCAGGATGGGGTCGTCCGATGCGACGCCGGCGGGTACATTCATCACCGTCTCAGTTTATCCGATGCGGCGCACGCCCCTCATCCTTTCGCCGGGTCGATCTCCCCGCTCTTGATCCGCTCGCGCAGGTCCGTGATCCCGCGTCCGGCGTCGGAGACACGGGAGAGGAAACCGTCCTCGGCGACGATGCGCACTCCCCCGTTGTCGAGGGTGCCCCAATAGTGGCGGTCGGCGACGCGGAAGCCGCCGATCTCCTCGGGCTCCGTCTTCGGGGCGGGGGCCACCTCGTCGGGGTTCTTGCTCTGCGGCCAGTCGGGGAACATCGTGCGCAGTCCGCGGCGCACGTTCGGCTCCACGGTGGCCACGATCGCCTTGGAGAATCCGCCCGCCGTGCCGTACCAGACGATCTTCGGCCGCGGCGCCTTCTCGTCCTCGTCGACTTCGGTGACGGTGTTCATCTTCATCCGCTTCTCATCGGCTGCGGTGATCACGCCCGTCGCGGCCGCCGAACCGAAGGGGACGAGCACGTCGACATCGGCGTCGAAGGACTGTTCGAAGTAGTCCTTCCCTGCATCGCGGGTATCGTCGATCGCCCGAGGCACACCGTTCGCCGAGGCGGCCCCGCCCGAGGAGGGACGGTAGGACTCCGCCTTCGGCAGGTCCTCGTCCTTCTCCTTGTTGTACAGATCGACGCCGGCGTCGAAGGCACGCAGGAGGCGCTCCGACTGTGGGAAGCCGCGGGCGACGACGACGCCGACCTTCCCCGTCTCCGAGGCGGTGGCCGCGGTGTACCCGGCGATGAACGCCGGAGGGACCAGGTCGAAATCCATGCTCAGCACGTTCTTCGGCAGATCGTCGGTACCGCTGGAGACCCCGAGGAACAGATCATCGGGGTGAGCCGCCGCGAAGGTGCTCAGTTCGTCCGCTCCCCCGGGGCCGATGACCGCGGTCAGTGCACAGTCCTGACCGTGCATGCGATCCAATGCAGCCGAGGTGGCCGACCCACCCGAGACACGTTGACTCGAGGTACCCGAGAAGACCCCGGCCCCGCGGGCCAGCTCCGTTTCCTCGAGAGTGAGGGCACCGGCCGAGTGATCGTCGAAGCCGGCCGGAGCTGAGACGAGGCAACCGAGCCGTTCCTCTTCGACGGCTTCAGGAGTCGTGACGGAGCACCCGGTCAGCACCAGGGAACCTACCGCGGCGATGGCGGCGATGGAGGGGCTGCGGGTGCGGAGACTCATGACATCAAGATTATCGGCCCGGCATCCCAGCCGGGTAATCAACGTGGCCGAGCCCGGCCGCAGTCAACAGTCGATCAGCTGTCACAGCCAGGCTGCCACCGACAGCTGCCGAGTCGTCACCAGCCGCGGTCGAGGACCTTGAGAGCGGTGGCGGTGAATACGCGGGCGGCGATCTCCACAGCGCGTTCGTCGATGAGCAGATCACCCTGGTGGATGTCGTAGGTGATTCCGCCGGGCGTGCGCGTGCCCAGCCGGATGAGTGCTCCCGGGCAGTGTGTGAGATACCAGGCGAAGTCCTCCCCGCCCATGGACTGCGGGGTCAGCTGCACGGAGTTCTCGCCGAGCTCACCGCGGACCGCGGATTCGATGAGGGTGACCTGGTCTTCGGTGTTGACCACGGGAGGAACACCGCGGCGGTGTTCGAGGTCGACCTCGACTCCGTACGGTCCGGCGATGCGGTCGACGAGCTCGGGCAGCACCTCGGCGACCTGGTTCCAGCCGTCCACGTCGAGGCAGCGCAGGGTTCCGCGCAGAATCCCCTCGCTGGGGACGACGTTCGCGGCGTGACCGGCGCTGATCTCGCCCCACACCAGGGAGATCGCGTGCCGCGGATCGATCAGCCGGCCCAGGGTCGAGGGCAGGTCGGTGGCGAGCTTGCCGAGCGCATAGACGAGGTCTTCGGTCAGATGGGGACGGGAGGTGTGCCCGCCGTGACCGGAGAGACGGATGATGACCGTGTCGCCGGCAGCGGTGATGGCGCCGATGCGCGAACCGACCTTGCCGATGTCGACGTTCGGGTCACAGTGAACGGCATAGACTTCGGGCACATCGTCGAGGACGCCCTGGGAGATCACGCGCAGCGCACCGCCCGGGGTGACTTCCTCACCGGGCTGAAAGATCAGTCGCACGCGACCGCCGAGGCCGCCGGGCCTTGATTCATGGATCTTCTGCAGGGCGATGCCGGCGCCGATGAGCGAGGTCAGGTGGACGTCGTGGCCGCAGGCATGGGCGACGCCGGGAACGGTGGAACGGAATTCCTCATCGATGAGGTCATCGACCGGCAGGGCGTCGATATCGGCTCGCAGTCCCACGGCCACCGGCCCCTCGCCGACCTCGCAGACGACCCCGGTGCCGTCGAGACGCTGGGGCCTGAGACCTGCGGCCTCGAGACGGGCGACGATCTTGTCGGTGGTCTCGAACTCCTGGAAGGACAGTTCCGGATGGGCATGGATGTCGCGGCGGAAATCGATGAGTTCTGCACCGATCTCAGCGATTGTCGAGCTGATCACGTCGGGTCCTTCAGGGCGGGGAGGTCGGGGATGGGCGATGTCGAACATTTCAAGCAATGCTAAGCACTCGATGTCATAAATGTGCCCATTGCGACCAATTTCGACATACTTCGCGTCCTGATCCCCGCCCCCGCCGAGGCGGCCTCCCCCTTCAGGTCAGCCCGCTCCTGCCGTGCCCGGCCGGGTTCAGATGCGCCGACTCGCCGTGCCCGGCCAGGTCCGGATCCGCCCTCTCCCAGAGGTGGGCGGCCGGGATCAGAGCAGTTCGTCGAGTCCGCGCTCACCGGCGACGGACACGGCCTTCTTCACATCCTGGGCGTGAGAGCGGGAGGTGATGAGGAGGACGTCGTCGGTGTCGACGACGACGAGGTCTTCGAGTCCGACGATCGCGACCGTCCTCGGCCCTTCGGAGAACACGACTCCCGAGGCATCGACTTCGAGCAGGTCGGTGTTCCCGCCGATCGAGATCACTCCGCGCGGCTCCCCGGGAACCGGCTGCCGCAGTCGGGCCACCGAGTCGAAGTCGCCGACGTCGTCCCAGCCGAAGTCACCGGGGATGACGATGACACGACCGGCCGCAGCCGCGGGCTCAGCCACCACATAGTCGATGGCTCGCTTCTCCAGTCCGGGCCACACGGCGCGCAGCACCTCGTCGTGGTCGGGGGTGTCCCAGGCCTCGGCGATCCGGGCCAGCCCCGAATAGAGGGGCGGATCCTCCTCGGCGAGGATGTCGAGCAGAGAGGAGGCCTTGGCGATGAACATGCCCGCGTTCCAGCGGTAGCGCCCGGAGTTCACATACTGACGGGCGGTGCTCGCCTCCGGCTTCTCCGCGAATGCCAGCGCCCGCCTGGCCGTCGGTGCTCCCTCGAGACCGAGCAGGTCACCGGTCTCGATATAGCCGTAGGCGGTGGCGGGATTGCGGGGCATGATGCCGATGGTGACGATGTCGCCGGTCTCCGCGGCAGCCACGGCCTGGTCGATGACGAGGCGGAACTCGTCGACGTTCGTGATCGAATGGTCGGCGGAGAACGAGCCGACGATGGCGTCGGGATCCTCGCGGGCGATGATCATGGCCGCCAGTCCGATGGCGGCGGCGGAGTCCTTCGGGGAGGGTTCGGCGATGATCTGGGCGCGGGCGATATGCGGCAGCTGTTCGGCGACCTGATCGAAGTGGCTCTCACCGGTGACGACCCAGACCCTGTCTTCGCCGACGATCGGCGCGACCCGGTCCCAGGTGGCCTGGATGAGGCTGCGACCGAGGCCGAGGACATCGTGGAGGAACTTCGGCGTCGCCCGGCGAGACAGCGGCCACAGGCGCGTTCCGGATCCGCCGGCGGGGATGATGGCGTGGAAGTGCGTGTTCACGATTTCAGTGTCTCAGAGTTCGGGCACACCTTCCCCGAGGTTGTCCGCCGTGTCGGATGAGCCGATCCTCACGGCTCCGGTGGGGATCTCCCCACCTCACGGCCGCCTCGGCGATTGTCTGCCCGTGCTCCTGGGCCGTCCAGGTCAGGACGGGAGCGAGACAATTTAGAGCACACGACTGTGATGTAATTGAATTTTCGTGAGACGCGAAATCCCAGTTTTGAGGGAATTGCCAGGGTTGCGGTGTGATCCGGGACGCTCAGCCGTGTCTCGACTGGCACGGAAGCGGTCTTCGGCGTAGTTTCTAGACGTACACACCCGAATATTCAAGATGGAGGATGCTCCGTGGCCAAAGCGTCTACGGGCACTCTGTACCGAGGAAACGAAGGAATGTGGTCCTGGGTCGCGCATCGCGTCACAGGCGTCGGAATCTTCTTCTTCCTTCTGGTCCACGTGCTCGATACTGCACTCGTCCGCGTCTCGCCCGAGGCCTACAACGCAGTGATCGGAACCTATAAGACACCGGTCATGGCATTCGGTGAGATCGCGCTCGTCGCCGCAATCGCATTCCATGCGTTCAACGGTCTGCGCGTCATTCTCGTCGATTTCTCGAAGAGTGGCCCGAAAAATCAGAAGAAGCTGTTCTGGGGAGTCATGGTTGTGTGGCTCATCATCATGATCGCCTTCATTCCCCGCCAGCTGATGCACACCTTCGGAGGCTGACATGAGCACAACATCCATTCCGGCTCCGCGGACCGGCTACTCCCGGCACAAGTCGACGCGTTCGAAGTTCGAGATGTTCGCATGGCTGTTCATGCGCATCTCCGGCGTCGTGCTCGTCATCCTCATCTTCGGCCACCTGTTCGTGAACCTGTGGGCCGGCGACGGCGTCCAGGCCATCGACTTCGGCTTCGTCGCAGGCAAGTGGGCCAGCCCGTTCTGGCAGATCTGGGATCTGCTCATGCTGTGGCTGGCGATGCTGCACGGCACCAACGGTCTGCGCACCATCATCATGGACTACTCCGAGAAGCCCGGCACACGCATGTCCCTGCAGGTGATCCTCTACATCGCCTCGGCCATCGTCATCGTGCTCGGCACGCTCGTCATCTTCACGTTCGATCCCTGCCCGGCCGGAGCGGACCCCTCGGTCCTGGCTGAGTTCTGCAAGGCCTAAAGGAGAAACATGCAGGTACATCATTACGACGTCGTCATCGTCGGTGCCGGCGGCGCCGGCATGCGTGCGGCGATCGAGTCGGGCCAGCGTGCCCGCACCGCCGTTCTCACCAAGCTCTACCCCACCCGTTCGCACACCGGTGCCGCCCAGGGCGGAATGTGCGCCGCACTGGCGAACGTGGAAGAGGACAACTGGGAATGGCACACCTTCGACACCGTCAAGGGCGGTGACTACCTGGTCGACCAGGACGCCGCCGAGGTGATGGCCAAGGAAGCCATCGACGCCGTCCTCGATCTCGAGAAGATGGGGCTGCCGTTCAACCGCACCCCCGAAGGCAAGATCGACCAGCGTCGTTTCGGCGGTCACACCCGCGACCACGGCAAGTCCGCCGTGCGCCGCTCCTGCTACGCCGCCGACCGCACCGGCCACATGATCCTCCAGACCCTGTACCAACAGTGCGTCAAGCACGGCGTGGAGTTCTACAACGAGTTCTACGTCCTCGACCTCCTCATGACCGAGGTCGACGGGGTCAAGCGCCCCGCAGGCGTCGTGTCCTACGAACTGGCCACCGGTGAGATCCACGTCTTCCAAGCCAAGTCGGTCGTCTTCGCCACCGGCGGTGTCGGCAAGGTCTTCAAGACCACCTCGAACGCACACACCCTGACCGGTGACGGCATGGCCGTGACCTACAACCGCGGAATCCCGCTGGAGGACATGGAGTTCTTCCAGTTCCACCCGACAGGCCTCGCCGGCCTGGGCATCCTGCTGTCCGAGGCGGCTCGCGGTGAGGGCGGAATCCTCCGCAACTCCGAGGGTGAGCGCTTCATGGAGCGCTACGCCCCGACGATCAAGGACCTCGCCCCGCGTGATATCGTGGCCCGTTCGATGGCCAACGAAGTGCGCGAAGGCCGTGGCTGCGGACCGAACAAGGACTACGTCCTGCTTGACCTCACCCACCTCGAGCCCTCGCACATCGACGAGAAGCTGCCGGACATCACCGAGTTCGCCCGCACCTACCTCGGCGTGGAGCCCTACACGGAGCCGGTGCCGGTCTTCCCGACCGCGCACTACGCGATGGGCGGCATCCCGACGAACATCGAAGCCGAAGTCCTCGCCGACAACGACACCGTCATCCCCGGCCTCTACGCCGCCGGTGAATGCGCCTGCGTGTCGGTGCACGGTTCGAACCGTCTGGGCACGAACTCGCTGCTCGACATCAACGTCTTCGGCAAGCGCGCCGGCATCGCCGCCGCGGAATACGCGAAGACCGCCGAGTCCGTCGAACTGCCCGAGAACCCGGCGAACGATGTCGTCGAGATGCTCGAGAAGATGCGCACCTCGGACGGCACCGAGCGCATCGCGGCGATCCGCAAGGACCTGCAGGACATCATGGACGCCAACGTGCAGGTATTCCGCACCGACGAGACTCTGCGTGAGGCACTCGACGAGATCGCCAAGCTGCGCGAGCGCTACAACAACGTGGGCATCCAGGACCGCGGCAAGCGCTACAACCTCGATCTGCTCGAGGCCGTCGAGCTCGGCTTCCTGCTCGAGCTCGCCGAGGTCATCTCTGTCGCCGCCATCCACCGCAAGGAATCGCGTGGAGGACACTTCCGCGAGGACTTCCCGGATCGTGACGACGAGAAGTTCATGCACCACACGATGACCTACCTCGATCCCGAAGCGGAGACCGACGGCATCAAGGGCATGCGTCTTGAGACGAAGCCCGTCATCGTCACCCGTTACCAGCCGATGGAGCGTAAGTACTGATGAGCACCGATACCACCCCAGAGCCAGCGTCGAAGATCGACCTGCCGACACACGTGTCCGGCGAAGGCGGAACCATCCCGTCCTTCGACTGCACCTTCCGGATCGCCCGCTTCGACCCCGAGGTCGATTCCGAGGCGCACTGGGAGGAATACAACGTCACGATGTACGGCACTGACCGTGTGCTGGATGCCCTCCACAAGATCAAGTGGGAGATCGACGGCTCGCTGTCCTTCCGCCGGTCCTGCGCCCACGGCGTTTGCGGCTCCGATGCGATGCGCATCAACGGCCGCAACCGCCTGGCCTGCAAGACGCTGCTCAAGGACCTCGACACGTCCAAGCCGATCACCGTCGAGGCGATCAAGGGCCTTCCGCTCGAGAAGGACATGATCGTCGACATGGAGCCCTTCTTCCAGTCGTACCGCGAGGTCATGCCGTTCCTCGTCACCTCGGGACACGAGCCCACGCGTGAGCGTCTGCAGTCGGCCGAACAGCGTGCAGCCTTCGACGACACCACGAAGTGCATCCTCTGCGCTGCGTGCACCTCGTCGTGCCCCGTGTTCTGGACCGACGGCCAGTACTTCGGTCCGGCCGCGATCGTCAACGCGCACCGTTTCATCTTCGATTCGCGTGACGAAGGCGGAGACATGCGTCTCGAGGTCCTCAACGACAAAGAAGGCGTGTGGCGCTGCCGCACCACCTTCAACTGCACCGAGGCCTGCCCTCGTGGCATCGAGATCACCAAGGCCATCGCCGAGGTGAAGCAGGCGATCCTGCAGCGCGCATTCTGATCGCGCCGGCCTGATCCGGACTGCAGCGGCCCCGCACCACACGGTGCGGGGCCGCTTTCGTCTGTCCCGGGCGGACAACTTCCTCAAAAGCTCGATTGAAGGCAGACAGCACTGATTTGAACACGTGCTATGCAACTTCAACCGTGCTTTCACGGAAGTGGTCCCGCCTCGGTGCGGGTGAGGGAAACCTGAGGACGCACAGCTTGGGACGAAAGTAGACTGGGGCGCATGCGTTTCCACCGCTCGACTGCTTCCTCACCGCGCACCCTGTCGCTGAGCGTCATCGGCTTTGCCGCCGCACTGCTCGTGCTCGCGGCCCAGCTCATCCACTCCCCCGCGCCCGCGCAGGCGGTGCCCGAGCCGGCGCAATCGACGGCACCGGCGTATGTCAGTCCCGGCGACCTCAGTGATGGGGCGAAGCCGCCGAAGCCGACGGGCACGTCCTGGCTTGTCGGCGACCTCGACTCCGGGGAGCTGCATGTGGCGAAGAATGTGGAGAAGCGGCACGCTCCGGCGTCGACGATCAAGCTGCTCACGGCTCTGGCGCTCGTGGACGAGTTCGACGACAGGAAGAAGAAAGTGACCGCCGAGTTCGAGGACATGGAAGTCGATGGGACAAAGGTCGGTCTCATGCAGACGAACAAGTACTCCATCGATCTGCTCTTCCACGCGATGCTGATGTCGAGCGCCAATGATGCGGCGAATGCTCTGGGTCGTGCAGCCGGCGGGCAGGACAAGGCCGTGAAGCTGATGAACGAGAAGGCCGCCGAGCTGGGCATGTCGAATACGCAGGCGAAGAACACGTCGGGGCTCGATGCAAAGGGGCAGTACACGACCGCTGAGGACCTCATGAAGCTCGCGTGGGCGGTGTGCGAAGACGACTACCTCATGAAGGTCATCGGCACGGAGACGTTCAAATTCCCGGGCGGAAAGAACCCGCAGACGAAAGAGAAGTTCAAGGGCTACGAGATCCAGAACCATACGAAGATCGTCGGCCAGGTCGACGGCGGGCTGGGCCTGAAGAACGGGTTCACTCGGGCTGCGAAGGGCTCGTACGTGGCCGTGGCCGAGCGTGACGGGCACCGTGTGGTCGCGACCATGCTCGGCATCGACAACAACTCTCGCCAAGTAGCCGTCGACCTGCTCGATTGGGATTTCGCCCAGAAGGACCCGAAATCGCTGCAGACCGTGCCCGTCGGGATTCAGGCCACCGCCGAGGCGGCCCCCACCGCCACTGGCAGCTCGAGTGATGCCGGGGGCGCCGAATCGGATTCGAGCGGAACGACGGAGTCCCAGAAGTCCGATGAATCGGAGCCATCCATGGCGTCCCAGACCGTCGGTGCAGCACTGGACAATCCCCTGGCGCTCATCCTCTTGGCGGGTGGGGCCGTACTCTTCATCGCCACGGTGATCCTGTGGCTGCGAATCCGGGCACGGATGCAGGGCCGACGATAGGGACACTCAGAGCCTCCTCGGCCAGAGGCCGGCGAAAACGATTTGCAGGTCCACCACGGGGAGAGGATCAGCAGTAAAGGTCGGTGCCGCCCCGGCGAGATTCCCGGCGGTAAGGTCGGTCGACCTGGGCCCAGGGATCTGCCCCCAATTGGACAACGTCGACTTAGACGCGTTACGCTTGGAACTTGCGTTCGAAGTTGTCCGCATTCATCGAACCGATCGTTGCGTTGCTCCTGACGACAAGCTTTTGAAGTCGTAGGCCCCGATCGAGGTTCGACTTTGCAGATGAATGTTCCGGACACTGTGTCTCTTCGAATCGCAGATCCCCATGGCGATCACCCAATCGCCGTATTGAGAACCTGAAGAATAGCGCGCGTCGTTGCCTGCTATTCACAACTGAAGAAAGGAGGGAACCATGTCTGAGTTCCCACAGTGGGTCCAGCGCGGACTCGCACACGCAGGAATGATCGATCCCCGGATCAGCCGTCAGGCCCCTGGTGAGATCACGATCGAAGATGCGACCGGCCGTATTGTGCTGTTCACTGGCACCTCGCTGCGTGAGATCACGCCGATGGCCGCCGCCTGATACGAACCTCGGTCACCCTGACCTGCAGGGATCAGCACGGCCCAATAGTGTCGGCCTGATCCGCACTGATCGAGAAGACGCCCACTTGCTGCCGGGTTTTACGCAGCAGGTGGGCGTCTTTCATTCACGGTCGCATCGATCGCGGCACCACTCGCCTATGACAACGACCAACGGCCCATCCGAGCGAGTGTGCTCGGATGGGCCGTATCCGCATCTGTGGCGCGAGGACTCAGAAGTCCCAGTCGTCGTCTTCGGTGTTCTCGGCCTTGCCGATGACGTAGGACGATCCCGAACCGGAGAAGAAATCGTGGTTCTCATCGCTGCCGGGCGAGAGAGCCGCGAGGATGGCCGGGTTGACCTGCGTGACCTCTTTGGGGAACATCGCTTCGTAACCGAGGTTCATCAGCGCCTTGTTGGCGTTGTAGTGGAGGAACATCTTGCAGTCCTCTGACAGTCCCACCGAATCGTAGAGGTCGTGGGTGTAGGCGACCTCGTTCTCGTAGAGCTCGAACATGAGGTTCATCGTGTAGTCCTTGAGCTCCTGCTTGCGCTCCTCGGACTGCGACTCCAGACCCTTCTGATACTTGTAGCCGATGTAGTAGCCGTGCACGGCCTCATCGCGGATGATCAGACGGATGAGGTCAGCTGTGTTCGTCAGTTTGGCGTGTGCCGACCAGTACATGGGCAGGTAGAAGCCGGAGTAGAAGAGGAAGGACTCGAGCAGCGTCGAGGCGACCTTGCGTTTGAGCGGATCGTCACCCCGGTAGTAGCTGAGGATGATATCCGCCTTGGACTGCAGGTACTTGTTCTCACGCGACCAGCGGAAGGCCTCGTCGATCTCCTTCGTCGAGCACAGGGTCGAGAAGATCGAAGAGTACGACTTCGCGTGCACGCTCTCCATGAACGCGATATTCGTCAGCACCGCCTCTTCGTGCGGGGTGACCGCATCCGGGATGAGCGAGATCGCACCGACGGTGCCCTGGATCGTGTCGAGCAGGGTCAGACCGGTGAAGACGCGCATCGTCAGCGTCTTCTCATCGTCGGTCAAAGTCGCCCAGGACTGGATGTCGTTGCTCAGCGGGACCTTCTCCGGCAGCCAGAAGTTGCCGGTCAGGCGGTCCCAGACCTCGTCATCGATCGGATCGACGACGCGGTTCCAGTTGATGGCATCGACATGCGATGCCAGAGTCAGATTCTCCAACGCTTTCTCTCTTCCCAAAGTGCTGTTCGTCGTAAGTACGTGCTGTCTGCGCGGCAGACGAAAGTCATGTGCGCGGGCCCGGCCGGTGATATGTGGCCCGCATGAAGCCGGCGGACCGATTCACATCGGTCCGCCGATTCCATCATCAGAGCATGCAGGAGACGCAGCCTTCGACCTCCGTGCCCTGCAGAGCAAGCTGCCGAAGCCGGATGTAGTAGATGGTCTTGATGCCCTTGCGCCAGGCGTAGATCTGCGCCTTGTTGATGTCACGAGTAGTGGCGGTGTCCATGAAGAACAGCGTCAGCGACAGCCCCTGGTCCACGTGCTTCGTGGCCTCGGCATACGTGTCGATGATCTTCTCGTAGCCGATCTCGTAGGCATCCTGGTAGTACTCGAGATTGTCGTTGTCCATGAAGGGAGCCGGGTAGTACACGCGGCCGACCTTGCCCTCCTTGCGGATTTCGATCTTCGATGCCACCGGGTGGATCGACGAGGTCGAGTTGTTGATGTAGGAGATCGAACCGGTCGGCGGCACGGCCTGGAGGTTCTGGTTGTAGATGCCGTGCTCGGCCACTTGAGCCTTCAGCTCGCGCCAGTCATCCTGGGTCGGTAGGTGCACGCCTGCTTCGGAGAACAGCTCGGTCACACGAGCGGTGCGCGGCTGCCAGACCTCATCGGTGTACTTGTCGAAGTATTCGCCGGTGGCGTACTTCGACCGCTCGAAGCCGGCGAAGGTCTCACCGCGCTCCTTGGCGATCTCCATCGACGCCCGCACACAGTGGTAGGCGACGGTGTAGAAGTACATGTTCGTGAAGTCCAGGCCCTCGTCGGAACCGTAGTAGATGTGCTCACGAGCGAGGTAGCCGTGGAGGTTCATCTGCCCCAGGCCGATGGCATGCGACATGTCGTTGCCGCGGGCGATCGAAGGCACGGACTGGATGTTCGAGGTCTCGGCGACCGCGGTGAGTCCGCGGATCGCGGTCTCGATGGTCTGCCCGAAGTTGCTCGAGTCCATTGTCAGAGCGATGTTGAGCGAACCGAGGTTGCAGGAGATGTCCTTGCCGACGACGTCATAGCCGAGATCGTCGTCGTACTTGCTGGGTTCGGAGACCTGGAGGATCTCCGAGCACAGGTTGGACATGATGATCTTGCCGTCGATCGGGTTCGCCTTGTTGACGGTGTCCTCGAACATCACGTACGGGTAGCCGGACTCGAACTGGATCTCGGCCAGAGTCTGGAAGAACTCGCGGGCGTTGATCTTCTTCTTCTTGATCGCCGCGTTGTCGACGAGCTCGGTGTACTTCTCGGTGACGTTGATGTCGGAGAAGGGCACACCGTAGACGCGCTCGACGTCATAGGGGCTGAAGAGGTACATGTCCTCGTTGCGCTTGGCCAGTTCGAAGGTGATGTCCGGGATCACGACGCCCAGAGACAGGGTCTTGATCCGGATCTTCTCGTCGGCGTTCTCGCGCTTGGTGTCGAGGAACTTGTAGATGTCGGGGTGGTGGGCGTGCAGGTACACGGCACCGGCACCCTGGCGGGCTCCGAGCTGGTTGGCGTAGGAGAACGAGTCCTCGAGCAGCTTCATGACAGGGATGACACCCGAAGACTGGTTCTCGATCTTCTTGATCGGTGCACCGGACTCACGGATGTTCGTCAGAGCGAAGGCCACGCCGCCGCCGCGCTTGGACAGCTGCAGAGCGGAGTTGATAGACCGGCCGATCGACTCCATATTGTCTTCGATGCGCAGCAGGAAGCAGGAGACGAGCTCACCGCGCTGCTTCTTGCCTGCGTTGAGGAACGTCGGGGTGGCCGGCTGGAAGCGGCCGGCGATGATCTCGTCGACGAGCTGGGTGGCCAGTGTCTCGTCTCCGCGAGCCAGGAAGAGAGCGACCATGACGACGCGGTCCTCGAAGCGTTCGAGATAGCGCTTTCCGTCGAAGGTCTTCAGCGTGTAGGAGGTGTAGAACTTGAACGCGCCGAGGAAGGTCTGGAAGCGGAACTTCTGATCGTAGGCGCGCGTCGAGAGCTGCTCGATGAAATCGAACGAGTACTGCTCCAGAACCTCGGGCTCGTAGTAGTCCTTCTCGACGAGGTAGTCGAGCTTCTCCTTGAGGTTGTGGAAGAAGACGGTGTTGTTGTTGACGTGCTGCAGGAAGTACTGCCGGGCAGCCTGTTTGTCACGCTCGAACTGGATCCTGCCGTCCTCGTCGTACAGGTTCAGCATCGCGTTGAGCGCGTGGTAATCCAGATCCGTCTCTTCGCGGATGATGTCCTCTACATTGCGGTCTTCAGCGAGCTCGCGCACAGTTTGTCCAATCCTAGGTTGACAGCGTCGACATCTTCCTGAGTGCCCAGGAGTTCGACTCGATACATGAGGGGTACTTGACACTTTGCCGCGACCTTGAAGGCCGCGCGGCAGTAGTCCATGCCGAAGTTCGTGTTTCCGGCGCCGATGACACCGACCAGATGGCGCCGGTTCTCTTCGACATTGAGGAACTTGATGACTTGTTTCGGAACAGCCCCACGATTGCGACCGGCCCCATAGGTGGGGGTGACGAGAACGAATGGCTCATCCACTCGCAGCGTCGGCTCCTTGGTCAACGTCGGCAACCGCACTGCCGGGTGACGCAGCTTCGCGACGAAGCGGTGCGTGTACTCGGAGTTGGCGGAGAAGTAGACCAGCAGCATTGTCAGGCCACGACGGACGCAGACTGTTCGCCGGTCAGGGTGGCGATCTTGTCCGGACGGAAGCCCGACCAGTGATCGTTGTCGGTGACGACGACGGGAGCCTGCATGTAGCCCATGGCCTTGACGACGTCGAGGGCGTTCTCGTCGACGCTGAGATCCACCGACTTGTACTTCAGGCCCTTGGCGTCGAGAGCACGGTAGGTGGCGTTGCACTGGACGCAAGCTGGCTTGGTGTACACGGTGATCATGACGACTCCTTCATTCTGCTGTGCAGTTCGGCATTCTGATGGCTGTGACCGTGTCCCGTCAACTGCTCGATCATGATGAATATCACGAGGCGCAGGCTCAGGGGTGACCACTAGATGTTGTGTTCGGGTTAGACCTTACCCCTATATCCAGTGTTACACCAGTGTCGTTTGCAGGTTCCACACCCTGTGTCATCACCGTCCACAATCGTCCACAGGCTGTGAACGACACTCGTGTAGTTCGATCACCTGCGCGGACGCTGGGATCGGCGGCTTCGGGGCCGATTTTCGACCCGTTCTCCACCTCCGTTTTCCACCGCTGTCCACAGGAAAAATTTTTGCCTGTGGGCATGTCGCGGAGCCCACGACCGACGATTCCGAACTCCCTCGTGCAGCACCGGTCACGTCGAGGCAGAGGCGATCATCACAGCACCTCCTCACATCCGTCCGTCGGTTCCATCGACGCTACAGCCCGGTCCTGACATGAGATGGCCGTGCTGTGAATGCAGGTGGCGGACGGAGGCACGTCGGACTTGGCACTGCTCCGTGTGTCAGCACTGCAACGTTCTCGGCTGTTGCGTGTCAGTGCCAGCCAATATGCTGGAGACCACAGAAACGCATCAGACGGCGCGGCAGAACGACCACAGTGACACCGAAAGACACGCGGCATCGAGATCGAGACACCAGTGACACCGAGAGACTGAGGGACCATGACGGCAACGGCACCGGCGAACACGCAGGAGATCGCTCACGCACAGACGATCCTCAAAGCTCTGGAGTCCTACCTCGACCATTTCGTGGTCGGGCAGCAACGGCTGCGCGAATCCCTGCTCATCGGACTTCTCTCCAGTGGCCACCTGCTGCTGGAGAGCGTGCCGGGACTGGCGAAGACCACGGCGGCCGCGGCTCTGGCCAATGCCGTGGCCGGGAAGTTCTCCCGCATCCAGTGCACCCCGGATCTGCTGCCGGCCGACATCATCGGCTCGCAGATCTACAACGCGCACGAGGGGTCGTTCAGCACCGTGCTCGGTCCGGTGCATGCGAACATCGTCCTCCTCGATGAGATCAACCGGTCGTCAGCGAAGACCCAGTCGGCGATGCTCGAGGCCATGCAGGAGAAGCAGACGACGATCGGCGGCAAACGCTTCGACCTCCCCCGCCCCTTCCTCGTCATGGCCACGCAGAACCCTATCGAGCAGGAGGGCACGTATCAGCTGCCCGAAGCTCAGCTCGACCGATTCATGATCAAGGATCTGCTCACCCACCCGAATCCCGGCGAAGAGGTCGAGATCCTCTCCCGCCTCGACTCCGGGGTCTTCGACAAGGACTCGGTGCCCGATCCGGCCTGCTCGCTCGACGATGTCGTGACCATGCAGAGCTACGCCCGCACCGTCTACATCGACCCGGCCATCACCCGCTACCTCGTCGAACTCGTCCACGCCACCCGCAATACGACGAAGTACCTCGGCCGATTCGCCCCGTTCATCGAATACGGAGCCAGCCCACGTGCCTCCATCGCGTTCACGAACGCCGGCCGGGCGCTGGCGATGATCCGCGGCCGCAACTACGTCATCCCCGAAGACATCAAGGACCTCGCCCACCGAGTGCTGGCCCACCGCATCCAGCTCAACTTCGAAGCCGCCGCCGAGAACATCACGAGTGCCCAGATCGTCGATGCCCTCCTCATGGCAGTGCCCACTCCCTGATCGGCTGCCGCGATGACTGTCCTGCTCAACCGAATCAAGGCGCGGATGACCATCCACGCCCATCGGCGGACCCGGCGCCTCCTCGACGGCGACTACTCCTCGGTCTTCCACGGCCACAGCCTCGACTTCGACGATCTGCGCGACTACATCCCCGGCGACGAAATCCGCGACATCGATTGGAAAGCCACCGCCAGGCACACAGAACCCCTGGTCAAACGCTATGTCGCTCACCGTCGGCACATCCTCGGCCTCGTCGTCGACACCTCCCGGAACTTCGACGCCGTGACCTCCGCCGGAGCCGACAAACGCCACCTGGCCATCCTCATGGCCGGGATGGTCGGCTACCTCGCCGTCCGCCACGCCGACGACGTCATGCTCATCCACGGAAACGCCGGTCACACCACCGCTTCCCCGCGGAAAGGCAGCGAGGCCCACCTCGAGCACCTCCTGCAGCAGATCCTCGCCGAGACCGGCAGCGACTCCCCCGGGTCGATCAACACCCAGCTGCAGTGGATCACCAGCCATATCAACCATCGGATGCTGTTGGTCGTCATCTCCGATCAAGCTCCGCTGGGACCGGAGGCCGAAGCGACGATCCGTCGGCTGCGCGCCCAACATGAGGTCCTGTGGATCACGATCACCGACGCGGACCTCGCAGGACTGCCGCCCGCCTCGGCGCCGTTCGACGTCGCCCGACCCGACCATGGACTGCCTACCTCGGTGATGACGAAACCCGAGGTCCGACAGGAGTTCGCCCTCGCCGAGGCGGCCCGCGGTCAGCAGCGCATCGACCTTCTCGCCAAGTTGGGCATCGCCCACATCGAAATCGACCATCCGAAGTCGGCCCTCGGCCGACTGCACACACTTCTGCTGAGGCACCGCCGTGGGCCCCGCTGAACTCATCGGGCCCCTGGAGGTCTCACCGGCGTGGTACGTGGCAGCCTGCTTCGTCCTGCTGCTGGCGTGCGGAAACCTCTTCGCTCCGCTCTTCCGCGCCGCCGCCGGAGTCACCGCGGCGGACGGACCGCGCATCCCGATTCCCGTGCGCAGCACCTATCTCTCCCGCATCAGCGCCGTGGAGACGGGACTGACCGCAGAATCGGCGGACGTGCGCGAATCGGCACAGCAGCTGGCGACGATCGTGCGCGAATTCGCCCATGACGCGTGGGGCATCAAAGCCGAGCACCTGACCTACCGCGATGCGGCAGTCGCCGGTCTCGACGACCTCGCGCAGTGCCTGCTCGGCCTCTACGAGGCGGAGTTCGCCGAAGCCGAACCGGCCGGTCTGCAGCCGCAGATCGCCGAGGCCCGGAAGTTGGTGGCGCGATGGTCCTGATGTTCTGGTGGCTGGCGCTCATCCTGCTGGCACTCGCCGCAGCCGCAGTCTTCTGGTTCCGCCGGCCGAAGACGACGGAGTCCTCGTTGGCCGTGGCCCACAGTGGACGGATGACGAGCCTGCCGAGTTTCCGCAGGGCCATGCGCAGACGGCTGGTGACCACGGTCGCCCTCCTCGGCGTCATCGTCCTCACCGGGCTGTCAGCACTGGCGGGAGTCGCGCGTCCGGCTTGGGTGGAGACGGTCAACCCGGAGCGGAAGATGCGCGATGTCATGCTCTGCCTCGATGTGTCCGGGTCGATGCTCGGCTACGACGCCGACCTGCTCGAGTCCTACCAGGAGCTCGTCGACCGCTTCGACGGCGAACGCATCGGCCTGACCGTCTTCAATGCCACCGCGGTCTCCGCATTCCCGCTCACAGACGACTACGACATGGTCCAGAACTACCTCGCCGAGGCCGAGGAGGGGTTCCGCACCTGGGGTGCAGAGGGCACCGACTACTCGTGGTCGACCTCTCCGCCGAATATCGGCGGCTCCTCACTCATCGGCGACGGCCTCGTCAGCTGCGTCGACAACTTCGACCGACAGGACGAGGACCGGTCCCGGTCGATCATCTTCGCCACGGACAATATGCTCGCCGGTGAGCCGCTCTTCGAGCTCAACGAAGCCGCCGATATCGCCGTCGACGCGAAAGTCCGCGTCTACAGCCTCTCCCCTCCCTCGGTGCTGACGACCACTCAGACGAAGGAGCTGCGGTCCGTGTCCGACCGTACCGGCGGCGAACAGTTCGACATGGGTTCGGCCTCGACGATCGACCGCATCGTCGAGGAGATCCAGAGCCAGGAAGCGGCGAACACCCCCGGCCGTTCGTACACCATCGTCCACGATATGCCGGTGGTTCCGCTCGCACTCGCCGTCTTCGGCCTCGTCGGAGTGTTCGTGCTGGCGTGGAGGACGAAATCATGATCTTCGATCCCGTCTTCACCTGGTTCGGCTGGGGCTTCATCGTCCTCGCCCTGCTCACCGTGTGCATCATCCCCGCCATCCGCGGCGACGGAGCACGCTGGAAATGGTTCGCCCGCATGGGTGTCGTCGCCGTGCTCGCAATAGCACTGGCACGCCCCGGGATCCCCATCAAATCCTCGACCGAGGAGTACGAGGCACGAGCCGATGTGTACTTCGTCGTCGACGTCACGACGTCGATGGCCGCCGAGGACTTCGACGGGGACGACACCCGCCTCGCGGGGGTCAAGAAGGACATGCTCGAACTCGCCGACGCCTTCCCCGGCACCCGGCTGAGCATCATCACCTTCGCTTCGACCGCAGCCACTGTGATGCCGCTGACGACCGATCACGCCGCCTTTGCCTCCGCCGTCGACGTCCTCGCACCCGAATCATCCATGAATTCCAGAGGCTCATCGATCACCGAGGCCGGTGAGGAGCTCGATAAGCGGATGACCTCGAACGATGAGGACCGCCCGGAGAACAAGAACGTCGTGTTCTACTTCGGCGACGGTGAGCAGACCGTATCGGAGTCCCCGGAGTCGTGGTCGCCCTTCGCCTCCCGCATCGACAGCGGCGCCGTCTTCGGATACGGCACCGATCAAGGCGGGAAGATGCGCGACAGTCAGCCGTTCGGCTACGGGTCCGGTGTCGGTGACCCCGGCAATGCGCCCGGCATCGGCGACCCCGATGACCCTGATGACGATCAGGCGCCGCCCGAGTACATACAGGACCGCAACGGCAATCCGGGGATCTCGAAGATCGACGAGGGCAACCTGCGCCAGATCGCCTCGGACCTCGGCGTCGACTACCACCACCGGGACGGAAACGGCGCGATCTCCAGCGTCTACACCGCCCCGAAATACGATCAGGCCCTGGTGAAGAAGGACGGCCGGGTCACCGTCGACGAATACTATTGGGTCCCGCTCATCCTCGTCTTCGCGTGGATCGCCGTGGAGCTCGTCTTCGGAGTCCGCGAATACCTTCGCCTCAAAGCGATCACCCCCAAGCGCCCTCGCCGAGGCGGCCCACCCGGTCCCGGAGGTCCGTTTGGTCCCGGAGGCCCACCCGGTCCCAGCGGATCGGTCCCCTACCAGCCCGTGCCCCACCTGGGAGGTCCGCGATGAACCGCCTGAAGAATCTGTGGTCACGGCTGCGTCGGATCACGAAGATCAACCTCATCCTCGGCACGATATTCGCCCTGATCTTCGGCTATATCGCCATGGCCACATACTTCGGAACAGCCTCGCAGGTCAGATACACCTCGAATGACTTCCCCGGTGCCAAGAAGGCGGCGACGGCGTTCCTTCGGGTCAGCCCGTTCCAACGCCATATCGGCTACTTCAACCGCGGCACCGCCGAGGCGGCCGTCGGCGACTACGACGCTGCCCAGACCGATCTCGAAGCTGCTCTGGAGATCGCTCCGACCTCGGCCGAATGTGCTGTGCGGATCAACCTGTCCTTTGTCTATGAGAAGCAGGCAGATCAGATCGCCTCCCAAGACCCCGACCAGTCGCAGGAACTCTACGACCGTTCGCTGAAGACCCT
Source organism: Brevibacterium sp. JSBI002 (assembly GCF_026013965.1). NCBI lineage: Bacteria > Bacillati > Actinomycetota > Actinomycetes > Micrococcales > Brevibacteriaceae > Brevibacterium > Brevibacterium sp. JSBI002. The sequence continues at coordinate 2,673,659 of NZ_CP110341.1, forward strand.
CGAAGATGCGCCCGAGGAATGCCAGCCGAAGAAGAGCGAAGAGAAGCAGAGGAGCAGCCAGGCGAAAGAACGCGTCGAGGACAAGAAGCAGGGTGACAAAGCCAAGGACGAGGGAACCGACGACAGCGAGTCCGAGGACGAGGACTCGAAGGAAAAGGACTCCGGAGACGAGAAATCCTCCGGAGATGAGGGCCAGGCCCCCGGGGAAGAGGAGAAGCCGGACGATTCCTCAGGCAAGTCCGAACGTGAGAAGAAGCGTGACGAGCTGGAGAAGCGCCGTGAGGACTCCGAACGACAGCAGCAACAGCAGGGTCCCGGCGGCGACGGAGGGCGGTCGACCCCGGAGAAACCCTGGTGATCCTCGTCGGCGAGGCCTGACCCTTCCGGGGCCTGGTGGCAGCGCTGATCCGCTGTGACATCATGAGTCCATGAACGTCTCCGACCCCGCTGCTTCAGAATCTGCGTCCACCACCGCGCCCGGGGCTTCGTCCTCGAGTGCACCCGGCTCCACCGCCTCGGCGCCCGCACCCGCTGCACCGTCACCGCGCCTGCGGGCCGCTCTGGAGACCTTCCCGCCCTATGTTCCGGGCAAGCCTCCCCGCCAGGTCGAGGGTCTCGAGTCGTTCAAGCTCTCCTCGAACGAGAACTTCCTGCCTCCTCTGCCGGCAGTCCTCGAGACCATGGTCGCTCACGCGACGAACCCCGCGCTCTACCCCGACGACGCGGCACTGGCACTGCGTCAGGGACTGGCCGACCGCCTCGGTGTCGGACTGGATCAGCTTGTCGTCACCACCGGTGCCAGCGAACTGCTCGTCGCGCTGACCCAGATCACTTCGGACGCCACCACCGAGGCGATCTATCCGTGGCCGTCGTTCGAGATGTATCCGCAGACCACCGGGCTCGTCGGGTCCACCCGCCGCGAAGTGCCGCTGACGGCCGAGGGGCGACACGACCTCGACGCGATGGCTGCGGCGATCACCGAAGACACGCGTCTCATCATCCTGTGCTCACCGAACAACCCGACCGGCCCGGTGCTGCGCGACGACGAGGTCCGCACCTTCCTCGATAAGGTGCCTGACCACGTCCTCGTCGCCCTCGACGAAGCGTACTGGGAGTTCGCCACCGAACCCGGGCGAGCCGATGGACTCGGTCTTGTCCGCGACTATCCGAATTTCGTTCTGCTCCGCACCTTCTCCAAAGCACACGGACTCGCCGGGCTGCGTGTCGGCTACGCCGTCGCCCATCCGCCGGTCATCGAAGGGCTGCTCAAAGCCGTCATCCCCTTCGGCGTCACCGACCTCAGCCAGGCAGCCGCCCTCGAATCCCTCAACCATTGGGACGAAGTGCTCGAGCGGGCCGGCGAGATCGCACAGACCCGCGATGCCTTCGCAGCTGCACTGCGCGAACAGGGCTGGGATGTGCCCGAAGCACAGGCGAACTATGTCTGGCTGCCGCTGGGTGAGAAATCTGATGCCTTCGAAGATGCCTGCGTCGAACAGGCCGTGGCCGTGCGCAACCTCGGCGCCGGTGTGCGCATCAGCATCGGCGAAGACGAAGCCCTCGCCCGAGTGCTTGAGATCGCCGAACGCTTCCACATCCAACACTTCGAGGACTGATCGGAGAGCACCGCTGCGCAGAACACTGTGTTCATCGGTCGGTGAGAGGTGTGCCTAGAGTTCAGCGAGCTCGAGTGCCAACGACACCGCCTGCAGCGTTTCGGCACGGGAGAGGTCGCGGCCGAGCAGCTTCTCGATCTTCGCCAAACGCGCCCGCACCGTATGCCGGTGGACTCCCAACTCGGCGGCAATGCGCTCGCGTGCCCCGGACGCGGCGATGAAGGCCCGCAGAGTCTCCAACAGCTCCTGACCGCCACGCGCCCGAAAGAGTTCGCCGAGAACCCGATCGACGAATCGGTCGGCAGCCTCCTCATCGACCGCCGACAGCAGCGCCCTGACCTCGGAGGCCTCGGTCTCGTGCTGGGTCCGCCACAGCATCCACGTGTGATGGAGCTGACCCAACGGCAGCCTCTTCTCCGCAAGCACGTCCAGGCCGGTGACCTCGGCGGCCCTCGTCACCAGCTCATCGAGTCCGCGTTCCTGTGCTCCGACCACCCCGAGCAGCGAACCGGTGCGGGTGAGCAGGCTCCGACCGACGATATCGGCGATGAGTCGTTCGGCGGAGTCCCCGCGGACACCGCCGAAGATGCGCATCCCCACCGTCGACACCGGGGCCAACCCCGTCACCCTGGTCCACTCCCCACGTGCTTCGTCGTCGCTGAGATCGGCATCGAAGAGCAGCGCGCGGCCGGAGGGAACGGGCAGATCCGCCAACGACATCGCCAACAGCGCCGAGGCGGTCGACAGCAGCAGGGCACGCGTCTTCGGAGATCCGACCGCCTCGGCGGGGGTGAGGATCCACCCGAGCGGATGATCACCCCCGATCGGAACGGCCTCGACGATCCGCGAACCGGTGCGGATCAGACGAGGCCCTGCCGTTGGTTTCAAAGATTCCTCGATGAGTGCCGAACGCACGTCTTCCTCGGCGTCGTCCCCGCTCAACGCCCTGCCGGTCGGCGAGACGAACCGGACCGGAGCCTCCAGCGTCTCTGCCAGATCGGCCACAAGCGCCGCAGGTCCCTCCCCGGCCAATGCGGTTGCGAAACGGCGGGCGGCCCTGCTCGCCCGGGTCAGCTCTCGGTTGGTCTCGGCCTCACGCATCCGGGTGAAGGCATCGACGACGGCGACGAACGGAACCGGCTCGGGCACGCCGAACAGCGCCAGCCCGGCCTCCTGCGCGGCGGCGACGAGCATCGGCGGAACCTGCTGCCACGGCAGGTCGGAGCCCAGTCCGATGCCGAGCGCGTGCACGCCGACAGCTTTGAGGCGGCGCACATAGTCCCCGACCGTGTCCCCGCCGAGGTCCTGACCGACCCCGATCGTCAACAGCACCTCACCGCCGGCAAGCCATTCGTCGACCTCCGGCAGCTCCGAGGAATGCACGATCGTGACGTTCTGCTCCGCTGCGGTGGGCGAATCGACGATGACTTCGAGCGCGAGTTCTGCGCGTGACCAGATCTGTTCCAAGGTGACCATGCACCCGATTCTATCCATTCTGGACAGTAGTGGTTTCAATTGCTCCTTGATGGATATCGGTGTTGTGTGACCCACGTCCTAGGCTGAGGGCATCACCTCCGGCCCGTTCGGGTCGGGTCAGCCGCTACGACGAAGGAGCAAGCCAGTGACGTCTCAGCCGCTCGGCCCAGCCGACTACAGCAAGACACCCCGCTACGCAGGACCCCCGACGTTCGGACTGCTGCCGCGCATCGACGAAGTCGAAGCCGAGCGTCCCGGCGAGAAGATCGACGTCAAGGTCATCGGCATTCCCTTCGACGCCGGCGTCAGCTACCGTCCCGGTGCCCGCTTCGGACCTGCTCACATCCGCCAGTCCTCGAAGCTGCTGCGCCCCTACAACCAGGCCACGAACGTCCACCCGTTCACCGGGCAGCAGGTCGCCGACTGCGGTGACCTCGGCGTCAATCCCTTCGACATCGAAGAGGCCATCACCACCGTCGAGGCCAACGCCGACGCCATGCGCGCCGACGGGGCCAAGCTGCTCACCCTCGGCGGGGATCACACCCTGGCCCTGCCGAACCTGCGCTCCCTGCACAAGACGCACGGCAAGATCGCCGTCCTCCACTTCGATGCGCACCTGGACACCTGGGACACCTACTTCGGTGCGCCCTACACCCACGGCACTCCCTTCCGCCGCGCCAGCGAAGAGGGCCTCATCGACATGACCGCTTCGATGCACATCGGCATCCGCGGTCCCCTCTATGGGAAGAAGGACCTCGAGGATGATGAGGTGCTCGGCTTCCAGATCATCCGCAGCGACGAATACCAGTTCACCTCCGTCCAGGACGTCGTCGCCCGAATGCGGGGTCGCCTCGGCGACGCTCCGGTCTACCTGTCCGTCGACATCGACGTCCTCGATCCGGCGGCCGCACCCGGCACCGGCACCCCCGAGGCAGGTGGAATGACCAGCCGTGAGCTGCTCAACTCGATCCGCGGACTCCAGGGCCTCAATGTCGTCGGCGCCGAAATCGTCGAAGTCGCCCCCGCCTACGACCACGCCGAAGTCACCGGACTCGCCGCCGCTCATGTCGGCTACGAGGTCCTGTCCCTCTGGGCGGCGGAGAACAACGGAGTCACCGCTCCCTCCGGCCCGTCCGGCAACGCCCTCGGAGTCTGAGCATGAGCACCGAAACGAATGTCCGCAATGGCGGCCGTGCGGTCGTGGCGACCCTGGCCGCCCACGGAGTCGACACGATCTTCGGCATCCCCGGCACGCACAACCTCGAGTTCTACCGGCATCTGCCGGAGTTCGGGATCCGCGCCGTGACTCCCCGCCACGAGCAGGGAGCAGGCTACGGTGCCGACGGGTACTTCCTCGTCTCCGGCAAACCCGGGGTCGTCATCACGACCTCGGGGCCGGGGCTGACGAACGTCATCACCGCCGCCGCGACCGCCTATGCCGAGTCCCGACCGATGCTCATCCTCTCTCCCGGTGTGCCCACCGGGTTCGAGCGCGCCGACGTCGGCATGCTGCACGAGACGAAGGACTCCTCCGGTGCGGTGGGCCACCTCCTCGTGTCCTCCCAGCGCACCCGCACCGCAGAAGGTGCTGCGCAGGCCGTCGCCGAGGCGTTCGCCATGTTCGACTCGGCCCGTCCCGGGCCCGTGCACATCGAGGTTCCCCTCGACGTTCTCGAGGGACCCTGGAACGGCAGCGTTCCGGTCCCGTTCGCGGGTCGCCGCCCCGGGCTCGATGACCATGTCGTGGCCCGTGCTGCCGAGGCGATCCGAGCGGCGAAGCGTCCGCTGGTCGTCGCCGGCGGCGGTGCCCGGGGCGCCCACGCGAAGGTGGCCCGCCTCATCGAGGCCCTCGACGCTCCCCTGGCGACGACAGCCAACGGCAAGGGCATCGTGTCCGAGACGCATCCGCTCTCGCTCGGTTCGAATGTGCGCTTCCCCAGCGTGCAGGCCGAATCCGCGGCAGCCGATGTGCTCATCGTGCTCGGCTCAGAATTGGCTGACTCCGACCTGTGGGGCGGGGTCATCGGTGCGCAGACGAGCATCGGTGTGCGTGATGAGTCTGCCGGGCAGACCGTCATCCGCTGCGATATCGACCCCGACCAGCTGAACAAGAACCTGCCCGGGGACATCCTCGCCTGCGCGGACACTGGCGAGTTCCTCACCGCGCTCATGAGCGCGCTCGGAATCGGAAACGACGGTGCCGCCTCGGCGAGCGTTGATGGAACGGATTCGTCCGAACGACACGGATCGGCCGCCTCGGCGAAGGAATCCGGGGCCGATCGGGTCGCCCGGATCCGGGAGAGCTGGGCCACCGATTTCGACTTCGACGCGATCGGCGCCCGGGTCACCCGGCTCGTCGAAGAGGGAGCGGGATCGACCGTCGTCGTCTCCGGTGACTCCTCGCAGGTCACCTACGACGGCACAGTGCACGCGCTGACGGCGAGCACACCCGACCAGCTGCTCTACATGCCGGGATTCGCCACCCTGGGCTACGGCATTCCCGCGGCCCTCGGAGCGAAGGTCGCCGATCCTGCGCGACCGGTCGTGTGCATCCTCGGCGATGGTGCGGCCATGTTCTCCATCCAGGAACTCATGACCGCTGCCGAGCTGGGACTGGGCATCCCCTTCGTCGTCGTCGACAACGGCGGATATGCGGAGATCGAGGGTCAGATGGTCGACCGCGATATCGAACCCTTCGCTGTCAGGCTCGCCCGACCCGACTTCGCGAAACTCGGCGAATCCATGGGTGGGGCCGGGGTGACGATCGCCGAGGCGGACATCGATTCCGCTCTGCCGCGGGCCATCGCCGAGGCGCTCGATCGCTCCGTGCCCACCGCCATCCACATCACCGTCGGTCACTGAGCCGATCCAACAGAAAGGGTCGCTGTGGACTCTTTGGTAGTCATCATCTATCTCGCCGCCATGGTGGGATTCGGAGTCTGGGGCCGCTTCAAGGCCCATAACCAGGAGGACTTCCTGGTCGCAGGACGCCGCCTCGGCGGACTGCTGTACACCGGCACGATGTCGGCCGTCGTCCTCGGCGGCGCGTCGACGATCGGCGGTGTGGGCCTGGGCTACACGGCCGGGCTGTCGGGAATGTGGCTCGTGTTCGCGATCGGCTTGGGCATCATCGCGCTCTCGCTGTTCTTCGCTCCGAAGATTCAGAAGCTCGAGATCTACACGGTCTCGCAGATGCTTGAACTCCGCTACGGCAAGGGTTCCCGCTTCGTCTCCGGAGCGATCATGACCGCCTACGGTCTGATGATCTCGACGACGTCGGCGGTCGCCTACGCCACGGTCTTCCATACCCTGTTCGATCTCAACAAAGTGTGGTCGGTGCTCATCGGCGGCGGCATCGTCATCCTCTATTCGATGCTCGGCGGCATGTGGTCGATCACGCTGACGGACTTCGTCCAGTTCTTCATTCAGACGATCGGCATCTTCCTCATCATGCTGCCGCTCGTGCTCTCGAAGTCCGGAGGCGTCTCCGAGCTGTTCTCTTCGCTGCCCGAATCGCACACTTCACCGGTGGGCATCGGGTGGGAGGCGATCCTCGGCTACATCCTCATCTACACCCTCGGTCTGCTCATCGGACAGGACATCTGGCAACGCGTATTCACCGCACGCAGCCCGGGTGTGGCCAGGTGGGGCGGTTTCTCCGCCGGGGTCTACTGCCTGCTCTATGCCGTCGCCGGTGCGCTCATCGGCATGGCCGCGACGAAGATCGTGCCTGGCATCGAGGTCCAGGACGATGTGTTCGTCGCCGTCGTAGATGCTTCGATGTCTCCGGTCCTCGCCGGAATTGTGCTCGCTGCGGCTCTGGCCGCGATGATGTCGACGGCCTCGGGTTCGCTCATGGCCGCCTCGACCGTCTGCCGCCAGGACATCGTCGAACCGTTCCTCACCCGCAAGGACATCGTTCCTGAAGGCGGCGTCGGTGCGGGAGCCGGTGCGAAGGATACGGCGACGGATGGTGCGGACGCCTCGGCGAGTGCGTCCGGCATTTCCGGCTCGGAATCCGGTTCTCACTCGGGTTCCGGCGCGAAGTCGACGCTCGTGCGGTCGCTGGTCCGCGAGACCGGAGATGAGGTGCGCGACTCGCGCATCTACCTCATCGTGCTCGGCGTCGTGACTTTGGCGCTCGCGATGATCATGCCCAGCGTCGTCGAGGCGCTGACCGTGGCCTACAACCTGCTGGTGGCCGGTCTGTTCATCCCGATCCTCGGCGGTCTCGTGTTCAAGCGGGGAACGATCGTCGGCGTCATGGCCGGCATGATCCTCGGTGCCGTGACCACAGTGGTCGTCATGATCGTCGTGGATATCTACGCCAACGAGGCCATCTACCTGGGCCTCATCGCCTCACTGGTCGGCTACCTCGTCGGTTCCTTCGCGTCGAAGCCGACCTCGCCCGAGGTCATGGCCGCCTGGAAGGAACGCATCACCCGCTAATTACTACCTGACGGCGGCCCAGCAACCTCGCGCGAGGTTGCTGGGCCGCCGTCAGGTAGTTCTGGTGGGTGAGGTCTGTGCGGGAGGACCCCGACTTGGTGCCTCAGACCACAGTCGCTTATATTCGAAGAGTCAGGCTGAGCCGCTCTCAAGTACGCCGGAAACCGGCGAGTGGGACGAGCACACATCAGCCGGTGCTCGAAAAAGGAGCACGAAGCCGCAAACCGCGCGTGTGAGACATATATGGATCCCTCGTTTCCATATCTCATTCGCGAAAGGCCTGCCATGGCTCATACCTCCGCGCACGTCGCGCACACCCTTGCCGCCCACATCGACGAGGTCTTCGGCCTCATGGGCAACGGCAATGCCTACTTCCTCGACGCCCTGCTGCGTGACACCTCGGCAACCTACACCGCCGTCCGCCACGAAGCCGGTGCCGTCGTCGCCGCCGACGCCCACTTCCGCACCTCCGGGCGGATCGCCGCGGCCACCACCACGTATGGTGCCGGGTTCACGAATACGCTCACCGCCCTCGCCGAGGCGGCACAAGCCCGGGTTCCCCTCGTCCTCGTTGTCGGGGATGAGCCCACATCCGGGCCCCGACCATGGGACGTGGACCAGATCGCCATGGCCTCCGCCGTGGGTGTGCGCACCTACACCGTCGGTCGGGTCGATGCCGCCGCAGCCACCGTGACCGCGATCGAGCATGCGCTTACCTATCGACTGCCCGTCGTCCTGGCCATTCCCTACGATGTCGCGACTCTGGACCTCGGTGAGATCCCGGTTGTCCCCGGTCCCAGTCGTCCCTCGCCGATGGCACCGACCGGCGAATTCGCACATGCGGCTCTTGATCGCCTTGCTGCAGATCTGGCTGGAGCGAAATGTCCCCTGCTGCTCGCGGGCCGCGGAGCCTGGTTGGCCGGAGCCGAGTCCGAACTCGGTGAGCTCGTCGACATCACGGGCGCGCTCACCGTGACGACCGCACTGGGACGCAACATCTTCCCGGCTGCCGAACACGACCTGGGAGTCGCCGGCGGCTTCGGTGCCCCGGCCGCAATGGAACGGATCCGCGAGGCCGATGTGGCCGTGGTCTTCGGTGCTTCACTCAATCAGTTCACGATGCGGTTCGGGGACCTCTTCCATCCCTCGACGACGGTGTGGCAGATCGATACGGACGACCGTGCCACGAATGCCCGCGTCGGAGGCTTCATCCGCGCCGACGCGAAACTAGCCGCCACCGAACTCATCGCGCGCCTGGCGGCGACCGGCGCCGACAGTGCTGGGAGTTCGGACAGTGCTGAAGCACGCTGGCACGATTCCGTCGACACCGCTGCCGACCGGGCCTACGTCGTCGGGCCGGAGCTCGCCGAGGATGGTCGGCTCGATCCGCGTGCGGCGGCGAACCGCCTCGGCGAGGTTCTGCCCGAGGATCGGGTCGTCGTCTCCGACGGCGGACATTTCATCGCCTGGGCGAACATGTTCTGGGAGCCCGGCGCACCCGACCGGCTGGCGATGGTCGGCACTGCCTTCCAGTCGATCGGGCTCGGCTGGCACAGTGTCGCCGGGGCCGCCCGTGCGAACCCGGACTCGACGATCGTGCTGACCACCGGTGACGGCGGCGGCGCCATGGCACTGTCCGACCTCGACACCGCGATTCGGGTGGCCGGTGGTCGCAGTTTGGCTGTGGTCTTCAATGACGCGGCCTACGGTGCCGAGGTCAACTTGTACGGGCTCAAGGGGTTGGAGAAGTCGCCCATGCTCATCGACGAGATCGACTTCGCTGCCCTGGCGACGGCCGCCGGCGGACACGGCGTCGTCGTCCGATCCCTGGCCGACCTCGCCGTCGTCGAGGAGTGGAAGGCTCGTCCGGTCCACGAACGGCCCTTCCTGCTTCTCGACCTGCGGATCTCCGGCGAGGTCATCGCGCCGTACCAGGAAGAGGTCATTCGCGTGAACTCGTGAGGGTGACCGGCTGGTTGCACGGCTGGTGGCGGCTGTGGCCGCGGCGCTGGTGGCGTCGTTCTAACGACCGACCCCAGGTGACGAGGCGCCCCAGCTTCTCCAACGGACCCTGCCCGAAACAGCGCAGCCACAGAGTTGAGACGACGACTGTCCAAATTCGTACCGCTGCGTCCGATGGCGCTGAGCAACTACGTCGGCGCTACCGTCATCGTTGTCGCCGTTCGGCTGGCAGTGCCCGACTTCGCCCGGTTCGACGGTGGCGATGCGACGTCGTTCCGCCTCGGTGGCGATGGCCTGTCGTTCGATCAGTGTGCGGTCATTCGATCGCAGCATCAGACCGATCGCGATCGCGGCGATGACCAGGGCGAACACCATGAGCGCAAAGGTCGCACCGTCGGCCGTGACCAGGGGACAGACGATGTTCGCGACTGCGAGAACGACGATGGAGGCGATGCTCATCCGGCTCGACGAAGTCCGGGCGAGCATCGCCAGCGCCACCAGGCTCAGCCACAGAGTCGTCAGACACATCGTGGCGGCGACGGCGGCCAGGGCGAGGCCGCCGAGCAGTCCGAGGACGGCCCACTCCAGCCGTGCAACCCGTCCCGGACGCAACTGAGCTCGAATGAGAATGGGCAAGCCGACGGCCACGGCGATGACGATCGTGATCGGCCGAGTGGTCGGAACTCCAGGGTCTCGCGAGGGCGTCGCGAAGAGGGTGCCCAGATGTCGGTACGGCGGTCGTCGCCGTGGGAGGTCAGTTGTCTGCGGTCCGCGCCGCGCGGTGGGCCGTCGTCCAGACTCTGACAAAGAGGCTGAGGATGAGCAGCCACCCCGAGACCGCGAAAACGGCTCCGACTGCCTTCGGCCAGGCGAATTTCTCGACGCTCAACAGTGCAATCGAGAAGCCGACGGAGATGATGCTGATGGTGATGAGCATGGGAATCGCCGCACGGTGGCCAGCTTTCCCAGCGGCCTCGGACCGCAGCGTCAGCGCCGACCGGATTCCGATTGCACGATTGCGGGGCAGACGGTCGCCGCGGATGACCAACACGAGAACGATTCAGACTACGGCGAGGACGAGGTAGCCGATCAGCGGCGGATAGAACATCGGTACCGGTCCCCTCTCTGAACTCGGATCCACCGTATCTCATCGGGGCTGAACTTAGCCGATCTCCAAGGGACAGGTGGGAACGGCCCTATCCGGCAGCCTCGGCGATGGTGTTCGCTCTATTCGACGCTTCGTCGACTTCGACGGGTCAAAGTGGCAGCTATGGGAATTTTCGGGCAGCGAAAGGCCCCGGATCCTTGCGGAATCCGGGGCTCAGTCACGTGGAGATGGCGGGAATCGAACCCGCGTCCGTCGGCAGATTGTCAGGACTTCTCCGGGCGCAGTTCGTGAAAACAGTGTCTTAGGTTCTGGCCCCTGCACGAACACATGGACCAACGAACGGAGTTGAGTAAGAGTCCCTCAGATGCCCCCAACATGCATCTGAAGCAGTGGCCTCTTAAGCGACGCCAGGATCTAGAGCAGAGGCAACTCTAGGCTGACGGATTCGCAGCTCGCGCTCTATCAGGCAGCGAGGGCGAAATCGGTGCGGTTGTTAGACTTAGCACCTATTGTTTTGCAGAGGACATTAACGAGATGACTCTGCATTCTCGGCCCGCTTCTCCCGACGCAGTGTCCGACGTCGAAACCGATCATCCCCATATTCTGTTACCAAAACTGATCAGCTGTGTCATCCGCCGAGGCGGCTGCTGGCGCCGATCAGGTACTCCAGCATACTCCTGCAACGCAGACCGAGCCAATTGCATTCCCTGAACTCCGCGAATATGTGACCGGGCTTGCTCGGATACGCTCGGACCGCCTCGGCGAAGGAGCCGAGAGACGATGGTGATGGCGGGGATCTCACCCGCCATCGACCAGCCCTTACAGGTATTGCTTGGACTTCATGGCGCGTTCGGCTTCGCGTTTGTCCTGCGCTTCGCGCAGTGCCTGTCGCTTATCCCATTCCCGCTTGCCGCGGGCCAGGGCGATCTCGACCTTGACGCGTGAACCGTCGAAGTACAGCTCCAGCGGGACCAGGGTCCGGCCGGATTCCTTGACTTTCTGCGAGATCTTGAGGATCTCCTCGCGGTGGAGCAGCAGCTTACGACGACGGCGGGCCGAGTGGTTCGTCCATGTCCCCTGCAGGTATTCGGGAATGTAGACGTTCTCCAGCCAGGCCTCATTCTGGAAGATGAGGGCGAAGCCGTCGGTGAGCGAGGCTCGACCTTCGCGCAGCGATTTCACCTCGGTGCCGGTGAGTACGAGCCCGGCCTCCCACGTGTCTTCGATGTGATAGTCGTGGCGCGCCTTGCGGTTCCTCGCGATGACTTTCTTGCCTGTGTCCTTCGGCATAACCGGCCTCCTCTCTGCTCCCGATTCTGCTCCCGATCACCTGTGCACGCGTTCGCGGGCACAGCCACCAATTCTAGCCCATCGGCCCCCTTCCGCACGCCCGTCCCCTCCCAGAACTACCTGACGGCGGCCCTGCAACCTCGCGCGAGGTTGCTGGGCCGCCGTCAGGTAGCAATTAGAAGATGAAGGGTTTGGGATCGACGTAGCCGCCGTTCTCCATGATCTCGAAGTGGAGGTGGCAGCCGGTCGACGCGCCCGTCGTGCCGGAGTACGAGATGATGTCGCCCTTCTTGACCCTCTGCCCGTCGTGGACCTTGAGCTTCGTGTTGTGGTTGTAGGTCGACGCGATCGAATTGCCCTTGATCTTGCCGTGGGAGATGACGACGCGGTTGCCGTAGCCGCCGGTCCAACCGGAGGTGACGACGATTCCGTCGCCTGCCGAACGGATCGGGGTTCCGCAGGGCACTCCGAAGTCCATTCCCGTGTGCAGCTTCCGCGCACCGGTGATCGGGTGGACGCGGTATCCGAACGGAGACGTCGTCGGGTATCCCTTGGCCGGATTGGCCAGGACTCCGTCACCGAAGACGAACTTGCCCTTCTTCTCCTGTTCCTTCTCCCACTCCCGGACCTTCTCGGCCAGACGCTCCTGCTCGGCCTTCTCGTCGGCGAGCTGCTTCTCGGTCTTGTCCTTGTTGTCGGAGATCGTCTTCTCCGCATCGTCCTTCGCGGAGATGAGGTCGTTGAGGCTGTCGGCCTTCTTCTTCGCATCGACCTGCGCGGCCTCTTTGGCCAGCACCGCCTCGGCGGCTTCGTCCTTGAGGTCGGAGATCTTATCCGTCACGCCCGAGAGCCGCTCTTCGTTGTTCTTGTTCAGCGCCCGCTGTTCGGAGAGCTTGTCGATCGTGCGCTGTTGGGATCGCACCGCCGAGTCGACACGGCCGATGCCGCCGTCGGCGCTCGTGCCCTCGGCCATCTGCAGCAGCATCGCCAGATCGGAGGTGATGCCCGAGTTCTGGTAGGCCTGTCGTCCGATGCGCGCCGCCGAGGTCTTGTGCTTGTCGATCTCCTCCGTGCCGGACTTGATCGTGTCCTTGAGATCCTTCTGCGCGTTCTCCGCCGAAGTCAGGCGTGCGGCCATGTCCTGGTCCTTCTCGATCGCCTCAGCCAGTGCATCGTCGGCGGCCTTCGATTCGGCTTCGGCGTCCGGCAGCTTCTCCTGCGCGGCATCGCGTTCGGCGATGACGCGGGCGAGATCCTCGTCGAGGCCTTCGAACTCCTGTTGGAGTTCCTTGACGCGTTCGTCGACCTCGCTCTTGTCGTCGCGAGGATCGGCCACCACCGAGGCGACCGGCATGACCACTGCCAGCGCAGCTGCCGTGAGGACGAGTCCGAGTCTGCGTCTCATCTCAGACCTTCGTGTACTTGTTGAGCGTGATCAGCGACGATGCTCCGGCCATGAGCACGCCGATGATGATGAGCACGGGGGTGATGAGGAGGACGTCCCATCCGGAGATGAGGCTGAATCCCGTGGCCTGCGACTGCAGCCAACCGCTGACTCCGAAGTGGACGAGCAGCCCCAGAGCACCGGCGGACAGGGTCGCGCCGATGGCAGAGGCGATGACGCCCTCGAGCAGGAACGGCATCTGGATGAAGGTGTTCGACGCGCCGACCAGTCTCATGATGCCGGTCTCCCGGCGTCGGGAGAACGCGGAGAGTCGAATGGTGGTGGCGATGAGCAGCATCGCGCACAGCAGCATGATGCCGGCGATCGCGATCGCCACGATGGTCGCGATGTTGAGCACCCCGAACAGTCGATCGAGCAGCTGATTCTGGTCGACGACCTCTTCCACCCCGGGCGTCGACGAGAACGTCTCCTTGATGATGTCGTACTTCTCGGCGTCCTTGAGCTTGACCCGGAAGGACTCGTTCATCTCATCCTTGGGCACGGTACCCTCGAGGCTGGTGCCCTTGAACTGCTCCTGGAAGTGCTCGTAGGCCTCGGTCTTGTCCTCGAAGTAGACCTTGTCGACGTAGGGGGCCAGATCGGAGCTTTCGAGTTCTGACCGGATCTGATCCTTCTGGTCTCCAGTGACCTCACCGTCGACGCAGTTCGTCGCCTCCGAATCCGGCGGGCACAGGAACACTGAGACCTGCACACGGTCGTACCAGAAGTCCTTCATCTGCCCGACCTGCATCTGCAGCAGGATCGCGGCTCCGACGAAGAGCAGGGACACGAAGGTCACGAGCACGACGGAGATGACCATGGAGAAGTTCCGGCGCAGACCCGAGACGACTTCGGAGAGGATGAAACCGGCCCTCATGAGGCGACTCCGTAGGTGCCTTCTTCGACGTCGCGGACGATTTCGCCTTCGCGCAGTTCGATGACCCGCCGGCGCATCCGGTTGACGATCTCGCCGTCGTGAGTGGCCATGAGCACGGTGGTGCCGTTGCGGTTGATCTTCTCAAGCACGTTCATGATGTCGGCGCTTGTGGCCGGGTCGAGGTTACCCGTCGGCTCGTCGGCGAGCAGGATTCCGGGTTTGTTGACCACGGCGCGGGCGATGGCCACACGCTGCTGCTCACCGCCGGAGAGCTCACTGGGATAGCGTTTCTCCTTGCCGGCCAGGCCCACGGTCTCGAGGACGTCGGGGACGAGGGTCGACATGGCTGCGCGGGACTTTCCGATCACCTGGAGGGCGAAGGCCACATTGGCGAACACGGTCTTGTTCGGCAGCAGACGGAAGTCCTGGAACACGGTTCCGATCCCCCGCCGCAGGTAGGGCACCTTCCAGCTGGGCATCTTCACCACGGACTTTCCAGCGATGTGAATGCGTCCGGCGCTGGGGACCTCTTCACGCAGAATCAGTCGGATGACCGTGGACTTTCCCGATCCGGAGGCCCCGACGAGAAACACGAATTCCCCGCGGTCAGCCTCGAACGAGATGTCATCGAGTGCTTTGCGGGAACGTGTGTCGTAGGACTTCGAAACGGAGTCGAATCTGATCAAGTCGGTCTTCAATCATGTTGCGGGTGGCTCGGCCGATTCCACTGTACGTAACAGTTCCGTGATGTTCGCGGAGGCGGCCGGGCGTGTGTTGCGATCTGATGAAGTTCACAGTCGCCTCGGTGATGGTCGAAACCTCGCCGAGGCGGCCGACCCTCAGTCGGCCCTCGACCGAGCGATACGGCTCGGTACCGTTGGCCGAAGGATCAGGCCTCGGCCTCTTCGGCCATCTCCTGTTCCTTGCGCCAGCGGATGCCGGCTTCGATGAGTCCGTCGAGATCACCGTCGAAGACGGCCGAGGGGTTGTTGACCTCGTAGCCGGTGCGCAGGTCCTTGACCATCTGGTACGGATGGGTGACGTAGGAGCGCATCTGGTCGCCCCAGCTGGCCTTGATGTCACCGGCCAGCTCCTTCTTCTGCGCGGCCTCTTCCTGGCGCTTGAGGTCGAGCAGTCGCGACTGGAGGACGCGCATCGCGGCCTCACGGTTCTGGATCTGGGACTTCTCGTTCTGCATACTCACGACCACGCCGGTGGGGATGTGCGTGATGCGCACGGCCGAGTCCGTCGTGTTCACCGACTGCCCACCGGGGCCCGAGGACCGGTAGACGTCGATGCGCAGATCGTTCTCGTCGATCTCGACATGGTCGGTCGATTCGATGAGCGGGACCACCTCGACGGCAGCGAAGGAGGTCTGACGGCGGCCCTGGTTGTCGAAGGGACTGATCCGCACGAGACGGTGAGTGCCCGCTTCGACCGACAGCGTGCCGTAGGCGTAGGGCGCGTCGATCTGGATGGTCGCGGACTTGATGCCCGCACCTTCGGCATAGGAGGTGTCGAGCTCCTGGACCTTGTAGCCGCGGTTCTCCGCCCACCGGACGTACATGCGGGTGAGCATCTGCGCCCAGTCGGTCGCGTCGTCGCCGCCGGCGCCAGAGCGCACGGTCACGACGGCGGAGCGCTCGTCGTATTCATGGCTGAGGAGGGTCGAGATCTCGAGTTCGGCCAGCTGATCGCGCAGCTTCCTGATGTCGCGGTCGGCTTCTTCGAGCGAGTCCGAGTCGCCTTCGTCCTGAGACATCTCGACGAGCAGCTCGGCATCGTCGATCCGCTCACCGAACTTCTCGAGCTTCTCCAGGGTGCCCTGCTTGTTTGAGAGCTTGGCTGAGGTCTTCTGCGCCGAATCGGGGTCGTCCCAGAACGTCGGCGACGACGCCTGCTCCGTGAGTTCGGCGACCTCGTCGCGCAGGTTGTCCAGATCGGACACGTCGAGAATCGCTTTGTACGTCTGGCGGAGGTTGGCGATTTCAGAAGAGTAATCAGTGGAGGCCATAATGATCCGATTCTAGTGCATGCCCTCCCTCGAGCATGAAACGGCGCCGAGGAGGTCGACCGTTGAGATATCGAGGACTGATCGATCGAGGCGGGCCCCGATCAGTCGCCCCGGCCCCAAAAAGCGCCGCCGGCGGGAGATCTGATTCATCCCGCCGCCGGCGCGGCTCACGTCGCGTCATACGAAGACCGGTGAGGAAAATATAGACCGAAACCCACCCTCGCGCAAGACGAAAACACCCCACAATGACATTCGTGAAACTACACCGTGAGCATTTGCACAACTCAATCCCGGTTATCCACAGATTTCCGAATTCACTGGATTCTTCATTCGACTACAGCTAGGTTAAACAGCAAATCACGCTGTCAATTGAATGATCGGGCAAGGGTTCAGAGTGGAAGCCACCGAAGTCATCACCAGCGAGGTTCACAAGCGGATCAGAGATCTCGATGTGGATCCCCGCGCCGATATTCAGCGCTCTCGCGAGCTCATTCGCGCCGTCATCGCCGAATACGATGAGCGCAGCCTCGTCGCCGATCTCCCGGTGCTCGAGGACAAAGAGGCGACGTTTCGGCATATCGACAATCAACTGTCGGGTTTCGGTGCCCTGCAGGACTATTTCGATGATCCGCACGTCGAAGAGATCTGGGTCAACTCCCCGAGCGAGGTCTTCATCGCCGTCGACGGAATCCACCAGCTGACGACGACGAAGCTGAGCTCGGGCGAACTCGATGACCTCATCGAGCGGATGCTGCGCACCTCGGGACGTCGCGTCGATCTCTCCCAGCCGTTTGTCGACGCCATTCTGCCCGACGGGTCCCGGCTGCATGTCGTGCTGCCCGATATCACTCGCACTCACCCGGCCGTGAATATCCGCAAGTTCATCGCCCGCCCGCGCAACCTCGCCAACCTCGTCGCTCACGGCTCACTGACTCCCGGGGCCGCCGAGTTCCTCGACGCGGCCGTGACGTGCGGTGCCAATATCCTCGTCTCCGGGGCTACTCAGGCCGGCAAAACCACTATGCTCAACGCCTTGGCCGGCTCGATACCGGCCCGCGAACGTACGATCTCCTGCGAAGAGGTCTTCGAACTCAATCTGCCCAGTCGCGACTGGGTTCCCATGCAGTGCCGCCAGCCGTCACTGGAAGGAACCGGCGAAGTCACCCTCCGCGCCCTGGTCAAAGAGGCGCTGCGGATGCGACCGACGCGCATCATCGTCGGCGAGGTCCGAGAAGCCGAAAGCCTGGACCTCCTGGTCGCGCTGAATTCCGGGTTGCCGGGAATGGGCACCATCCACGCAAACTCTGCTCGGGCGGCGATCACGAAGATCTGCACTCTGCCCCTCTTGGCCGGGGCGAACATCTCTTCGGCATTCGTCGTGCCCACCGTCGCCGTCAGCCTCGACGTCGTCGTCCACCTGCGCAGAGACCAGTCCGGAGTGCGCCGAGTCGATGAGATCTGCGCGGTGCCTGGCGGAGTCGAAGGCGACGTCGTCGAACTCGACACGATCTTCCATTCGCCGAGAGGACAGCTCGTTCGCGGTCAGGGGTTCGGCCACCTCGGCGAGCGATTTGCGGCCGTCGGCCGCGATCTTCACGCCATTCTGGAGGCGGCGTGAGCTATTCCCTGTCCGCTCTGCTCATCGGTGCCTGCCTCGGGGCAGGGCTGTTCCTCATCTGGATGTCGCTGTGGCGGCGACCGCAGGGCAAGCGGACTCAGTCACGGTGGGTGCGCGAACTCGATGACATGCTCACCGGAGCGGGATTCCCCAGACTGCGGCCGGCTCACCTGCTGCTCATCTCCGTCGCAGCGTTCTGTGTCGTCGCAGTCGTCGCCACAGTGCTCACCGGGTCGTGGGCGATCGCACTGTGCTTCGGTCTGTTCGCCTCCTGGCTGCCGCATCGGGCACTGCAGCATCGAGCGCGCAGTCGACAGGTGATGCGGCGGGAGCTGTGGCCCGAGACTCTTGACCATCTCAATTCCGGAGTCCGTGCGGGCCTGTCTCTGCCCGAAGCGCTGAGTTCCCTGGCGCATCGCGGACCCGAACCGCTGCGACCGCTGTTCGAAGTCTTCGCCGAAGAATATCGGGCCAGCGGCTCGTTCGCTTTGGCGTTGGAGCGCTTTCGGCAGGTCAGCGCCGACCCGGTGGCCGACCGTATCGTCGTCGCGCTCAGTGTCACCAGGCAGGTCGGCGGCAGCGATCTGGGAACCATGCTCCGAGCCTTGGCTCAGTTCGTCCGCGACGATGCCCGCACCCGCAATGAGCTCTCCGCCCGGCAGCAATGGACGGTCAACGGCGCCCGATTGGCCGTCGCCGCACCGTGGGTGGTGCTCGCGTTCCTCTCCACGCGACCCGAAACGGCGGTGGCATACAACTCCCGTACGGGGCTGATCCTCCTGGCCGCGGGCTTCGTCGTGTCTCTGCTGGCGTATCAGGCGATGAAGCGCATCGGTCGGCTCCCGTCCGAGCCCAGAGTCATCGAAGGGTCCTCACTCAGTGCCGCCCACCGCCGTTTCGCGGGCAGCCCCGGCGCGAGTGGCGGATTCGCCACCGACGACACAGACGTTGCGGACGGACGGGCGGCATGAGTCTCCTCGGCGAGCCCATGTCGATCCTGGCCCTCGGACTCTTCAACGGCTTCGCCCTGTGTGTCTTCGTCCTCTCCCTCCCGCCGCTGCGCAGACCGACTCTGTCGTCGCGGATCGCACCCTATCTGCGGGATCAGGAATCCTTGGTCGACATCTACGCTCCGCCGACCCCGCGCACCCAGGGATTCTGGGGACTGGTGAAGTCCTGGTTGATCGGTTCGACTCTGTGGGTGACGTCGCGCATCACCACGGATGCGACTCTGCGGCTGCGCATCGACCGCCTCGGCGGCAATGCCACGATCGAACGCTTCCGCATCAGCCAGGTGCTGAGCATCCTCGTCGGAATGATCGTCGCCGGCGGTCTGGCCGGTGCCCTGTCGGCGCAGCGCGGCTTCTCCCCCATCGTCACCGTCGTCCTCGTCATCAGCGGCGGCATCGCCGGGCACGTCTTCAACGATTGGCGGCTCAGCCAAGCCATCGCCCGCCACGAATCCCGCGTCCTCGCCGAGTTCCCCACCGTCGCCGAGCTCCTCGCACTGTCCATCACTGCGGGTGAGGGGATCGTGGAGGCTCTCGAACGCGTGTGCCGCACCTGCTCCGGCGACCTCATCGACGAACTCCGCGCGGCCCTGGCCGCCACCCGCACCGGGACTCCGCTGGTCGAAGCGCTCGATGCGATGGCCACGCGCATCGCCATCCCCGAGATCGTCCAGTTCGTCGACGGCCTCGCCGTGTCGATGACCCGCGGCACCCCACTGGCCGAGGTACTCCGCTCCCAAGCCGCTGACGTGCGCGAACAATCTCGGCGGAGGCTGCTCGAACTGTCCGGTCGCAAAGAGATCGGGATGCTCGTACCGGTTGTCGTATTCGTGCTTCCCGTCACCGTGATCTTCGCCGTCTTCCCGTCCCTGACCGTCCTCGACCTCAGTCCATAACGTCCACGCCACGCACCACCGACCATTCCCCGCACCCACAGCCAGTCCCGCACCACCGACCCTGCGGATCGAAACCTCGACCTCGCCGATGAAGGAGACACGATGTTCCGCCAGTTCACCTACCGCCTCGTCCCGCTCATGCTCGGGCTCATTCCGGGTCCTCCTCCCCACGGAGGAACCACCATCACCGAGGCGGCCGAGACCGACATCGACCCGAACCTCACCACCGATGTCGACCGACCCGATCGCGGGGACGTTCCCGGCTGGGTCCTCATCACCCTGATGACTGCGGGATTGGTGGTCGCGTTGTGGGCTCTGGCCGGCGAAGCCTTCACCTCGATGTTCCAAGACGCTATGAACAAGGTCCGGGGGGCGGGGTGACTCAGCTGTGAGCGGAGACGACGAGACGAAGTCGGGGCGGATGACATACGCCTCGGCGGGAATGGCCGAGGAGCGCAGCGATTCGGGGTCCGCCGTCGCCGAATTCGCCCTCATCGCCTCGCTGCTGGCCCTTATCCTGGCCGGAGCCCTGCAGATCGGCCTCGTCATTCACGTCCGCAACACGGTCATCGACTCCGCCATCGCCGGGGCGAGGCAGGCGAGCCTGGCCGATCAGACTCCGCGCGACGGGCAGAAGCTCACCCGCGACCTCATCCGAGTGTCCGTGGGCGAGCGCTATGCCCAGAAGGTCACAGTCTCGACGTCACAGCGCGGTGCCGTCGAGATCGTCGAAGTGCGGGTGACGACCCCGTTGCCCGTCCTCGGGCTGTGGGGACCCGCCGAGGTCTGGGACCTGCGCGGACGGTCCATCGTCGAGGACATCGACCGTGACTGAACCCGCGTTCGTTCAGGGAGTCGCGACCGACGACGCAGACGAAGGAACAGCGGTCATCGAGTTCATCTTCGCCTCCATCGTCCTGCTCATCCCGGTCATCTACCTCATGCTCACCCTCTCCCAGCTACAGGCGGCCAGCTATGCGACCACCTCGGCGGCGATGTCGGCCTCACGTATCGCCGCCCGCGACGCGAACCCCTCGGAGGCTCGGGCCCATGCTGTCGCCGACATGCATTTCGCGGACTTCGGGCTGCGGGATGCGCCGACTACCATCACCTACTCGTGCGCCGGACCTTGTGGACAGGCCGGCTCCTTGGTCACCGCAAGAGTCGAGACGAAGGTGTCTCTGCCAGGGTTCCCGCTCCTCTTCGGCTCCGACCGGTCACCGCACGTCACGTTGCGCGCGAACCACACAGACGTCGTCGCCACAGGACGTCAGTGATATGCCGACTACGGGAGAGCACAGGTGTGAACGGCGACGGGAATCGCAGATCGACCGCGATTCGGAGCACGAATCCGACGCCGGGTCCATCACGCCGCTGGCCATCGGCTTCGTCGTCATCGCCTTGTTGTTGGCCTTCCTCATCGCCGCCCTGACCGACCTGCACATGGCCCGCCGAGAGCTGCAGGGACTGGCCGATTCTGCGGCGCTGGCGGCCTCGGACTCGTTCGAACCGGCTCCAGGAGACGATCCCGGTCTCGCGTTCTCACCCCCGGCAGCGAAACGCGCCGCCGGTCGCTACCTCGATGCAGTGCCGACTCCGAAGGACATGGGCAATCTGCGGTTGAGTGCCGACGCCGACGGAACGCATTCGGTGCGCATCCGCATCGAAGCCCGCTACTCGCCGGCGCTGCTCTCTCCGTTCGTCCCCGGCCTTATCGACCTCCACGCCACCGCTTATGCCCGGGGTGCCCTGCGCCTCGACTGATCAAACCGAGCCGTCTCCACCTCGACACCGATTCCTGTGGGCACAGGCTCCACTCACGCATCCTGAGGCTGTGGATGCCCAATGCGTACCCACAGGGCGCATCCTCGCTCTTGTCCAAGCCATGCGCTCGCGGTGAATCTGTGGGCATGAGAACCCTGGGACTCATCCACCGCATAGAGTCGAACGGAGCCGTCACGAGCATGAGCATCGAAGCTGAATCAGCCCAACCGGCCCTCAAGGTCTTCCGCTCTGCCCTCGGAGCGGAACTGACTTCCCAGGACTTGGCCGTCGGCAACCAGCTCGACAACCACAGAATCGAGTCGATCAGCTGGGGTCATTGGCAGAGACTCAATCCCATCACTGTTGTTGGAGCGAATGTTCTGCGCACCACCGACGAGTGTGCCGACTCCGCACAGACGAGCGTATCCGTCCTGGCAGGACCAGATGCGGGATTCACCCTGACGCTCGACCCACGACGGGCCCGCTTATCTCGACTGCCCCACCCCGATTGCCTGACCATCATCGACCCCAGCATCTCCCGCGCCCCTCAGCCGCTGCGACTCGATGCGACGGGGACTGGGCCCGCCGCAGCTCTGGGTGCGACTGTGCTCGCACCGGGCCCGGCAGACGGTTCTTCAGCCGGCACTTCTTCCTCGGCTGCCCGTTCGGCTCCGCCGATCCGGTCTCCGCCGCTGCACCACAGCAATGACATCCACATCGCCCCGAAGACGATCGACGATCCTCGGCCGGCCAGACCCCCACAGTGGTGGACGTTCCTCATCCCCGTCGGCATCGGCGTGGTGCTGGCCGTGGCCACAGGAATGTGGTGGTTCCTGCTCTTCAGCGTCTCGGCCCCGCTCTCCGGATGGGTCGCCTACCTGGTGGAGAAGAAGCGCTTCACCCGCGACAGCGCACAATGCCGACTCGACCGCAACGAAGCCCTGGCCGAGGCGCGAACCAGACTGAGCCGCCACGAGGCGACGCAAAGACACAGGATCTTCTCGTCCCCTGGCCTGTGTCTGGGGTTCGGGACGGTCTTCAGCGACCTCACCATCGACGAACGGCTGCAGGATGGAATCGACCACGTCGACGGTCGGATCGTCTGCACCGATATGCCGATCCGCATCGATCCACGCACGACGACCGTCACCGTCAGCGGAACGCCCGCAGTCCTGCGCACCATGGCCTTCGCTTGGCTGGCCGACCGGCGATTCAGATGGCGACCGAGTCCCGAACTCACACTGCTGCCGGAATTGGCAGGCACCGAGTTCTCCGCCGACCACGCATCGAACACGGTCGGTTCAGGGTCACGCCCAGACTCCGGCATCGACGACCCCATCTCGATCACCCTCGACGAGGCGGCCCACCCCGCCGTGCTCACGCTCGCCGCACCGCATGCCGGCTCCGCGGTCTCACTGACGGTGGGCTCTCTCGCGCAGGCACGCACCACGTCCTCGACTGCTCCCGGTGGCCCGGTGCCGGGACGGGCACTTGTCGCCACTCTCATGCCGGCCGCGCGATTCGTCACTCTGCACCGTGGCCGCTCCGACGATACCGGCCCCCACACCTGGCCGGACCATGGGCTCGGCGAGCTCTGCGACGATACGCCCGGGGCCATCAGAGCGCGGTGGCGGTCTCCCGCCTCGGGGCCGGTGCCAATCGGGCGCGGAGCCGACGGTGACATCGGCATCGATCTGTTCTCCGACGGTCCTCACGCTCTCGTCGCCGGCACCACAGGCAGCGGAAAATCCCTGCTCCTGCAGACATGGCTGCTGTCGATGGCCTTGGCACAGCCGCCTCGGCGATTGTGTTTCGTCCTCATCGATTTCAAAGGTGGGGCCACATTCTCACCGCTGCAGGATCTGCCGCACACCGACAGTGTGCTCGACGACTTCGACTCCGGTCTCGCCTTTCGCGCTCTCGTCTCCGTGCGCGCCGAGATCACCCATCGAGAGCGGCTGTTGGCCGATCACGGGTGTGCCGATGTCGCCGATCTCGCCGATCCTCCCCCACGACTCGTCGTCGTCATCGACGAATTCCATGCGCTGATGGCCACTCATCCTCGCGCCGCCGACCTGCTCGAACACCTCACAGCTCTCGGCCGGTCCCTCGGCGTCCACCTCATTCTCTCCACTCAGCGCCCGATGGGAGTCGTCACCGGGCAGATGAAGGCGAACATCAACATTCGCGTGTGCCTGCGAGTGCGCGATGAGACCGATTCCTTCGACGTCATCGGCTCCGAGGCGGGTGCGTTCCTGCCCGCGGACAAGCCCGGCGCCGCCTGTCTGGACTCCGGGGTCTGCGTCACCCGATTCCGCGCGGCGATTCCTTTCGGACATGACGCCCACACCGAGGCGGCGCTCCGCCCTCGCGTTCGTCCCTGGGTCCCGGGGCCGGTTCCGTCCCTGGCCAGCGGCGCCCACGGCGTTCACATCGACAACATCATCGCCGCGGCTCACGACATCGCCAGGGCCGAGGACGCTTCGGCTCATCGGCAGGTGGTGCTGCCTCCCCTGCCGGAACCTGAAGAGATGTCGGCCTGGGCGGCAGGGGGACTGACCCATTCTGATGGTGAGCTCGCCGCTTCCCCTGCGGGACCGGTGGCGGAAGGTGGTGAATTCGGTCCGACAGTCACTGGGATCATCGATGTTCCCAGTCAGCAACGGCAGCAGATGTGGACATTCGACCCGGACGTGGACGGTTCCACGATCCTCACAGGCGGCAGCCCGGACACCGTGGAATCCGTGCTTGCGACCATGGCACGAGCGGCCGCTCCGACCCGACGGATCATCGCGATCGGCAGAATCTCCGCGGTCCTCGACTGGGCGGAGATCAGTTGTGGATTGAGCTCGGGCTGGCAGATTCAGGCGGTTCTCGACCATCTTTCTGCCCGTGGGGACCCGTGCAGATTCTCGCGCGACGGTGAAAGCACGGATTCGCCGACCGAGCCGAGGCAGAGCCTACAGCCGCCGAGCCTGATCGTCTGCAGCAATTGGGCCGAGTTCGTCGACTCGCTCGACCACTATTGGGCCGAACGGGCCGAACGTCTCCTCGGACATGGTGCCGGATCGGATCTCGTGTTCTTGCTCGCCGGGTGCCGGAATATGACGAGCAGGAGCTCTCGATTCGCCACCCAGATCATCTTCCCGCCCGAGGCCGGCGAAGACGGAACGAGCGTCGGGCTCAGCCGGCAGCGATTCGCCGGTTCGTGGCCGGATCTCCGCGCCGTCATCCGCGGTCCCTGCACGCAGGCCGCCGGCGGGGAAGGTGCCGATGTGCAGTTCGCACTCGGTGACGCGGCACGATTCGGTTCGTCGATGTCCGAGGCGGGTCCAAGCGCCCTGGACGGACCGCTCGGCATTCCGGAGTCCCGAAAAGGTTTCGCTCCACGCTGGCGGGGGCTTGGCCAACCTGTGGGCATGGGCGAAGAACCCTGCGGCGGCATGCCTGGCTGCATCCCGGTCGGCGTGGATGCTTTCGGCGACCTCGTGGTGTGGGATCCCCGGCGAGACGGTTCGGTTCTCACCGTCCGTGGTTCTCCGCAGAGCGGCAAGACCGGATTCGCGACGTATGTGGGCCGCCTCGGCGGGGTCTCTGTTCACGACGATGCGCACATGGCCGCAGATCCCGTCGACTGGGATCTGCTCGACGGACTATTCCATGTGCTCACTGTGCCGACACGGTTCACTCCCGGCTATGGCTCCCCACTGTCCAAAGCTCAGAGTCTCGGACCGCTGCTCGTGCTCGGTGCGCATACCAGGCAAGATCTCACCGGGCTCGGAGTGCTGCGACAGGCCCCGCTCGACGGACTGCCGGGGACGGGCTGGTTCGTCACCGAGGACCGAGCTCGCCCCGTCCGACTCTTCAATCCCGACGGGAGTCGAGCCTGATTCAGCTGACGTCAGCAGGCGGTCCTGAGAGGGTCTCGTAGCGGTAGAGCTCGGTGGCGGTTCCGGCGTCGAGCAGCCGGTCGGCGAGCGCGGAGACCACGGGCATTCCGCTCGTGACCTCGATGACGACATCGGCGTCGACCGACAGCCTGGCCAACAGGAGTTCGGCATCGGCGACGGCGGCGGCGAAGTCCTCACCCGCAGCGTCGGCGGCATCGTCGCGAGTCTCGAACATCGACCCGAGGATGAGCTCGGTCGGCGGTTCCTCGTCGACCTGATCGACGACAGCGGTCCCGTCGCCGACGGTCGCACCGACACTCGGTTCACCGGCCGAGGGCAGAACTCCGGCGGTTTCATCGGCCTCCCGCGCATAGGACACGGCGAAGGCACTGAGTCCACCCGCCTCGGCGGTCCCGGCGGCACCATTCAGCAGCGCGGCACCATGAGCTCCGGCTGCTTCGGAGAGGAAAGCGTTATTCACTTGTCCGATGGTCAGCGGGCCGACGGCATCGTCGCGGTTGACGGCGGTGTACCAGGCGAGGAACGCCTTCGTCAGCTTCACCGAACCGGTGGCGACGATCTCGAGGTCCTCGGCCCGACCACCGCCGGCCGGAGGCAGAGCACCGGCGGGCACCTTGATCACACGGGTCGTCGTCAGCAGGGTGAACCCGAGAGCCTGCGCGAAGCTCTCTCCCGGGCTGCCGGCGTGCACACGGGCGCGCAGATCGAGGCCTTCGAGTGCGGTTCCTCGCGTCTCCGCGCACACTGCGTCGAAGAGTTCACGCCCCTGACCATGTCCCTGCTCCTCGGCGGCGACCTCGACGTGGACCCACGCCCGGTAGGGGTGAAGCGGGGATTCAGCGATCGCGGCGGCTCCGACGGGAACGTCGGGGACCACCTCGGCGACGACGGAGCGGATCAACGGCGATTCCGAGGACGGACGGAACAAGGACCTGGCCATATGACCGGCCGGGGTGGTCGCGTCGGCGAACACCTCATTCAGGCGCAGATCGTCACCGTCGGTCAGCTCTCGAATCGGCATGTGCTCGCTCCTTGGGCGGTGGGGAACTTGATAATCTTGGCGTCATGACTGACTTAAGCGATCCTACCGCCGCCGCGCACGCCGCGGCCACGACCATCAACGCGAACGCGAGCATCGACGCCCATGACGTCGCGCTCGTCCTCGGCTCCGGTTGGGGCGGGGCGGCGGACCTCCTCGGCGAAACCGTTGCCGAGATCTCCGCGGCCGAGGTCCCCGGATTCCACGCTCCGGCCGTCGAAGGACACGGCGTAACCCTGCGCACGGTGCGCATCGAAGCCAGCGGCAAGCATGCGCTCGTCCTCGGATCGCGCACCCACTACTACGAAGGCAAGGGAGTCCGCGCAGTCGCTCACGGTGTGCGCACCGCGGCTGCGGCCGGCTGCTCCTCACTCGTGCTGACGAACGGGTGCGGTGGCCTCAACCGCAATTGGGCACCCGGCACCCCGGTGCTCATCTCCGATCACATCAACCTCACCGGAACCTCCCCCATCGAGGGCGCGAACTTCGTCGATCTCACCGACCTGTACTCACCGCGCATGCGCGCAATCGCCAAGGAGATCGACCCGACGCTCGACGAAGGCGTGTACGCGCAGTTCCGCGGACCTCACTACGAGACCCCCGCCGAGGTGCGCATGGCCGGGATCCTCGGTGCCGATCTGGTGGGCATGTCGACGACGTTGGAGGCCATCGCCGCACGTCAGTCCGGGCTCGAACTCATGGGCATCTCGCTGGTGACGAACCTTGCCGCCGGCATCCAGGAGACCCCGCTCTCCCACGCAGAGGTCATCGAAGCCGGGGCCGCAGCCGCCCCGCGCATCTCCCGTCTGCTCGCCGACATCGTCGCGAAGCTCTGAGACGGCCAGCCCCACTCCGCGCTCCCCCGCCCCGCCACAGCGAATTCGCAAAGGACATCATATGACCCGCGTAGCCGACCGCTTCACGAATGGATTCGACGCCGAGGTGGTCCGTGCCTGGATCGCCGACGACCCTGATCCGCAGACGGCCATCTCCTTGGAGCACATCCTCGCCGAGGCCGAGAGCGGCGACGAGGCGGCGGTCGCCGATCTCGAGGACCGGTTCTCCGGTCCCCTCGTCTTCGGCACGGCCGGTCTGCGCGGCGAGATCGCCGCCGGCCCTAACCGGATGAACCGAGCCGTCGTCATCCGTGCCGCCGCCGGACTGGCCGCATTCCTCGCAGACACCGTTGGTGAGGGCTTCGAAGTCGTCATCGGGTGCGATGCCCGGTACAAGTCCGCGGAGTTCGCCGCCGACACTGCCGCCGTCATCACCGCCGCCGGCGGAGTCGCGATCCAGCTGCCCGAGCAGCTGCCGACCCCGCTGCTCGCTTATGCTCTGTTGAAGCGCGGGGCTGATGCAGGTGTCATGGTCACGGCCAGCCACAACCCACCGGCTGACAACGGCTACAAGGTCTACCTGGGACAGCGTCCGCTGCAGGCTATCGGATCCGAGGCCGACGCCGAAGCGGGTGCCGGAGCGCAGATCGTCAGCCCGGCCGATGCGCTCATCGCCGAAAAGATCTCAGCAGTCGAGTCCGTGGCGTCTGTGTCACGTGCGGAGTCCGGGTGGGAGCATCTCGACGAGTCGATCGTCGAGGACTATCTGTCGCGCATCGACGATCTGGGTGTCCGGGCGGAGTCGGATCTCTCGATCGTGCTGACCTCGCTGCATGGTGTCGGTGCTGGAGTCGCCGAGGCTGCTCTGACCCGCACCGGGTTCACAAGCCTCCAGCCAGTGGCCTCCCAGCAGGCACCGGATCCGGACTTCCCGACGGTGTCCTTCCCGAACCCGGAGGAAGCCGGCGCACTCGATGAGTCCTTCGCCCTGGCCCGTGAGGTCGGTGCCGAACTCATCATCGCCAACGATCCGGATGCCGACCGATTCTCCGCGGCCATCCCTGATGCCACTGCGGCGGTCGGATACAGGCAGCTGTCCGGCGACGAGGTGGGACTCCTCCTCGTTGAGGATGCCGCGACCCGTCTGGAGGCGGGAACACATCATGCGTCGGGCGCCGATGCTCCGGTGTTCGCGAACTCGATCGTGTCCTCCCGTGCTCTGGCGGCAGCTGCTGCCAGCCACGGCTACGCAGCGGTGAACACTCTCACCGGATTCAAGTGGATCTCCCGCGTGGCCGGCCTCGTCTTCGGCTATGAGGAAGCGCTCGGCTATTGCGTCGACCCGGCTGCAGTGCGCGATAAGGACGGCATCTCTGCCGCTGTGACGTTCGCTGCGCTTGCCTCGCGTCTCAAGGCTGCGGGCAGCAGCATCGAGGCCGAGCTCGATCGCATCCGCAATCGCGACGGATACTTCGCCACCGCTCCTCTGTCTTTCCGCCTCGACGATGTCTCTCTCATCGCCACGGCCATGGCGAAGCTGCGTGAGAACCCTCCGGCCACTCTTGCCGGTTCCCCGGTCGCCGAGGTCCACGACCTGTCGGCCGGGTATGAGGGGCTGCCGCCGACCGATGGAATCCTGCTCCTCTCGGAGTCGAACTCTCGGGTCATCGTGCGTCCTTCGGGTACCGAGCCGAAACTGAAATGCTATCTCGAGGTCGTCGCCGAACCCTCGGAAATCCAGGCTGCGGCCGATGCCGATGCACGAGCGGCCGCCAGCGCGGGAGTGCGCTTGCCGACCGCCTCGGCGAGTGCATCCCTCAAACCGGCCCTGACGGAACGATTGAACTCGATCAGCACCGAACTCAAAGCTTTCCTCGCCCTCTAATTGCTACCTGACGGCGGCCCAGCAACTCGCGCGAGGTTGCTGGGCCGCCGTCAGGTAGCAATTAGAGGGCGTTGAGGATTGCGGCGCTGCCGGAGAGGCCCAAGCGAGACGCGCCCGCGGCGATCATCTCCTCGGCGGCCTCGGCGGTGCGGATTCCTCCGGAGGCCTTCACGCCCAGGCGGTCGCCCACGGTCTCGCGCATCAGTGACACAGCGTGAGCGCTGGCTCCCCCGGCCGGTGGAAACCGGTCGACGTCTTGACGAATCCGGCACCGGCGGCTTCCGAGCGACGGCAGGCCTCGACGATCTGCTCGTCGTTGAGAGCGGCCGACTCGATGATGACCTTGACGAGGGCATCCCCGCTGGCCTCGACGACGCCGCGGATATCGG
This sequence comes from Brevibacterium sp. JSBI002, assembly GCF_026013965.1. Classification (NCBI taxonomy): domain Bacteria; kingdom Bacillati; phylum Actinomycetota; class Actinomycetes; order Micrococcales; family Brevibacteriaceae; genus Brevibacterium; species Brevibacterium sp. JSBI002. The sequence goes on from NZ_CP110341.1 coordinate 2,703,243, forward strand.
CTTCAAGCCCGTCGAAGTCCCCGGCGACGGCCTGTCCGATGTTGATGACCATGTCGACTTCGGCGGCACCATCGGCAACGGCCTGAGCAGCCTCGGCGGCTTTGATCTCGGGCTTCACCTGGCCAGAGGGGAACCCGACGACGGTGGCCACGACCAGCTCACCCGGATCGGTGACCGGCAGCATGGACGGTGACACGCAGATCGCGAGCACGCCCAGCTCCTTCGCCTCCGCCACGAGGGCGTCGACGTCGGCGGGGGTCGCTTCGGGCTTGAGCAGGGTGTGGTCGATGATGTTCGCGACATCGGTGCGGCTGGTCATTCGGTCCTCCAGAAGTGGTCGGGCAAGGTTGCGTGGTCGTGCATGGCTGCGCGTGCAGGCGCCGCGCGCAGTGTCATCAGGTCCAGCGTAGCGAGACCAGCGGCCGCGCGGCAGTGCTGAGAGTGTGCGATTCGGCTCAGGTGATCGTGTCGAAGACGATCGACTCCGGCACCGAGGCGGCATCCCCGCCGATCTCGACCGCGGACTCCAGCGCCTCGATGGCGCGTTCGAAGCGTTCCGGGGTCGCCGTGTGCAGTGTCATGAGCGGCTGACCGGCCGTGACCGTGTCCCCGGGCTTGGCGTGCAGTTCGATTCCGGCCACGTCCTGGACCGGATCTTCCTTCCGTGCCCGTCCGGCGCCCAACCTCCACGAGGCGACCCCCACAGACAGAGCGTCGAGCTTCGTAAGCACCCCGGAATCGGTCGCCGTGACGACCTCGGTGTGCTCGGCCACGGGCAGGGCTGCGTCCGGATCACCGTGCTGGGCGCGGATCATCTGTTTCCACTTGTCCATGGCCCGGCCGTCGGCCAGGGCGCCACGGACATCGACATCGGTCTTGCCGGCAAGGCGCAGCATCTCCTCCGCCAGAGCCACGGTGAGGTCGACGACGTCGGCGGGTCCGCCTCCGGCGAGGACCTCGACGGATTCGCGGACCTCGAGGGCATTGCCGACGGCCAGGCCCAAGGGCGTGGAAATATCAGTCAGCAGCGCCGAGGTGTTCACACCGGCGGCCTTGCCGAGCTCGACCATCATCTGCGCGAGTGTGCGAGCCTTGGTCAGGTCCTTCATGAACGCCCCGGAGCCGACCTTGACGTCGAGGACGAGCCCGGAGGTGCCCTCGGCGATCTTCTTCGACATGATCGACGAGGCGATGAGCGGAATGCAGTCGACCGTCGAGGTGATGTCGCGCAAGGCGTAGAGCTTCTTATCGGCCGGCGCCAACCCGGATCCGGCCGCGCAGATTACGGCGCCGACGTCCTCGAGCTGGTCGACGATCGCCTCATTGCTCAGTCCCGCCTGCCAGCCGGGAATCGATTCGAGCTTGTCCAAGGTGCCGCCGGTGTGGCCGAGACCGCGGCCGGAGAGCTGCGGGACGGCGACGTCGAAGACAGCGACGAGCGGGGCAAGGGGCAGGGTGATCTTGTCTCCGACTCCCCCGGTCGAATGCTTGTCCGACGTCGGCCGGGACAGGGATGAGAAGTCCATGCGCTCACCGGAGTCGATCATCGCCTGCGTCCAGTGCGCGATCTCCTCCGGTGCCATGTCGTTGATGAAGATCGCCATGGCCAGGGCCGCCATCTGCTCCTCGGCGACAGCACCCCGGGTGTAGGCGTCGATGACCCAGTCGATCTGCTCCCTGCTCAGGGCTCGGCCATCGCGCTTGGCGGCGATGACGTCGACGGTGTCGAATGCTTCTACGCTCACGGTCTCAATCCTTCGTTTTCGTCGATCAGTGCTTGGCCTCACGGTCGCGGCGTGCGGCGGCCAGGTGGTCGGGTCCGAAAGCTTCGGGCAGGACCACGGACATCGGGGCGCGTCCGCTGGGCATGTTGATGACGAGATCGTTGCCGCCGTGTTCGAACAGCAGCTGTCGGCATCGCCCGCAGGGGACGAGGGTGTTGCCCTCTCCGTCCACGCAGTCGAAGGCGACGAGGCGGCCCCCGCCGGTCATGAACAGCTCGGAGACCAGCGAGCATTCCGCGCACAGCGTTACCCCGAACGAAGCGTTCTCGATATTGCAGCCGCCGACGATGCGACCGTCGTCGACGAGTCCGGCGGCTCCGACAGGGTAGTCCGAGTACGGCACATAGGCGCTCGCCATCGCCCGTGTCGCTTCGGCTCGCAGCAGCTCCCAGGTGCCTTCGCTGAGGTCTTCGGGGCTCACCGGGGTGGGTTCCTCGCTCCAGACCGGGTCGGTCGACTCGGGTGCGGATGCGCGGGGGTCGGGGGCAGTCATGGGGATATCTCTTCCTTCGGGTGGTGACTGTGGGATGTTCGAGGGGAAATGCAGATCCATCGCCGAGGCGGGGCTCACTTCACGTAGGGCACACCTTCCGCGGCCGGCGGGCGGACCCGACCGACGAATCCGGCGACAGCGAAGACGGTGACGATGTAGGGCAGCATGAGCAGCAGCTCGTTGGCCACCGGGGTGCCGATGGACTGCAGAGTGTTGCCGAGGCTCTTGGAGAATCCGAACAGCAGGGCCGCGAACAGCGCACCCTTCGGGTTCCACTTGCCCAGGATCATCGCGGCCAGGGCGATATAGCCCTGTCCGGCCGACATCTCCTTGCCGAACGCCAGTCCGGAGCCGACGGTGAAGAAGGCACCGCCGAGGCCGGCGATGGCACCGGCGAGCAGCGTATTGCGCACGCGGGTGAAGTTGACCTTGATGCCGACGGTGTCCGCGGCCTTCGGGTGCTCACCGACGGCACGCATCCGCAGACCCCACTTCGAGCGGAACACGAAGATCTGCAGGGCGATGACGACGACGTACATGATGTAGACGAGGATGTTCTGGTCGAACAGCACCCGTCCGAGCACCGGAATGTCCGAGAGCAGCGGGATCGGCAGGTTCGGCAGCTTCTGGCGGGAGTTCCACAGTCCCGGATCCTGGGTGAGAACCGTCGAGTAGAGGAAGCTCGTGATGCCGACGACGAGGACGTTGAGGACCACGCCGATGATGATCTGGTTGACCCAGTACTTCACCGCGAAGAAGGTGAGCACCACGGCGACCAGGGCACCGGCGATGGGAGCGGCGAGCAGTCCCGCGTACGGGTTCTTCACCACCGAGGCGACCACCGCGGCGAGGAACGCGCCGGCCAGCAGCTGGCCTTCGATGGCGATGTTGATGATGCCCGAACGTTCTCCCACGAGACCGCACATGGCGCCGAAGATCAGCGGCACGGACAGTGCCAGGGCACCGGCGAGCAGCGTCGTCAGCGGGATGACGCCACCAGATCCGCCGCCGGCCCAGGCGAGGAAGGAGAGAACGAAGATGACGCCGAAGAGCATCGGGAACCAGGAGCCGAGGTCGATGCGCTTGATCGCCACATAGATGGACATGGCGGCCATGATGACGAGCAGGATGCCCAGCGTCAGCCCCGCCGCGGTCGAGGACACTGCGAAGTCGGGGATGGCGAAGAAGTCTCCGCCGGTGGCTACCCGGAAGGTCGTCTCCCCGTCACGGCCGATGAGGCCGAAGAAGATGAGCGAGACAAGAGCGAGGATCGTATAGACGATCGGGAACTTCCAGGCGATCGGCGCAAGCGCCTTGACCTGGGTCGAAGGTGTCTTATCCATGGTCTGAGCAGTCATCTCAGTCCTCCTTCCGCTTGAGCACCGGTGAGGGCAACCGGAAGATCGACCTCACCAGGGGCGGGGCCGCGATGAGCAGCACGATGACGGACTGGACGACGAGGACGATGTCGATCGGCGTACCGGTCTGGGACTGCATGAGGTAGCCGCCGGCCTTGAACGCGCCGAACAGCAGGCCCGCGAGGAACGTTCCCAGCGGTTTCGACCGTCCCAGCAGGGCGACGGTGATGGCGTCGAAGCCGATCGATCCGCTGATTCCGCTGGTGAGTTTGTATTCGGTGCCGAGCACCTGAGCGGCTCCGCCGAGTCCGGCCAAGGCACCGGCGACGATCATGACGAGGATCGTCACCTTCGACACGGAGATGCCTGCGGTCCGGGCCGCGTGCGGGTTCGCGCCGACAGCCTTGAACTCGAAGCCGATCGTCGAGCGCTCGAGCAGCCACCACACGAAGATCGTGGCGAGGATGGCGATGACGAACCCGAAGTGGAGACGGAACGGCGGCGGCAGCAGCAGGAACATCTGCGCGGAGTCGTCGATGACGCGGGACTGCGGGTTCGCCGAGGTCGTGTGCGTGAACCAGTTCTGCTTGAGCAGGTAGCCCAGTGCGTAGCCGGCGATCGAGTTGAGCATGATCGTCACGATCACCTCGTTGGCACCGGTGCGTGCCTTGAGGACACCGGCGATTCCGGCCCAGATCGCACCGCCGATGATTCCGCCGATCGCGGCCACGAGCATGTGGACGACGGGAGGCAGCGGCAGCGCGTAGCCGAGGAATCCGGCGATGGTCGCGCCGAGAATGACCTGGCCCTGTCCGCCGATGTTGAACAGGCCGCAGCGGAAGGCCAGAGCGATGCCGAGACCGGTGAGGATGAGCGGGGTGCCCGAGACCATCGATTCGGTCAGGGGGCGGATGGCGCGTTCGGTAGTGCGTGCGTCCCAATCGAAGACCGCTCCGCGGAACAGCGCCGAATAGGCGTTGCCGACGGTCTGGAAGAGCGTGGCGAAGAACTCGCCGGGAGCGGCGAAGAAGTTCTCGGCCGCCGCGACGACCTCCGCGTTCGACACGGCGATGAGGACACCGCCGAACAGAAGTGCGAGAACGATCGCCAGCAGCGAGACCAGCCAGGAACCCGACATGATCTGCTGCAGCAGAGTCTGATCCTTGCCGTCCTCGGTCTCGGATTCCGGCGGCGGTGCCGCCGAAGGAGCGGCCGGTGAGATATCAGTCGTCATTTGGTCTCCTCCGCCGAGGCGGTGGCTGAGTCGTCGGCAGTTGCTTCGAGGGCTTCGTCGGCGGGAACGCCTGCCATCATCAAGCCCAATGCTTCACGGGAGGTCTCGGGTCCCACGATGCCGACGATGCGTCCGGCGTACATCACGGCGATGCGATCGGCGAGGCCGTAGACCTCGTCGAGTTCGGTCGAGACGATGATGCAGGGGGTGCCGGAATCGCGTTCGGCGATGACGCGCTTGTGCACGAATTCGATCGATCCGACGTCGAGTCCGCGCGTGGGCTGGCTGGCGATGAACAGTCGCAGATCGCGCCCGAGTTCGCGGGAGAGCACCACTTTCTGCTGGTTTCCGCCGGAGAGAGTCGAGATCGGGTCGGAGACGCTGCCGAGGCGGATATCGAACTCCTCAACCTTCTTCTTCGCCTCTTCGCTGATGACCTTCGACCGCATGTTCAGGCCCTTGGCGTAGGGCTCGCGGTCGTAGACGTCGAGAATCATGTTTTCGCGGATCGCGAATTCCGCGATGATGCCGTCGGTCGACCGATCCTCGGGAACGAATCCGATTCCGGCACCGAGGCGGTCCTTGACCGAGCTGCCGACGAGCTTCTTCCCGTCGAGAGTGATCGTGCCCAGACGCGGTTCGGTGAGTCCGATGATCGTCTCGGCCAGTTCCGTCTGTCCGTTGCCCTGGACACCGGCGACGGCGAGAATCTCACCACGCCGGACGTCGAAGGACACATCATCGACGACGACGTTCTCGGCCTTGTCGACGACGGTGAGTCCCCGGACCTGGAAGGTCGCATCGCCCGGATCGGCGGCTTCCTTCTCGGTCGTCAGCGACACGGCGCGGCCGACCATCTGGCTGGCCAGTTCGGCCTCGGTCGACTCGGGCGAGGCCTCGCCGACGATCTTGCCGCGGCGGATGACCGTGATCGCGTCGGCGATCGCGCGGACCTCACGGAGTTTGTGGGTGATGAAGACGATCGACGTGCCCTGCTCCTTGAGCTGGCGCATGATCGAGATCAGCTCATCGGTCTCCTGCGGGGTCAGCACGGCCGTGGGCTCGTCGAGGATGAGGATCTCGGCATCGCGCGACAGGGCCTTGATGATCTCCACCCGCTGCTGGGCACCGACCGGCAGATCCTCGATGAGGGCGTCGGGGTCGATGTTGAAGTTGAAGCGCGAGGAGATCTCTCTGACCTTCTTGCGCGCCTCGTTGATGTCAAGGAGTCCGAGGCTCTTCGTCGGTTCGTAGCCCAGCGCCACGGATTCGGCGACGGTGAACACGGGCACGAGCATGAAGTGCTGGTGGACCATGCCGATGCCGGCGGCGACGGCATCGCCCGGGCCGGCGAACTTCACCGGCTCGTCGTCGATGAGGATTTCTCCCCCATCGGCGTCGTAGAGTCCGTAGAGGACGTTCATCATGGTGGATTTGCCGGCGCCGTTCTCACCGAGCAGAGCGTGGATCTCGCCCGGCTGGATGGTGAGATCGATGTGGTCATTGGCCACGAACGATCCGAACACCTTGGTCATCCCGCGAAGCTCGAGTTTCACTGCTTCCGGTTCTCCTCACAAACTTGAAAACTGCAGGGCCGAAAGAACTCGGCCCTGCAGTTTAACCGACGAGCTTACTTCGGTGTGCTCTCCGACTCGACGACGAGGCTGCCGTCGATGATCTGCTTCTTCAGATCCTCGACCTTCTTCTTCACGTCTTCGGGAACCTTGTCCTCGAAGTCGTGGTACGGGGCGAGACCCACACCTTCGTTCTCGAGCGTCCCGACGTAGGGCTCATTGGAGAAGTTGTCCTCGGTGCCTTCCTTGATGGTGTCTTCGACGGCCTGCGAGATCTGCTTGACCACCGAGGTGAGGATGATGTCTCCGTATTCGGTCGACTCGTAGCCGTCGGAGTCGACCCACACGAGGTTGACGTCGCCGGCTTCCTTCGCCGCCGCTGCGGCACCGAGGCCGACGGGTCCGGCCACGGGCATGATCACGTCGGCGCCCTGCGAGATGAGCTGCTTGGTCAGCTCCTGGCCCTGGCCCTGGTTCTCGAAGTCACCGGAGAACGATCCGTCCTGCTTCTCCTTGTTCCAGCCCAGCAGCTTGACGTCCTTCTTGTTGTCCTCGTTGAACTTCTTCACACCATCGGCGAAGCCGTCCATGAAGATCGTCACCGACGGAATCTGGATGCCGCCGAAGGTGCCGACCTTGCCCGACTCCGAGGTCGCGGCCGCAACATAGCCGGCCAGGTACGCGGCCTCGGCGGTGTTGAAGACGACTGCCTTGGCGTTGTCGATCGTCACTGGCTTGCCGTCGGCGTCGGAGAATGTGGAGTCGATGAGCGCGAAGTTGAGGTCGGGGTTGGCCTCGGCGGCTTCCTGGATCGTGTCCTCGAGGAGGAATCCGACGCCGAAGGTGAGGTTGCAGCCCTGCTGGACCATGTTGTCGACGTTCGGCCCGAAGTCCGCGTCGCCCTGCGATTCGGCGAGCTTCTCTTCGATTCCCAGGTTCTTCTTCGCGTTCTCCATGCCCTCCCGACCGGACTGGTTGAAGGACTGATCGTCCCAACCGCCGGAGTCGGAGACCATGCAGGCGAGGTAGTCCGAACCGGATTCGCCTCCTTCGCCTGAACCGCAGGCGGAGAGGACGAGGGCGGATGCGGCGATCATCGACACCGCTGAAGCGAGCTTCTTCACGTTTTCTCTTTTCTGATACAGACAGTGCACACGGATGAGGGCCCTGTCTGCCCCTACCGAAGATGTGAAACCACTGGACGAACTGTCATATTTTGATGAGTTTCGGTCAGTCTAATGCACTCAACTCGTTTCAGCGGGGCTGCCAGCACTTCAATCACGGACACCGATATGAAAAAGAAATATTCCGTCATGCATGACCCTTTTCGGTCCGCGATGCGAACGCGGAGGCCTCTGACTTTGAGACAGAAAGACGACGAACGAAGTAGGTGGACCGCCGGACCGACGGCGAAGAAGACGAACCGCGGTGAACTAGGCTAGAGACTGCTATGGCACATCTCCTCGGGGCAGAAGCCCTCCACCTCGAATACCCCACACGCGTCGTCTTCGACTCGGTAACTCTCGGCGTCGAGTCCGGCGACATGATCGGCATCGTCGGCCGCAACGGCGACGGCAAGTCGAGCCTGCTCGGCATGCTCGCCGGCACCATCGAACCCGATTCCGGACGCGTGACATATCGCGGCGGGCTGCGACTGGGCATGCTCGGCCAGCGCGATGACCTCGATGACGAGGCGACCGTGGGCTTCTCCGTCGTCGGTGATGCCGCCGATCACGAATGGGCAGCCGATCCGCAGGCCCGTGACATCATCTCCGGCCTCATCGCCGATCTCGATTGGGATGCGCAGATCTCTTCGCTCTCCGGCGGTCAGCGCCGCCGGGTGGCCCTGGCGGCTCTGCTCATCGGCGACTGGGACATGCTCATCCTCGACGAGCCGACGAACCACCTCGATGTCGACGGCATCGCGTGGCTGGCGAAGCATATGCGCACCCGGTGGCCGAAGAACTCCGGCGCCCTGCTGCTGGTCACCCACGACCGGTGGTTCCTCGACGAGGTGTGCACGAAGACCTGGGAGGTCCACGACCGCATCGTCGAGCCCTTCGAAGGCGGTTATGCCGCCTACGTCCTCCAACGCGTCGAACGCGACCGGATAGCTGCCGCCACCGAGGCGAAGCGACAGAACCTCATGCGCAAGGAACTCGCGTGGCTGCGACGCGGCGCTCCCGCCCGGACGTCGAAGCCGAAGTTCCGCATCGAGGCGGCCAACCAGCTCATCGCAGACGTGCCTGAGGTCCGTAATCCGATCGAGCTGAAGAAGATGGCCACGGCCCGCCTGGGCAAGGACGTCGTCGATCTGCTCGACGTGTCCAAGCACTTCGGTGAGACCACGATCCTCGACGATGTCACCTGGCGCATCGGTCCCGGCGAACGCACCGGAATCCTCGGCCCCAACGGCGCCGGGAAGTCGACCCTGCTGGGTCTGATCTCGGGAGAGCTCGACCCCGATGCCGGACGGGTCAAGCGCGGCAAGACCGTGCAGATCGGTGTACTCGATCAGCAGTTCAAGAATCTGGCCCGCATCGCCGACTCCCGTGTCCGCGAAGTCCTCGCCGAGTCGAAGACCTCGTTCACCATCGAAGGTAAGGACTTCACTCCGGCCCAGCTGCTCGAACGGCTCGGCTTCGCGAAGGAACATCTGTCCGCACGGGTCAAGGAGCTCTCCGGCGGACAGAAGCGCCGCCTCCAGCTTCTGCTGCTGCTCATGGCCGAACCCAATGTCATCATCCTCGATGAGCCGACCAACGACGTCGATTCGGACATGCTCGCGGCTATGGAGGATCTCCTCGATTCCTGGCCGGGCACCCTCATCGTCGTCTCCCACGACCGGTACCTGCTGGAGCGCGTGACCGATCAGCAGTACGCGATCCTCGATCACGGAATGCGCCATGTTCCCGGCGGCGTCGAAGAGTACCTGCGACTGCGCGCCGAACAGGAACGCCGGGGTGCCGCCGGTGCGAACAAGGCGTCCGGCGATTCGAACGGGGCCGCGACGCGATCCGGCGGGGACGGTTCCGGTGGGGCCGCCTCGGCGAGCGAGGGATCCTCGTCGGCTCCGAGACTGTCGGGTGCGGAAGCCCGGGCGGCGAAGAAGGAAGTGTCCGCGATCGAACGGCGGATGGACAAGCTGAACACTCAGATCGCGCAGAAGCACGAGGAGATGGCCGCCCACGACCAGACCGACTTCGAAGGACTGGCCAAGCTCACGGCAGCGATCCGCGAGTCCCAGGACGAACTCGACGAGCTCGAGATGCGCTGGCTCGAAGCGTCCGAGGCGCTGGAAGCCTGAGGGTTCGAGGCGACGAACGACGATAACGCAGGACGACGGACCAGTCGAAGCTGAGGAGACGACGATGATCGATGAAGCGACGATGCGGCAGCGGCTAGAGGATGAGCGGGCGGAGACGCAGGCGCTCATCAGCCGCCTGACTCAGGGAATCGATGAGGTCTCGGCCGCTCGCGAGGGCGACAACAGCGACGACGAACACGATCCGGAAGGGGCGACGCTCGCCTTCGAACGGTCGCAGGCCGCGACGCTGCTCGAACAGTCCGAGGACCGTCTCGAGGAGATCGCCGAGGCGGTTGACCGCCTGAACGCTGGCACGTTCGGGACCTGCATCGGCTGCGGCAGACCCATCGCCGAGGCGCGGCTGGAGGCCCGCCCCTACGCGGCGAAATGCGTGAATTGCGCCGCCCGCGACTAGTCGTTTCCATCCCTGGTCGCATACGCGAGGCCAGCGTCCCACATGACCGGGCGACCACCTCGGCGATGGTGTGATCTTTCCCCAAAGCCTGCCGGGTGCGGTAGTGTATCGGCGTGTCAACACGGGACTATCGCATCGACCGCGCCAAGGGAATACTGATCTTCCTGGTGGTTTTGGGCCACCTTCTCGCTCGAACCTCTCCGTGGGAGTCGCCGATCCTGGGCGCACCGATGTACTTCATCTACATGTTCCACATGCCGGCGTTCGTCTTCCTTGCCGGAATCACCGCGAAGTCGAACAAGCTGGCCGAGCGGGTGCTCACCTACTTCGTTCTCCTCGCCACAGTGCTGCCGCTCATGTGGGGGTGGATGTGGCTCTTCGGGCTCAATCCCGACTACGACTTCCTCAGACCGTTCTGGTACACGTGGTTCTTGCTGTCGATGGCGTGGTGGATGATCACGGTCCCCTTCATCGAGCGCTTCCCGCGCACGATGCTCGTCGCCTCGCTCGTCGTCGGTCTCTTCGGCGGACTGCTGCCGATCCTCGACACCGAACTCTCCGCGGCTCGGACGATGGCGTTCTGGCCGTTCTTCGTCATCGGCAAGCTCTACGGCAAGCAGATCATCGACTGGGCGGGCAGCCTCGCAATCTGGCAGAAACTCTGCCTCAGTGCCGCAGCCCTCGCGGCCGTCGGATATTTCTTCCTCGACCAAGTCGACTACAACTGGCTCTACGGCAGCCTCAACTTCGCCCACTTCGACGTCAGCGTTCCCGAAGGCGTGGGACTGCGACTCATCGTCGACATCGGAGCGGTGCTGCTGACACTGGCCCTGTTGTCGTGGCTGAGCAATACCAAGGACACGATCGCGACGATCGGCAAGAACAGCCTCGCTGTCTACATCCTCCACGGATTCGTCGTCCGCGGTCTTCAGCCGGTCCTCGACGACAGCCGCAACGTCCTCCACGACGCCGTCGTCCTCCTCATCTGTGTGGCCCTGGCCGTGGCGTGGACTGGTCTGCTGGCTTGGTCGCCCTTCGAACGCGCTCTGCGCTGGTGGTCCTCGACCGTCACGGGGCTGCTGCTCAAACCGTTCCCCTTCCTGTGGCGTGAAGAGTCCGACCGGCGCAGCGAGCGTGGCCGCGGCGAGCGAGGTCGCCGTGGAAATGCCGTCAATCCCGGCGACACCTATCACCCCGGGGACGCCTACAGCGAGGGCGACGGACCGGACCGGCAGGGACTCGGCCTGCAGCCCATGCCCGGAGTCGGCTACCAGCACTCCCCCGGCTACGAACAGCACCCGGGTCAGCAGCAGTCCTTCGCCTCCCCCGCGCCGGTTGCGGGCGAGCCGTACCCGCTGCCCGGTTCGCACGAGGTTCCGCAGAACAACGCCACCTACGAAACCACCCAGGAAGTTCCCGCCGGCGCCGCCCAGCGAGCAGTGCGCTACCGTCGGCTGCCGGTCTATCTCAGCGGCGACGAGGACCGCTGACGATCGGACCGCCTCGGCGGTCGCTTCTCCTACCGTGCCGCGGCGGAACCCAGCTATGCAGGCTTTCGGTCGGACCTCCTCGGCGTAGATCGTGTCCTTTCGTGGCGATCAGCGTCGATTTATGTCGATGTGACGGACCTCGTTGCGCCGCTTGATGGTGTGATACCCAGGTTCGGGCCGCTCGCCCGGGCTCGACTACATCATCGAATCGGAGAGCATCCATGACCGCGACCAACGCCCTGACCCAACGCCTCGACGCCGGCCCCGTGATCTGCGCGGAAGGCTTCCTGTTCGAGCTCGAGAAGCGCGGATATCTGTCCGCCGGCGAGTTCGTCCCCGAGGTGGCCCTCGAATTCCCCGACGCCCTGCGCTCCCTCCACGTCGACTTCCAGCGAGCCGGCTCCGACATCGTCGAGGCCTTCACCTACAACGGGCACCGCGAGAAGATGCGCGTGATCGGCAAGGAAGATCTGCTCGAACCGCTCAACCGCGCCGCCCTCCAGATCGCCCGGTCCGTCGCCGACGCCAAGCCCGGGAACTTCATGGCCGGCAACATCTCGAACTCGAACATCTGGGACCCCGCCGACGAGTCCAAGCAGGCCGAGGTGCGGGCGATGTTCGCCGAAACGGTCGCCTGGGCGGTCGAGGAAGGTGCCGACCTCATCATCGGCGAGACCTTCTACTTCGCCGGTGAGGCCATCGCGGCCGCCGAGATCGCCAGGGTCAGCGGCCTGCCCGTCGTCCTCACCCTCGCCCCGATGGCCTTCCAGGAGATGGCCGACGGGGTCGGGATCGTCGAGACCGCGCAGCGCCTCGAGCAGCTCGGCGTCGACGTCGTCGGCCTCAACTGCTTCCGCGGTCCCGCGACGATGCTGCCGTGGCTCAAGGAGATCCGCGCGTCCGTGTCCTGTCACGTCGGCGCCCTGCCGATCCCCTACCGCACCACGGAGGAGGAGCCGACGTTCTTCAACCTCTCCGACCCCCGCGCCGAGGTGGCCTCCCCGCACGGACGCACGTTCCCCACCGCTCTTGATCCCCTGCAGACCAACCGCTACGAGATCGGCGCGTTCGCCAAGGAAGCCTTTGACCTGGGCGTCAACTACATCGGAGTGTGCTGCGGAGCGACCCCGATGCACATCCGCGAGGTTGCCGAGGCGGTCGGACTGACCACCGATGCCAGCCGCTTCTCCGAGAACATGGCCAACCACTTCATGTACGGCAGCAACGAACGGCTCGCCGACAACGTCGTCGCCCTGGGAGACACTGCCTGAGGCGCGCCGAGGAGGCGTTGCACGCGGCTGTCCACGCATGCCGTGGGAAGGGCGCCGCGGGCCACAGAGCACCGGCCATCTGCATTGTTGGGTCGATCCGCGGTGTTCTGAAGTCGGAAACCACCGTGGATCGACCCGACACTTCAGGCACAAGAGCCGCGCGAGACCGTTCAGTACCCGCGGCGACTGCTTCCGAAATGTGACCTCAACCGATTTCCGTGTCCGGAGACGAGTGAGCATTGCTCACCGCTCGGCGGACGAGGGTTCTGAGCACCCCTCACCGTCAGGGCCACCACATACAGTCAGCGCCATAACCCCTCGCAGGAACGGGAGGTTATGGCGCTGATTGTATGTGTTGCGACTACCGGTAGGCAGTGGCACTGTCGGTGCGTGATGCTTCCCAGCGTTCTGCCTGTAGGCAGTGCCGGTTACGGTGCGTGATGCTCAGGCTTCGGCGGTCACGCCGATCGAGTCGAGAGCAGCCTCGAGGCGCGAGATCGTGCCGTCGATGTCGCCGAGCTTGTCGAGTCCGAACAGGCCGATGCGGAAGCTCGAGAAGTCCTCGGGTTCATCGCACTGCAGCGGCACGCCGGCAGCGATCTGCACGCCGACTTCCTTGAAGCCGGCGCCGGTGGCGAGCTTCGGGTTGTCGGTGTGGACGACGACCACGCTCGGCGAGGCGAACTCGTCCGAAGCCACCGAGGGCAGTCCGCGTTCGGCGAAGACCGCGCGCACGCGCTGTCCGAGTTCGGCCTGCGCAGCGGCGAGCTTGTCCAAGCCGCGCTCCTCACTCTCGGCCATGAGCTTGGCATTGTGCGCGAGAGCATCGGTGGGCATCGTCGCGTGGTACGGCGCACGGCCTTCTTCGTATTCGTCGGCGATGAACAGCCACTTCTTCAGGTCCATCGCGAAGCTCGTCGAGGTCGATGCCTCCACGGCGGCGCGGCCGGCCTTGCTGAGCATGACGTAGCCGGCGCACGGCGATCCGCTCCAGCCCTTCTGCGGAGCGGAGATGAGCACATCGACCCCGAGGTCGCTCATCGACGCCCACACCGCGCCCGAGGCGATGCAGTCGAGAACGAAGATTCCGCCGACCGCGTGCACGGCCTCGGAAACCTGGCGGACGTAGTCACCGGGCAGGATCATCCCCGAGGCGGTTTCGACGTGGGGAGCGAACACGACAGCGGGCTTCTCGCGCTCGATGGCGGCGACCACCTCGGCGATGGGGGCCGGTGACCACGGCGACTGGTGCTCGGCGCTGTCCGGGGAGGCCTTGAGCACGGTCGTCTCCGAGGCGATGGCTCCGGCGTCGAGGATCTGCGACCAGCGGAAGGAGAACAGACCGTTGCGCACGATCAGCGCCTTCTTGCCGGTGGCGACCTGACGGGCAACGGATTCCATGGCGTAGCTGCCGCCGCCGGGGACGATGGCAGCGGAATCGGCATCGTAGGCCGAGCGCAGGATCCGGTTGATCTCCTGCATCACGGACACGAACCGCTGCGACATGTGGTTGAGCGATCGGTCGGTGAAGACCACCGAGTATTCGAGCAGTCCGTCCGGGTCAACATCTTCGTGTGGCAAAGTCATGGCTCTAACATATCGACAGTCCGCCATCCGGGCCACCGGAGCCGATCAGTGAGACCGCAGTGACCCTCGCCGAGGCGGCCCATTCGGTCAGGTGCCCCGTCACCGAGGCGGCCCGACGATCAGACTTCGACTTCGATGCGATCCCCCGACCACAACGTATGGAAGGTCCCGGGACGCTCAGTGCGCACTCAGGTGTGCGAACCCAAGCGATCATGCTCGGCCAGGATGATACACCCGGCCCGCCAGATTCCTGCGAGCGCCCCGAGGTCGATGCCCCAACCGGGTTCGACCGCCCCCACCGCGATCGCATGGAAGCCCTGGACATAGGCCATCCCCTTGCCCGGCAGCAGAGCCTTGCCGCTCTCCTCGGTGATGAGCGGGTCGCGCAGCGTTTCATCGGGCCTGCCGCGATTCTCCGGGCCCGATTTGGACGGTCAGCGTTCGTCCACGATATGCGCTCCGGGGGCGGGCCCGGTGGTGCGCAGCGCTTCGTTGACGCCTCTCGTGGCCTGCAGGAGCACGGCGAGGTCGAGGGCGTGGTGGGCGTCACGGGCGAGGAATCCGATGGTCGGCCCCGATCCGCTGAGCAGGGGCAGGACGGCTCCGGCGTCCCGGCCGGCCTCCATCACCTCGGCGATTTCGGGCATGAAGGACACGGCCGCCTCGGTGAGGTCGTTCGCCGCGAATTCCGCCAGCGAGTCCGGTTCGCCGGCGGCGAGCGCCGTGAGCACCTGATCGGGGACCGTCGCGGGCGCCGGTTCGGGATTGAGTTCGTCGAAACGAGCATAGACATCCGGGGTGGGCAGGGGCGACGCCGAGGTGGCCATCACCCAGTGGAAGGTTCCGCGGGTGAGCACGGGGCTCAGCTTCTCCCCGCGACCGTGGCCGATGGCCGTGCCCCCGAGCAGGAGGAATGCGACATCGGCTCCGACGGCGACCGCGCATTCGTGGAGGATCGTCTCATCGACTCCGCCGACGAGGTGGGCTGCTCCGACGAGGGCGGCGGCCGCGTCGGACGATCCCCCGCCCATTCCGCCGGCCACGGGCACCTGCTTGTCGATGACGATGTCGAGGTCGCGCAGCACGCCGACGTCACGGTCGCCTTCGAGCGCGGTGATGAGGAGGTCGACGGCACGTCTGGCGAAGTTCGAGTCATCGCGTGGAACCGCGGCATCCGCGTAGCGGCCCTGGACGATGATCGTTCGTGTCCCGCCCGGAATGAGGGTGAGGGTCTCGCCGAGGTTGAGCGCTTGGAATACGGTCGCGAGCTCGTGATATCCGTCGTTCGCCGCCCCCACACCGAGGTGAATGTTGATCTTTCCCGGCGCCTGCACTTTCACTGGGGCCGGGATCGTCATGCGCGGATGCAGCGGGACGGTCATGGTGAGGGATCCTCGGCGGGCGCGGCCGGTGCGGAGGCGTCGCTGACGGAGGAGTCACCGGCTCCGTTTCCGTCGACGGCAACGGCGGCGAGTCGTTGGAAGTCGGCGACGGTGAGCGCCTCGCCGCGGGTCTTCGGGTCGATTCCGGCAGCTGTCAGCAGATCTTCGGACTGCTGGGGACTGCCGGCCCACCCGGACAGGGCTGCGCGCAGGGTCTTGCGGCGCTGGGCGAAGGCGGCGTCGATGAGGGTGAAGAGGCGGCTGCGCACGGCCGGGTCGCGGTCGGTGCGGGTGACGTCGATGCGGACTAGTCCGGAGTCGATGTTCGGTGCCGGCCAGAACACGTTCTTCCCGATCTTGCCCGCCAGCTGCACGTCCCCGTACCACTGGGCCTTGACGCTGGGGACGCCGTAGGTGCGGGAGCCGGGTGCGGCGGCGAGGCGTTCGGCGACTTCGAGCTGGACCATGACGAGGACAGTGGTCAGGCTCGGGAAGGTCTCGAGAAAGTGCAGCAGCACGGGCACGGCCACGTTGTAGGGCAGGTTCGCCACGAGGGCGTCGGGTCGATTCTCGCCGGCATCGGGCTTGTCGGTCGCGGGTTCGGTGGTGTGCTGCGGCGTGGTCAGCGTCGTGACGCGGAGTGCATCGGCGTTGACCAGCTGGAACGGGGCTTCACTGCCGGCGAACCTGTCGACGGTGCTCGGCAGCTTCTGCGCGAGCAGTTCGTCGATCTCGACCGCGGTGACCCTGTGACCTGCTTCGAGCAGGCCGAGGGTGAGCGAACCGAGTCCCGGACCGATTTCGACGACGTTCGAGTTCTCTTCGAGACCTGCGGCGGTGACGATCGAGCGCACGGTATTGGGGTCGATGACGAAGTTCTGGCCCTTCTGCTTCGTTGGGCGCAGATCGATGTCAGCGGCTAATTCGCGGATATCGCGGGCGGTCAATAACGTCACAGCCAACAACTTACCGCACCACCCAGCCGTCACAATCACCTCAGCGGCGCGGCGGTTCGGGTGGACCGCCTCGGCGAGGGGTATGCCTCACCGTGCAGACGATAGGGTGAAGCCTATGGATCCGCAGACACTGACCGAACTGCTCGACGTCGCCGTCCTCGAACGTCTCGACCGCATCGACGACCTCGCAGGCGATGAGCTCGCCCGATCCACGGCTCTGCGCAAGGAGGGCTACTCCGCCGAGGTGACCGCGGCCCTGCTCACTCAGGCTCGGCTGCGCCAGGAGGCGGCAGCGAAGCTCGGTCCCTTCGCCGAGGATATGCTCTTCACCCGTGACGGGCTGGCCCAGGCCACGCGGCTGCCGGTCGCCGCTCATCATGCGCGTCGCCTCATCGGCGACGTGGCCGAGGGCGAGTCGTTCCGCATCGCCGATCTCGGATGCGGGATCGGCGCGGATTCGGTCGCCTTCGCCGGAATGGGCGCGCAGGTCTCGGCCGTCGATGCCGACGAGGTCACCGCCGCCATCGCTGCCTTCAACCTCCGTCATCTGCCCGATGCCGCCGTCGAACACGCACGCGCCGAGGAGGTCGACCTCGGCGGATTCGATGCCCTCTGGTTCGATCCGGCCCGGCGGACCGTCGGCAAGGCCGACAAGCGCGGATCGACCGCCCGCATCACCGACCCCGAGGCGTTCTCCCCCTCTCTGTCATGGGTGATCGAGCAGGCGGGTGCGGCGAAGGCGGCCGGGGTGAAACTCGGCCCGGCGCTCGACCACGACCTCGTTCCCGACGATGCCGAAGCTCAGTGGGTCTCCCATAACGGCGAGGTCGTCGAGGTCTGCCTCTACTTCGGTACGGCCCGGCAGCGACCCGGCCGCGGGGCCCTCGTCATGGGCGAACGCGCCCTCCTCGTCCATGAGGACAACCTGCCGCACGAGGACGAGCCGGGCATCGGGGATCTCGGGAAATATCTGCTCGAACCCGACGGCGCGATCGTGCGTGCCGGACTCGTCGCGGCCCTGTGCGCGCCGCTGCAGGCCCGCCGACTCCACCCGAAGATCGCGTATCTGACCACCGATGTCGAACCGAACGGCCCGGCCGCCGCAGGTGTCACCGCCTACGAGGTCGTCGACGTTCTGCCCGCGAAGATCCCGAGCCTGCGCAAGGAGCTCATCTCTCGCGGAATCGGCTCGGTCGTGATCAAGAAACGCGGTGCCGACATCGTGCCCGACCAGGTCCGACGCCAACTCAAACTGCCCACGGGCGACAAAGCCACACTCGTATTCACCCGGCTCGGCGATAAGCACGTCGTGCTGCTCACCCAACCGATGTGAGGCTTTCAACCTGCCCGTGAAGATATCTGCCCCAAAGGAGATCGAATTGTCCCGCTCCGACGTTCTCATCAGTGCCGATGAACTGCTCACCCGAATGGCCGACTCCCCAGCGCCGAGGCTGCTCGACGTCCGCTGGACCCTGCCGAAACCCGATGGCCGCGACGACTTCGCCGCCGGACACATCCCCGGTGCCCTCTATGTCGATCTCGACACGGAGCTCGCCGACCACGGCACCACCGATCCGACCGCCGGTCGCCACCCGCTGCCGAGCCCCGACGCCTTCCGAGAGACGGTGCGTTCCTGGGGCATCGACGAAGGCACCGAGGTCGTGGTCTATGACGACAACTCCTCCCTCGGCGCGGCCCGGGCCTGGTGGCTGCTGCGCTGGGCCGGACTGAGCGCACGGGTCCTCGACGGCGGGCTCGCCGCGTTCCGTGACGCCGGCGGGACGCTCGAGACCGGCGACTCCCCCGAGGTCGCACCGAGTGCCGTGGAGATCAGCCCGGGACAGCTGCCAGTCATCGACGCCGAGGCGGCCGCTGGATTCGATGGAGTCCTGCTCGACGCCCGCGCCGGTGAGCGCTTCCGCGGAGAGACCGAACCGCTCGATCCGCAGGCCGGTCACATTCCCGGGGCGAAGAGCGCCCCGGCCACGGACAACGTCCCGCGGGGACGTTCCTGCCCGAGGCGCTGCTGCGCGAACGTTTCGACGACCTGGGTGCCCTCGATGGTCCCGTCGGCGTGTACTGCGGTTCGGGGGTGACCGCCTGCCACAACGCTCTGGCGCTGGCGACCCTGGGCGTCGAGGCCAGCCTCTACCCCGCGAGCTGGTCCGGTTGGTCATCCGATCCGGACGACCGGTCGAAACCGGGGCCTGACACACAGTCTCCACCAGGGCCTGACGTACAGTCACCACCGCAACCGCGCACACCACCGCATCCGTACGTGATCCCGCGCCGTCAGCATTATCCGGCATTCTTGGGTCGATCCACGGTGGTTCGAGCGTGGAAAACGCCGCGGATCGACCCAAGAATCACACTTCGCGAATGTCACGAAACGTTATTCAAGGCTGAGACTGCGCACTGAATCACAGTCGCAATCAGGCGGAGCTGTGGCCCTCCACCAGCCATTCCCGTCAGACCCAGCCCTCTGACCAGCAATTTTGCTCTCGAATCTGCTTGCGAATCCTTTTGTAACAAAAACGTGACAGAAGATCACGAATTCGTTACAGTGGAGGACATCGTCACACTCAGACAGGCAACGAGAGGAAATCGTGGCATCTAAGCAGCATGGCCGCCGCGCCGCGAACGCCAAGGCCAAGAAACCACTGACCGAACTGAGCGAACTGCTCGCAGCGAACTCCGGCGCATTCGGTCGCCGTGCCGCAGTCGTCGCCGCCAGCGGCGGACTGCTCACCGCAGCGGTTCTCCCCGCCGCCGGGCAGGGAGCCGACGACGAGGCGAAGGTCGCAGCCGAGTCAGAGAAGCAGGCACCGGTCGAATTCAAGAACCAGACACCGACCATCGATGCCGGCGGTGCCTCGAAGATGGGCGATCAGGAGGCTGAAGTCACCGTCGACACGGACGTCGTCACCGCCGAAGCCGCCCCCAAGCCGAAGCCCAAACCGAAGCCGAAGCCCGAGCCGAAGGAGGAGCCGGAGACGCCCGTCGCCGAGCCGGCCCCCGCTGAAGAGCCGGAAGAGGAGCCGAGCGAGAACTCCGACGATGACTCCGCCGGCACCGGCGATGAGGGCTCCGATTCGGGTGACGACAAGAGCAAGGACGACGGCGCGGACTCGGGATCCGGGGACGTCAAGGTCCCGGACGGATCGAAGGCCGAGCAGGTCATCGCCATCGCGAAACAGTACGTCGGCACGCCTTATGTGATGGGCGGAACTTCACCCAGCGGCTGGGACTGCTCCGGCTACACCTCATTCGTCTACGGCAAGGTGGGCGTGGACCTGCCGCGCACGTCTTCGGCGCAGAAGGGCGCCGGGCAGATCGTCTCGGCCTCCGAGGCGAAGGCCGGAGATATCATCTGGTCGCCGGGCCACGTCGGCATCTACGCCGGCGACGGCAAGATGTACGACGCCGGCAACACTTCGGTCGACACCAGCTACCGCAGCGTCGATTGGATGACCCAGCAGGGCGCGCAGTACATCCGCGTGCTCTGAGCCCCACCCCGGAACCGAACACACAGAGATCCCCTCGTCGGCACAGTGCTGGCGAGGGGATCTCTTATGTGCGCCGCTCGTTCACCACCATGAGCACAACCGTCTGATCACCCGCATTCGGGAGCATTGTCGCTGCCGTCGTATTCGGCAGGCAGCTGACCCGATGCCTCGAGGTCGCCTTTCAGCCACTTCGCCACGGCCCGCAGTGCGTACGGGTTCGAATCGTATGCGGTCACCGCAGACTTCGCCGCGGTGCTGCGCATCGTCCACGGAGCAGCGGTGCCTACGGCCACCTCGGCGGAGGTCGACGGGCTCAGACTCACGGAGGTTCCACCGGATCCGACGGTGAGGTCCTCGGCCTCGGCTGCTTCCTTCAGCGCCGACTTCTCCTTATCGCTGCCGCCGACGATCGAGATCGAATCGGTCCCGGTGAAGGAGCATTCGCCCTTGAGCACGGTCAGCGACTTGTCAGCCACCTCGGTGAGGACCTTCTTCGGATCCTTCGCATCCGAGTCCCCGGCCTGCACGCTCTTCTGAGCCTCGACGGTGGCCAGCTGTGCGGCGACGACGCGTTCGGACTTCTCGACGAGGTCTTTCTTCTCCAGTGTCCCGTCCCCCATCGCCTGGACGATCGCCTTCTGTGCCGCACCGGAGTCCGGGGGCATGAGAGCGATATCGGCTCCAGCGGCGAGCGCCTTGACCGTCTCTCCGCCGTTGAGGTTCTGCGGCACGGCCTTCATGTTCAGCGCGTCCGTGGTGATGACACCGTCATAGTCGAGAGTCTCCCGCAGCGCCGAGTACGCCTTCTTGTTCAGGGTCGCGGGCGTCGTCTTCGCATCGGGCAGCCCGATATGCCCCATCATCACCATCGGCACCCCTGCCTTGACCGCGGACTTGAACGGCAGGAGATCCGTGTCCTCCATCTCCTCGATCGACTTCTCCGACACCGGCAGGCTCTCGTGCGAATCCACGCCGAGGCGGCCGTGACCCGGGAAATGCTTCGCCGAACTCGACACCCCACCTGACCGGTATCCCTCGACGGCGTCGGCGACGACCTCGGCGACATCCTCGTGGTCGGTGCCGCCCGAGCGGACGTTGATCGCTTTGTCCTTCGGCCCGACCGTGACGTCGGAGTCCGGAGCGAAGTCGATGGTGAAGCCCAGATCGGTGAGGTTCTGCCCCTGCACGGTCGTGGCGTCGGTGATGAGATCGGAATCATCGGTCGCGGCCAGGCCCATGAGCGGCGGGAACGGCAGCGCTGCGGTGCCGAGGCGTGACACCGGTCCGCCTTCCTGATCCACGCCGATCGATACGGGCTGACCCTTCGACCGTGCCGCGGAGATCTGACCAGTCAGTTCCGTGACCTGGTCCTTCGTCGGGTTCTCCTGCAGGTTGTAGCCCATGACGATGACCCCGCCGAGGTGGTTCTGCTTGATCATGTCCACCGGGGTCTGCGTGTCGGTGCCTTCCCAGGTGCCGATGATGAGGGACCCGGCCAGTTCCTCGTCGGTGAAGTCGCCGACGATGTCCGCGGCCTCGTCCTTGAAGTCGGCCGGATCGGCATCGGCGGGGTTGTCCAGGGAAGATTCGGTCTGGGCTTCGGACTGCGCTTGGGTCTGAGAACCGGAATCGGCAGAGGACTTCTGTCCGGCCGTGGAGGATTCGGGCGCTGACGCTCCGCCGGAACAGCCGACGAGCGCGAGAGTCGTGGTCAGGGCCAGGAGGCTCAGGCGAGAACGCAACATGTCTCCATGCTAGACGTTCCCGCCAGCTTGCCGCCTGTTCAGAGTTCTTCGTGAGCGGCCAGGCGGCGGGCGGTCTCCTTCGCTCCTCGTTCGTGCAGCGATGTCAGTGCCTTGAGATACGGTTCGGTGAACCTCGGCTCCTCGGCCAGCGGACCGAAGAACTGTTCCTGCCGGACGAAGGCCAGCGGGTCCTCTCCCTGTGTCGCGGCAACCGCCTGCAGTTCGTCGGCATAGCGGTCGACGATGGTGAACCGACCGCCGGATTCGTCATGCCCTTCGGCATACCGAGCCCACGAGGCGCAGATCGCCGCGGCCACCTCGATCGGGCGGCCCGAGGCGAGGTTGTCCTTGACGACCGGCAGCAGCCATTTGGGGATCCGGTCGGACGACTCTGCGCCGAGGCGGGCGAGGGTGTCGCGGATCTCCGGGTTGCTGAACCGTTCGATGAGCGAGTCCTTGTAGGCGTCCAGGTCGATTCCGGGCAGCGGCGCCAGGCTCGGTGTGCCTTCCTCGTCCATGTATCGGCGCAGGTAGACGGGGATGTCCGAGTTCGCCATCGCCTCATGGGCGAAGGTGTACCCGCCGAGGAGACCGAAGTACGCGAGCCCCTGATGCCCGGAGTTGAGCAGCCGCAGCTTCATGTGCTCATAGGGCTGCACATCGTCGACGACCTGCACCCCGGCCTCTTCATAGGGAGGACGGCCAGAGGTGAAATCGTCCTCGAGCACCCATTGGAAGAAGGGCTCGGCGACGACCGGCCAGGCATCGGTGACGCCCGTGTCGGCGAGCAGGTCGGCCCGGTCGCCGTCGGTGGTGGCTGGGGTGATGCGATCGACCATCGAGTTCGGGAACGCCACTGACTCGGCGATCCATTCGGCAAGTTCGGCATCGACGAGGCGAGCGAAGGCAGAGAACATCTTCGCCGCCACATCGCCGTTCTCCGAGATGTTGTCGCACGACTGCACGGTGAACGGTGCGACTCCGGCCTCCCGCCGTGCGCGCAGAGCGGAGACGACATAGCCGAAGACGGTGGCCGGCAGCTCCCCTGCCCTCACGGCTTCGACATCGGCGACGATCGTCGGCTCATCGGTGATGAACTCTCCGGTGATGGGGTTGACGTTGTATCCGCCCTCGGTGACGGTCAGGGAGACGATCCGGATCGCCTTATCGGTGAGCAGGTCGAGCAGTCCCTGCGGATCATCGGGCCCGAACCGGTAGTCGATGATCGACCCGATCACCCGACGCTCCTTGGTTCCATCGGCGTGTTTGAGCGTCAGCGTGTACAGGTGGTCCTGGTCGGCGAGAGCATCGCGCATGGCCACGTCGTGGGGCAGCACCCCGGCTCCGACGATCCCCCAGTCGCTGGCGAGCCCAGCCCCAAGCAGGTCGTCGAGGACCATCGCCATGTGCGCGCGGTGGAATCCGCCCACTCCGAAGTGGACGATGCCGGGGCTCACGGCCGACCGATCATAGGAGGGGACGGCGATGCCGTGGTCGGCCACCTCGGCGAGGTTCTGGGCATTGAGTGTCAGCGCGGTGGTCGATGCGGTCATTTGACGGCTCCCATGGACAGGCCCTGGACGAGTTTGTCCTGGGCGGCGATTCCGGCCACGAGCACGGGCACGGAGATGATGAGCGACGCCGCGCACACCTGCGCCAGGAACAGTCCCTGGGAGGTGACGAAGCTGGTGAGGAACACGGGGGCCGTCGACGCCGCCGTGGAGGTGAGCACGGTGGCGAAGAGGAGTTCGTTCCACGAGAAGATGAAGCAGATCAGGGCGGTCGCGGCCAGTCCGGGCGCGGTCAGCGGCAGCAGGATCTGCATGAATACACGCGGCAGGCGGGCGCCGTCGAGTTCGGCGGCTTCGAGGACTTCGACGGGCACCTCGGCGAGGAAGGAGCGCATCATCCACACCGCGATCGGCATGTTCATCGCCGAGTAGATGATGATGAGCAGCAGCCAGGTGTCGAGGATGCCGAAGGATTTCGCGACGAGGTAGACGGGCAGGAGGCCCGCGACCATCGGCAGCATCTTCGTCGACAGGAGGAAGAACAGCACGTCCGACCAGCGTTCGATGCGGCGGATCGCCAGTGAGTATGCAGCCATCGTGGAGAGGACGAGGACGATGAGGGTCGAGACGATCGCGGCGACCGCTGAGTTGATGAGGAACGGCCACGGGCTCGCGCCGTTGCCGCCGCCGAAGAAGTTGACGAAGGACTCCAGCGTCAGCGGAGCGAAGTAGCTCGGCGGATTCGTCGAGGCGTCGGTCTCCGCGTGCAGGCTGGTCAGCAGCATCCACAGCAGGGGTGAGACGAACAGGAGTCCGACGAACCAGGCCAACAGGCCGAGCAGGATCTTGCCCGCCCGCCCTTGGCCGGGCCGCCTCGGTGCGTTCGCCTTTCGCCGAGGCGGCTGTGCGGATCCGGGTCCGCCCGGTTCGGTCGGGGTGGGGGTCACCCCGGGTGCGGGGTGGGCGTCGACGGTGAGGTCGGGGGTGCTCATGAGTTCTCCTCCTTGAGCAGGGTCGATGCGGTGCGCAGGGCGAAGGTCGCGGTGATGAGGGAGGCGATGACGACGATGACGCCGACGGCGGAGGCGACTCCGTAGTCCTGAGCGACGAAGAACTCCTGGTAGATGACGTACGGCAGGGTGGCGGTGCCGAGTCCTCCGGAAGTCATGGTGAAGACCATGTCGAAGTTCTGGACGATGTAGATGGTGCCCAGCAGTGCGGCGAGTTCGATGTATCGGCGCAGGTGGGGCAGGGTGATGAAGCGGAAGGTCTGCCAGGGTCCGGCGCCGTCGACGAGGGCCGCCTCGTAGACGTCCATGGGTCGTGACTGCAGTCCGGCGAGCATGATGAGCATCATGAACGGCGTCCACTGCCAGACGAGGACGATCCCGATGCCCAGCAGCGGGTTCGAGGTCATGAGGTCCGGCTGCGGGGCGTTCTCCCCGAACACGGTGGTCAGCAGTCCGTTGATGAGGCCGTACGAGGGGTTGAAGATCGCGTGCTTGAACAGCAGCGCGGCGGCGACGGGGACGACGAGGAACGGGGTGATCATCAGGGTGCGGACGAGACCGCGGCCGATGAACTTCCGATCGAGCAGCAGGGCGATGCCCAGGCCCAGCAGAGCCGAGGCCAGCACGACGCCGACCGTGAGCCCGACGGTGACGATGACGGCCTTGAGCAGGTTCGCATCGGTGAAGACGGTGACATAGTTCTGCAGCGTCCCGAAGCTGATGTCATCGGGGTAGGCGGCGTTCCAGTTCATGAACGAGATGATGATCGTGATCGCGAACGGGATCTGAGTGACGAGGATGACGAAGATCAGCGCCGGCAGCATGGGCGCGCGTTTGAGCCATCGGTCCTTGGCACGGGGTTTCGGCGGCGAGATCGGCTGCGATGCACGCTCGGCGGCTGGAGCTGACACTTCGAACATCCTTCGTCAGGCGGGTGGTTGCGGTCAGGCGGTGGTGCGGTCAGGAGGCGGTGCGGACGGGCCGGGGCCGCCTCGGGGAGGGCGATCGCCACCCGCCCCGAGGCGCTCGGTCATTTCTTGTACTTGTCTCCGACCTTCTCGGCTTCCTTCTGACCTTTCTCCAGGGCCGCATCGGCCGTGGTGCGACCGGCGATAGCGGAGCTGACGTCTTCGGAGATGCCCGTGGCGAGGTCCGCGAATTCGGGGATCGTCACGAACTGGACTCCCAGCGTCGGCCGCGGCTGGACTCCGGGGCTGACCGGATCAGCCGAGTTGATGGCGTCCTCGGTCTGCTGGTAGAAGGGCTTCGCGGCCTTCTGGTACTCGGGGTTCTCGTAGGTCGAGGTCCGCTTGCCGGCCGGCACGTGCTGCCAGCCGAGCTCCTCGGCGACGGTCTCCTCGTAGTCCTTCGACGAGGCCCAGGCGACGAACTGCTTCGCCGCGTCCTGGTTCTTGCCTGCGGCCTGGATGCCCCATGCCCAGGTGTAGAGCCAGGAGCTCGACTCCGTCTCCTTCACCGGCGCCGCGACGTAGCCGATCTTGCCCTTGACGGGAGAGTCGTCGGCCTCGAGGGTTCCGGTGGCGGCCGTCGAGTCGTACCACATGGCGACCTTGCCCTGCTGCAGGTTGGTCAGGCACTCGGTGTAGCCGGCCTGCGGGGCACCGGATTCGCCGTGGTCCTTGATGAGGTCGACGTAGAAGTTCGTGGCTTCCTTGAATTCCTTGGAATCGACCTGTGCGTTCCAGTCTTCGTCGAACCAGGTTCCGCCGAAGGTGTTGACCACTGTCGTCAGCGGAGCGAACATCTCACCCCAACCGGGCAGTCCGCGCAGGCAGATGCCCTTCGTGCCCTTCTCGGCACCGTCGACCTTCGCCGCGAGCTTCGCGACTTCGTCCCAGGTCGGCTTCTCCGGCATCTCCACGCCTGCCTTGTCGAAGATGTCCGTGCGGTACATGAGGAACGAGCCCTCACCGTAGAACGGCTCACCATAGACCTGGTCGTCGACCGTCATCGACTCGGCCATCGGCGCGAGGATGTCGTCCTGGTCGAAGCCCTCGGCATCGACGACGCCTTCGTCCATGGGCGTCAGCCACTTGTTCTTCGCGTAGGTCGGGATCTCGTAGTTCGACATCGAGGCGACGTCGTAGTTGCCGGCCTGAGCGGCGAACTCCTGGCCGATCTTCGCCCGCACTTCGTTCTCCGGCAGCACGGTGTAGTTGACCTTGATGCCCGTTTCCTTGGTGAAGTGGTCGGCCGTGAGCTTCTGCAGGTCCTGCATCTGCGGGTTGTTGACCATGAGGACGTTGACTTCGTCGCCGCCGCCCCCGGCCGAGCTGCCGCCGGCACCACCGCAGCCGGACAATGCCAGTGCTCCCACCATGCCGATGGCCGCCCAGGTGGCTCTCCGGCCCGTGATCAGGTGTTTCATCGTTGTGCCTTCCCTCGTCCTTGCGGGATCGCAGCCCGCCGTCGGTTCGCTGCGAGAAAATCATATGAGCATCTGTGCTCATATGTGCAATACTGTGTCACGAACCAATCAGATGTGCAACACTTCACATATGAGCGAACACAAAGTCGTCGACGCCGAAGGGAGGCCCATGTCCACGGTGCCCACCGCCCGCCACCGCCGCTTCCTCGCACAGCTGGCCCGCGATCACTACCTCGAGGGGCGGTCCAAGGTCGAGATCGGCAAGGCGAACGGGCTCAGCCGGTTCCAGGTCGCCCGCCTCCTCCAAGAGGCCGTCGACACCGGAGTCGTGACCATCACCATCGAAGCCGATGCCGGTGAAGCCGATGGCCTGGCCGAGCAGGCTGCCGCAGCGCTCGGCCTCGACTCGGTCATCATCGTCGACATCCCCGACGAGACCCAGGCCTCCCAGCAGATGGGTCGAGCCGCGCTGTCGCTGGTCGGCCGCCACGCCCATGCGGGGATGCGCATCGGCCTGTCCTGGTCGCGCACCTTGGATTCCGCGGCCGCGTTCACCCCGGCCCTGCCCCGCTGCACGATCGTCCAGCTCGCCGGGGCGCTGCAGCTGGAATCGCACCGTCCCAGCTCGGAGATCTTCACCCGGCTGGGTCAGGATCCAGCCGTGAGCATGGTCCGCCTGCCTGCCCCGCTGCTTGTCACAGAGGCCGGAACCGCCGCTGACCTGCGGGCCCTGCCCGAGATCTCCGGGACCTTGGCCGCCGCCGATGACCTCGACCTCGCCGTGGTCTCCGTGGCCTCCTGGGCCGAAGGTCTGTCCTCGGTGTGGGAGAAGTGCTCCCCCGCCCAGCGTCAGGCCGGCATCGCCGACGGTGCCATCGCCGAGGTGTCCGGACGTCTCTTCGCCGCCGACGGAACCGATGTCACCACGATCGACGATCGCGTCATCGCCGTCACCCTCGATCAGCTCCGCCGCGCTTCGACGACCGTGGGAGTCGCCCGTGGAGCCGAGCGCGCCCGCGCGGTCCGTGCCGCCTGTGCCGCCGGGATCCTCGATATCGCGGTCATCGACCGTGCGTTGGCCGATGAGATCCTCGCCGAGGCGGCCGACCCCGGTGCCGCGCCAGCTGAGGAGGAGTTCCGATGAGCACGGCTCGCAGGTTCGTCGCCGGTGTCGACTCTTCGACCCAGAGCTGCAAGGTCGTCATCGCCGATCCGGACTCCGGTGACATCATCCGCACCGGTTCGGCTCCGCACCCTCCCGGCACCGAGGTCGATCCCGAAGCTTGGTGGACGGCCCTGCAGGAGGCGATCGCGGCTGCCGGCGGACTCGACGATGTCGCGGGGCTGAGCATCAGCGGTCAGCAGCATGGACTCGTCGCCCTCGACGCCGAGGGCCGCGTCATCCGCGATGCCCTGCTGTGGAACGATCTGCGCAGCAAGGTCGCTGCCAGAGACCTCATCGCCGAGGTCGGAGCCGCCGACTATGTCGCACGCACCGGGGTCCTGCCCGTCGCCTCCTTCACCGCCGCCAAACTGCGGTGGCTGCGCGATGCCGAACCGGACAATGCCGCCCGGGTCGCCGCCGTCGCCCTGCCGCATGACTGGCTGAGCTGGCGCTTTCTCGGCTACGGCCCTGCCGACGTCTCCGTCCGCGGTCCTGTGCTCGAGGCTCTGGTCACCGACGCATCCGACGCCAGCGGCACTGCCTACTTCGACCCTTCCGCTCCTGGCTACGATCTCGATCTCTTCCGCATCGCCTTCGGTGCGCCCGCCCGTGAGGCTGCGGGCCTGCCGTGCGCCGCGGATACGGACGTGGAGGCGGAATCACCGGACGTGGACGGGGACGGGGACGGGCAAGCCGCCTCGGCGATCATCCTTCCCCGCGTCCTCGCCCCCAACGAGGCGGCCGGGCACAGCCCGGACGAAATCCTCGTGGGCCCCGGGGCCGGCGACAATGCGGCCGCGGCGCTGGGACTCGGGGTCACCTCGGGGGATCTCGTCATCTCGATCGGAACGTCCGGCACGGTCTTCGGCACCACCGACCTGCCCATCGCCGATTCGTCCGGCGCGGTCGCCGGTTTCGCCTCGGCCGACGGCGGGCGCCTGCCGCTGGTCGCCACGCTCAACGCCGCCCGCGTCCTCGATTCGGCGGCGAAGCTGCTGCGGGTCAGCCACGACGAACTCGCGGCCCTCGCGCTGGCATCTCGGCCGGGAGCGGACGGGCTCACGCTCGTGCCGTACTTCGAGGGCGAGCGCACCCCGAACCTGCCCGATGCCACGGCCCGCCTCGAGGGGATGACCTTGGCGAACTCCGCGGCGGAGAACGTCGCCCGTGCCTTCGTCGAGGGAATGCTGTGCGGTCTGGCCGACGGGCTCGATGCGGTGCAGGCGCAGGGGCTGGAGGCCGGACGGCTGCTCCTCATCGGCGGGGCGGCACGCAATCCTGCCGTCCGTGAGGTCGCCCGCGATATCTTCACCGTGCCCATCGACGTTCCCGAGCAAGCCGAATACGTTGCCATCGGTGCGGCCCGGCAGGCGGCGTGGACGCTGTCGGGGAGCCTGCCGGACTGGAGCGTCGAGCTCGTCGCCACTCTGCATCCGCGGCCATCGCGGGTGCGTCAGCAGTACCGGTTCTTTGCGGCGCAGACGGCTGCACAGCAGACGGCAAACACCGTCTCGCCGGGCCACACGACGTCCGAAACAACTTCGTCAGAACCCTCTATGACCGAACGCTCATCGTCCGAGCTCTCTTCCTCCCAACGCTCATCGTCCGATCAATCACTGACCGATCACCGTGGATCTTCGGGTGCGCACGCATCCGTGAAAGGTTGAGAACAATGGCCACAGTCACCTTCGACAAAGCACTTCGTCAATACCCCGAGGCACTCAAGCCCTCCGTCGACGAGGTCAGCCTCGACATCGCCGACGGGGAGTTCCTCGTCCTCGTCGGCCCCTCGGGCTGCGGGAAGTCGACGACCCTGCGCATGCTCGCCGGGCTCGAACCCGTCGATTCCGGGCACATCCGCATCGGCGACCACGATGTCACGGACCTCTCCCCCAGGGAACGCGATATTGCGATGGTGTTCCAGAACTATGCGCTCTACCCGCATATGAGCGTGCGCGAGAACATGGCCTTTGCCCTGAAGATCGCGGGAGTCGCCAAGCAGGAACGCGATCAGCGCGTCGAGGAGGCAGCCCGCCTGCTCGACCTGGAGCCGTACCTCGACCGCAAACCGAAGGCGCTGTCCGGCGGGCAGCGACAGCGAGTGGCGATGGGGCGTGCCATCGTCCGGTCCCCGCAGGTCTTCCTCATGGACGAGCCGCTGTCGAACCTCGATGCGAAGCTGCGGGTGCAGACCCGCGCGCAGATCGCCTCCCTGACCCGCCGCCTCGGCGTCACCACCGTCTACGTCACCCACGATCAGGTCGAGGCGATGACGATGGGCGACCGGGTCGCGGTCCTCGCCGACGGCCGCCTGCAGCAGGTGGACACTCCGGCGAACCTCTACGACCGACCGGCGAACCTCTTCGTCGCGGGCTTCATGGGCTCGCCGGCGATGAACCTCGTCGACGTGCCGGTCGAGGGCACGTCGCTGCGCCTCGGCGATGTCGAGCTGTCCCTGACTGCGCAGCAGCGGGACCAGGTCACCGGTGAGACGGTCACCGTCGGCATCCGCCCGGAGGATCTGCAGGTCACCGAGACGCAAGGCCTCGAGGTCACCGTCGATCTCGTCGAGGAGCTCGGCGCCGATGCCTACGTCCACGGTCGAGCAGTCCTGGCCTCGGGCGAGAAGACGGTCGTGGCGCGTGTCGCCGGTCGGTCGACGATCCGTCGCGGGGACACCGTGCGCGTCGCTCCCGATGCGGCGCGCCTGCACCTCTTCGACACCGATTCGGGCAGCCGATTGGCCGAGGACGCACGCCGCGCCGCGTGATCGGTGCGCCGCGTGACCGGCGGGGCGACGAAGGCGAGCGCACCCCGGGAGGGTGGGGCCGCCTCGGCGGGGATGCGGGGCATCACACAGCTCGAAAGTCGCCGCTGAGTCAGGGGAATCGGGCGTGCGCGATTATGATCGGATCATGGTCGATTTCGCACGCTCTCCCCGCTCCACCCTCGGTGTCGAGTGGGAACTGGCTCTGCTGGATTCTCGCAGCCTGGATCTGACCCCGGCCGCCGAGACTCTGTTGGCGGATGTGGCCGAGCATGCGCCCGAATACGAGAAGCACATCGTCGGAGAGATGCTGACGAACACCATCGAGCTCGTCACCGGCGTGCACAGCCAGGTGTCGACCGTCGCTGAGGATCTGGCCACCTCGATCGGGGCGCTGCGGAAGCTGACCGAGGCACGCGGTGTCGAACTCATGTCGGCGGGCACCCACCCGTTCGCGCAGTGGCAGTCGCAGGAGGTCCGGGCGAAGGACCGTTATCTCGAACTCGTCGATCGCACCCAGTGGTGGGGCCGGAACATGCTGATCTTCGGTGTCCACGTCCACGTCGGCATCGACTCGCGCGACAAGGTGCTGCCGATCGTCAACGCACTGCTCGCCTATGTCCCGCACCTGCAGGCACTGTCCGCGTCGTCTCCGTTCTGGGGAGGCACGGACACCGGCTATGCCTCGAACCGGGCGATGATGTTCCAACAGCTGCCGACGGCCGGTCTGCCGTTCCAGTTCGATGCGTGGGCGGACTACGAGAAGTACGTCGACGATATGCTCACCACCGGCATCATCGACAACATCAACGAGATCCGCTGGGACATCCGCCCCGCACCGCACTGGGGCACCGTCGAGGTCCGTGTCTGCGACGGACTGCCGACGCTTGAGGAGATCCTCGCGGTCACTGCGTTCATCCAGTGCCTCGTCGATGACATGTCCGAGCGCCTCGACGCCGGTGAGACCCTGCCGACGATGCCCGATTGGTTCCACAACGAGAACAAATGGCGCGCCGCCCGCTACGGCATGGACGCGATCATCATCGAGAACGCCGCGGCCGACGAGCGTCTCGTCACCGAATGCCTCGCCGATGAGATCGAGCGGCTCTCGCCCGTCGCCGAACGCCTCGGCTGTGTCGACGAGCTGCACTCGATCACCTCGATCATCGAACGCGGCGTGCCTTACCAGCGCCTGCAGAAGGTCTTCGGCACCACGGGTTCACTCACCGAGGT